>NZ_CAIZIZ010000589.1 GCF_903933125.1 uncultured Lamprocystis sp. | reverse complement strand
GTAATAAGAGTAATTCTTATTCTCGCACTATTATGAACACACTATGCTTTGTATTCATCGCGATGAATGATCACGCCGCGAAATTTCCCCGCGACAGCGAATAGGCGCTGCAGAAAACGTTGAGTTTTCTTTCAGGCACTATATACCCGCTGCTGCGGCCAGCCCGAGCCGACACTGGGCGAGGCCGACTATGACGCCATCGGCGGGCTCGCGGGGGTGATCGCGCAACGGGCCTGCGAGGCGGTCGCCCGCGCCGGAGTCGACCTCGACGCGATCTTGCCGCGGGTCTTCTCGCGGTTGCTCACCGTGCGGCTCGACGGCGAGGCGACCCGCCGGCGGGAGGACCTCGCCTATTGGGAGGGGGACGCGTCGGCACAGGCGCTGATCCGCGAACTGGCCGGACCCCAGGCCCGGTTGCTGGTCACCGCCGGGCGGGGTGAGACGGCGTCCACCGCCGACGTCCTTCAGGGCCGCGTGGTGGAGGTCGCCCACGAGGCGCTGTTCAACGCCTGGCCCGCTTTGGCACAGTGGATCGAGCGGCGCCGCGAGGCCCTGATGTTGCGCCCCCGCCTGGCGCAGGACGCTGCCGGTTGGGCCGCCGCCGGCCGGCCGGACGGGCTGCGGCCCAGACCGGAAGTGGTGCTGGAGCAGCGCAAACTGCTGGAGGGCGCCGAACTCTGGGGCGAGTTGGTACGCGACGCCCCGCTGATCGCCCACTTCATGGTGCGCGACGACGCCGCGGAACTGCTCGACCTGACCCAAGCGGCGCGCGCCGCGGACGCCGCCGGGTTCGCCGCCGGTGTAGGGCACCATTTCGATTGCGAATTACAAAAAGTCAGAAAACGAAGAAAAACAACGAAGTCAGGTGCAGCGTCGGACAGATGATTTGCGACAAAAACCGCCGCGCTGTGCGGTTATCGGAACAAATCAAGTTGCAGATCGTCGGGATTTACGGAATTTACGGAGGGGTGTAAATCCTGTAAATGGTGGGAGGGGGCGATGGTGCGGACGCGCCGGCTGGTGTAGCTGTAGCGTTTGGCGCGTTCGTTGGCGGTGGCACCAGCGGCGCGGTCGGCGCGCATGGCGGCGTGGATCGACTGGCGCAGGGCTTTGTCGACCTTCGGCCAGTCGGTGGCCAGGCCCCCGAACTGGGATTGGCAGAGGGCGATCAGTCCGGCCGGGGAGAGACAGGTGCGGAGGTCAGGGCAGGCTAAGGACGGGTCGGCCGGGACCCACCGCCGCTGTCCGCCCCAGGTCCGCAGGAGGGCGACCGCGTCCTCGGTGCCGAGGAGGCGGACCAACATGCGGATCTGCGGGGGCAGCAGTGAGGGGTCCAGGCGCTCCATTATCCCACCTTGGCAACCTGCTCACGGGCGGCCCAGTCCTTGAGCCCTTCGATGCACAGATGCAGGCTGCCGACGCTGGCCCACTCGATGCGGTCTTCGCGTACCAGGCGGCGGCACCAGGTCAGCATGGCCTGCTCGGAGCGGTCGCGCACCGCGCCAGCGCCGGCCAGCGTGATCCACAGTGCACAGACCTTGCGCCACTGCGCCCGCCGTGCCGGGTGACAGCGCTGGATGATCGATGACTCGGCACCGCCGGTGCGCTGCCAACCAGGCCGCCGCCGTGGCCGGCGCATCCAGCGCGGCCACCAACGGCTGCCGGGCGCCGCAGACGGTACAGACGATTTCAGTCGGCATCGTGGCGCTCCCGATACTGGCGCCGGGCGTCCGCCAGCAGCGCATTGGTGCTAAGACCGGTCAGCGCCTTCAGCCCGGCGAGGCGCAGTTGAGCGGCATCGATCGCCGCGCCGCGGGTGTCCCCGGCGCTGATCAGTGCGCCGGTCACCCCGTCGATGATCTCCCACACCGCCCCGTCCGGCGTATCGGGCGGGGCCACCGGCAGGTCGCCGACATGGCACAGGTACAGCCCGAAGTGCCAATGCTTGCCGGTGACCGTGACCGGCTCACCGGCACAGGCCAGCGCAATCCGCTTCTCTTCTGGATGCGCCGCGCTCATAGCGCCCGTCCCACGGTGCGATGCTTGGACCCGCCGCAGCGCAGGGCCGCCCGCCAGCAAGCTTGAGCGGCCGAGGCGGCGGTGACCTCGGTGCGCCGCAGCGTGCTGCCTGACCAAATCTTGCGATGACTGGCCGTGGGTGCGGGCGCACCGGTGGTCACGTACTCGACGGTGTAGCGGCGATAAGGGCGCCTAACCATGGGGTGCCTCCTCCAGCGCGTCCGGGTCTGGGGTAGACAAAGGTTGTTCGGCGTTGGCGCCCCGCTGTTGCATCGCGATGAACAGCTTCGCGTACTGCTCAGGGGTCAGGATCAGCACTGTCTGATTGCGGCTCTGCATTAGAGGACATCCGGCACAGAATATGCTTACTCCTGCCTTCAAGCGGCTGCAAGTTTCCTGGACAGGATTAGGGCACAGGCCAGGTGAATCATCGCCAAGTAGTTCGTGGCCCGACAACAGTAACGTGTCCGACTCGCCCGAAACACTTTCAGCCAGGCGATTGTCCGTTCGACCACCCAGCGCCGGGCTGGCTG
>NZ_CAIZIZ010000588.1 GCF_903933125.1 uncultured Lamprocystis sp. | reverse complement strand
CCGGTCAACAACCGGACGCTGGTGTGGCAGCGGCGGGCGCACGCGACATGAACGTCTTGCGTGGGAGCGGCCTCCGGCCGCGACGGTGGGCGGTGATGAACGCCGACGCAACGAAATCAGGCGCGGCCCCGTCGCGGCCGGAGGCCGCTCCCACGGGGGCACTTTGCGGCTTCCACGAAAGTGCCCTGGACTCCAGGGCGTAGGTTGGGGGTGACGCAGGAACCCCAACATCCAACTATCGGCGGGCGGCCATGTTGGGGTTCGTTCCTCACCCCAACCTACACGGATCGCGCTTAATCATTGTTCCGGTCAGCGTTCGCCGAGGCACGGGGCGGAAATCCGATCCACAGGTGTCACAGATGAACACAGATTTTTCTTCTTCATCGGTGGACATCTGTGACACCTGTGGACCAATCCGGGTTCCGAACGCTTCGCGGCGGTGCGGATGACCGCGCGGTGAGGCCGCGGACCGCAGGGCGTAGGTTGGGGTGACGAAGGAACCCCAACATTCAACCATCAACGGGTGGACATGTTGGGGTTCGTTCCTCACCCCAACCTACACCGATCGGACTCCGGTTCCGGCCCGGCCGCCCGGTGTAGAATTCACCCCGACATCGGCCGCGCAACTCCGGCCTCCTGCTTTCTCCTGCCAAGATTGGTGACTTCCCGTGTTAGACCCCCGCCTGCTTCGTACCGACCTGGATCTGGTCGCCGCTCAACTGGCCCGCCGCGGGTTGCAGTTGGATACCGCCCGTCTCGACGCCCTGGAGGGTGAACGCAAGGGCTTGCAGGTGCGGGTGCAGGAGCTGCAGAACGAACGCAACACGCGCTCCAAGGCGATCGGCCGGGCCAAGGCGGCGGGGGAGGACACGGCGCCCCTGCTGGCGGCGGTGGCGGATCTGGGCGAAGGGCTCAAGTCGGCGGAGGAGCGGCTCAATGCCATTCAGCAGGAATTGACCGAGATCGCGCTGAGTCTGCCGAACCTGCCGGATGCCAGCGTCCCGGACGGCCGGGATGAGCACGCCAACCGCGAGGAGCGCCGCTGGGGCGAGCCGACCCGCTTCGACTTCGCCCCCAAGGATCATGTCGACCTGGGGACGGCGCTGAGCTGGATGGATTTCGACGCCGCGTCCAAGGTGTCGGGCGCGCGTTTCGTGGTGCTGTCCGGACCCCTGGCGCGGATGCAGCGGGCGCTGATCCAGTTCATGCTCGATCTGCATACCCGTGAGCACGGTTACACCGAGGTCTATGTCCCTTATCTGGTCAACGCGGAGAGCCTTTACGGTACCGGTCAGTTGCCCAAGTTCGAGGCCGATCTGTTCAAGGTGCCGGGTGAGAAGTCCTTCTATCTGATCCCCACCGCCGAGGTGCCGGTGACCAATCTGGTGCGCGATGTCATCGTGGAGGCGGACGCCATGCCGCGCAAATGGGTGGCCCATACGCCGTGTTTCCGCAGCGAGGCCGGCTCCTACGGCAAGGACACGCGCGGCATGATCCGTCAGCATCAGTTCGAGAAGGTGGAGCTGGTGCAGGCGGTGCCGCCCGCGGAGTCGGCCCAGGCGCACGAGGCGCTCACCGGTCATGCCGAGACGGTGCTGCAGCGGCTGGGGCTGCCCTACCGGGTGGTGACCCTGTGCACCGGGGATCTGGGCTTTTCGTCGCGCAAGACCTATGACCTGGAAGTCTGGCTGCCCGGTCAGCAGACCTATCGCGAGATTTCCTCGTGCAGCAACTTCGGCGACTTCCAGGCGCGCCGCCTGCAGGCGCGCTGGCGTAATCCCGAGACCGGCAAACCGGAGCTGCTGCATACGCTGAACGGGTCCGGACTGGCGGTCGGCCGGACTCTGGTGGCGGTGCTGGAGAACTACCAGCAGGCGGATGGGCGGATCGGGGTACCGGAGGCCTTGCGGCCCTATCTGGGCGGGACTGAGGTGCTCGCATGATGTTCCGCGATGATCGTACTATGTGATCTGCTGCGCCGGTTATTTCCTTATTTTTTTAATGCATTATTCTCTTATGCCATTAGAGAAGTGATGGAAACGGGAATAACAGAATGAGCAGAATGTAGTAGTATTTCAATGGAAATGACGCATTATTCAGTTTGATCGGTTCCTTGACATCCGGGATTTGTCGAATATACTTGACTGCAAGGCTCAGCTTCTGACGCCGAACCTGAGTATGCAGTATCGCTCATCAGTCCCAGATAAATCGGAGTGATCATGATGAATACGCAGAAACTGGTGCAGTCTTCGCTTCTGGCCGTTGCCGGGCTCGTTGGCGCTGGTATCGCAACTGCGGCGGTGACCAGCGGTCCGGTCGAAATGGTCTACGCGGATTCGACGACCACTTATATCTACGTTAGTCCGAGCGATTTCTTGGCAGTGCCGGCTTACGTTTTTTCCTGCAGCACCACCGATCCGGAACTCGCCAGAGCAATCGTTGCGAATCTGCACAAGAATGTCTACCTGGTTTGCAGCAATGCCTCGTGGCCGGCAGCCGGCAGTTATCGGTACGGCGGCACGGTAACTTATCTGTACGCGAATTAGGGCCTGCGGTGGGTACAGCGCCGCCGGATGTCGTCGCGGATTGCAGCACGGATGCAGAACAAAACCGCTTGGTCGTGTTGCGCTTGCGCGTCGCGGGCGATCAGTGCGATTGACGCCGGTGCCACGGACGGCGACGCTGAGTTGCCACGTTTCCCTGAATGAGATGTGAATATCTGATACGAGCGAAACCGATAGGCTCGTTCAACGTGAGTGTCTCAACATTCGCGCGGCTGTTGAGAGATCGCATCCATGATACGACACACGATGATTCTGAGTGGTGCCCTGATCATCTTCGGTGCGGGATTCCTGACCGGCCGCTACACCGGCGTTGGGACTGAAACCGCTGAGTCGACGACAGCCAGTCGCCCGGCAGCGGCAGCGGCCCCCGCCAATCAACCGCCAGGGGGTGGCCCCGCGGGTCGTTCAGCGGGGTCCGATGCGCCAGCCCAAAGCGTCTCCATGGCAGCGCGCGCGGGGCTCGGAGAGCAGCAAAGCCGAATAGACGCCGCACCTGATGTAAACCGGTTCCAGCCGCCTGGATGGGTATTGACACCGCAGGACCGGGCCGATCTCATTACCCAGCAGATCGAGGCCAGGGACGCCAGCCTGAAGCAGTTGGACGCGATGATTCAAGGCTTGGAGTTGGGCGGTGCAAGTCAAGAGCAGATCGCGCATTTCCGTGAAATGAAAGGGGTGATTGAGGAAGCGGCGATGGATGACATTGAACTCTCTGAGATCAATCCGCCGGAGCGCAGTGACGACGATCTCAGGAGCGACTTCGCCGCCAGTCTTGAGCAATCCGGCCTTAGCGCCGCGGAGCGCGAGCAGATGCTCCAGCCGTTCGATGCGGCTCCGATCACTGCCGATACTGATCCCGCAGACGCGGAGAGGGCGCTTCCTCCCGGCGCGCACCGGTAGCGACGTGCGTCCAAATCCGACGTGATCGATCGCGCCAGAGCCAGGGTCCAGCGAGTGAACCTTCGGCGCCCAGCCGTAATTCGATCGCGCCGGTGATACCCGTATCGAGCGTGGGTATCGCGCGGGTGGCAATGCGTTCCGCAACCGCCTTATTCGGGAATCCGAATGGATTGGCATAGCCGGCGGCGAAGAGCACCAGCCGGGGATTGACCGTATCCAGGAGCGCGGCCCCGGTCGAGGTCGAACTGCCGTGGTGTCCGGCGACCAATACATCGGCAGCCAGGCCGGTGCCGTATTGCTCGACCAGGCGTGACTCGATGCCGGTACCGACGTCCCCGGTCAGCAGGATCGCGCGTCCCGCGGTTGCGATCCGCAGGACGCAAGAGGCGTCGTTGCCTGTGAGTGCCTTCACTCCGGCTTGCGGCGCCGGTGGGTGCAGGAACTCAAAATGCACTCCGGACCAGTCCCAGCCGTCACCCGCCCGGCAGTGTTCGGCCCCCGATAACGTCAAGGCCGCGGGCTCACCGCTGAGCACCCGCCGCACGGGGATTCGGTCCATGAGCCCCGCCGCCCCGCCGGCATGATCCCGATCGGCGTGACTCAGTACCAGGATGTCCACCTGGGCGAGGCCTTGCGCGGCCAGAAAGGGCGCGACCACGACCGCGCCCGTGCTGAAGCCGCTGGGGTAGCTGGGGCCGGCATCGTAGACCAGGGTGCCCGCCTGGGTGCGGACCACCGCGCTGAGTCCCTGACCAACATCCAGCAGCGTGAACCAGACTTCGCCCGGACCGGGCGCCGCCGGCCGGACCAGGGCCAGCGGCAGCAACAGCGGCAGCCCCAGCCAGCGCCCCGGCAGGCCGCGCGGGGCGAGCAACAGCGCCGCCCCGAGAAAGGCGAAGGGCCAGACCCAGTGCGGACCCAGGGGCGGGGCGAAGGCCGCCCAGGGAAAGGCGGCGATCCAGGCCAGGGCCGTCAGGCACCAGTCGAGCAACTGCGCGGTCAGGATCAGCGGCAGGCTCAGTCCGGGCACCAGACTCAGCAGGGCGGTCGCCAACACCAGCGGAAACAGCAGCAGGGTGAAGAGTGGTTCGGCCACCAGATTCACCAGCGGCGCGATGGCGGAAGCGCGGCCGAACTGGAGTAACAAGAGCGGCAGCAAGCCCAGCGCGACCGCCCATTGCGCCCGTCCCCAACGGCTCCAGGGGTCGCGGCGGGGGAGGCGCTGACCGAGATTGAACAGCAGCACCGCCACCGCGGCGAAGGACAGCCAGAAACCGTAGGCCAGCACCGCCCTGGGGTCGACGATCAGGACCGCGATCAGGGCCAGGATGAGGGCGTGCCAGTGACGCGGTGTCCGCTCCCAGAACAGGACCGCGAAGACCACGGCGGCCATGATCAGGGCGCGCTGAGTCGACACCGAGAAGCCGGCCAGGGCGGCGTAGGCCAAGGCGGCGAGGAAGGCGCCGATCGCCGCCGCACGGGGTGCGGCCAGCGCGAGAGCGAGCCGCGGCCGGCGCGACCAGACCCAACGGATGAGAAAGAAGGCAACCGCTGCGATCAACCCCAGGTTCAGCCCCGAGATGGCCACCAGATGGCTGGTGCCGGTGCGGGTCATGGCCTCCCAGTCGTCGCGCTCGAAGCCGGACTGGTCGCCGGTCACCAGGGCCTGGACCAGGGGCAGGGCGCGGGCCTCGCCCAGCACCGCGGCCAGATGGTCATTGAGGTTCTGGCGGGCGCGCGTCAGCCGGTAAGGACCGGGTCCCGCATCAAGTCGCTCGGCGCCCGCGCCGCGGCGGACGCTGCCGGTGGCCTTGATTCCCTGGGCGAACAGCCAGCGCTCGAAGTCGAATCCGCCGGGGTTGGCGAAGCCGTGGCGCGGTTTGAGCCGCACCGGCAGGCGCCAGCGCTCGCCGGCGCGCAGGCGCGGCGCATCCTCGTACCAGGAGATGCGCACCAGACCGGTGAAGGGCAGTGGTTGGCCGTCGGCGCTGGCCTGCTCGACATCAAAGAGGAAACGGCGGCCCAGGTCCAGATCGGTGGGCAACGAGGCGATGCGTCCCTCGATGGTGATCGGTGTGCGGGCGAGCGCGTCAGGAAAAGGGTTGGCGAGTTGCAGCGCGGTGTGAATCTGGGCATAGAGAAGACCGACGCAGAGTGCGGCCAGCGGGCGACAGACGTTGGGTTGCTTGAAAAGACCCAGTATGATCGCCAGAACGCCGAGCGCGGCAGTGGTCCAGATCGGAGGCATGGCCGGCGACAGATAGAAGCAGCCGATCCCGACCGCGAAGGCCAGCCCCAAGCGGGCCAGGTTGGGTCGCGTCTGCGTTGCAGGCGGCGGCTGTTGCTGACCGTTGAGGCGCGGCGGTGGGGGATTGGCCGGCATGGATCACGTCCTGTGACGTTGATATCGGCCTGAGTCTAGCGCATCCGTCACAGTGAATGGGTACCATCGCCGCAGGACCGGTCGGTTTGACCCGCGCAATCATCCGCGACCGATTTATCACGAGTCATCAGACGGGACCGCGCCGTGAAAAAATGGCTGAAGCGCATCATGCCCGCTCCGCGGACCCTCCGGGAGAACCGCTGGTTGTCCGTGTTCGGCAAGCTGCTGCATGATCCCAATCTGTGGTACCTCAACCGGCGGTCCGCCGCCGGCGCCTTCGCCGTGGGTTTTTTCATGATGTACATGCCGCCCATCGGCCAGATGGGTCTGGCCGCGGCGGCGGCCATCGTGGTGCGGGTGAACCTGCCGCTCGCGGTGGCGCTGGTGTGGATAACCAACCCCGTGACCATCCCGCCGATGTTCTATTTTGCCTATCTGGTGGGCAGTTGGCTGCTGGGCAGTTCACCCAAGGGGTTCGATCTGGGCTTCTGGGCCGACTGGCACAACTGGGTCGAGGTGATGGCGCCGCTCGGGCTCGGCATGTTGGTCTGCGCCACGGGATGCAGCATCCTGGGCTACTTCGGCGTGCGCTTGCTGTGGCATTGGTATCTGGTGCGCGCGATCCGGCGGCGCAGACTGCGCTATCAGGCGTTGACCGCGCCCGCGGTCAGCACGCCGTCGTCCAACCGCCAGATCTGATCCATGCGTCCGGCCAGGCTCAGGTCATGGGTGACGATCACCAGCGCGGTGCCGATCGCCGCATTCAGTTCCAGCATCAGTTCGTAAACCTGACCCGCCGTATGGCGATCCAAATTGCCGGTTGGTTCGTCCGCCAGCAGGCAGGCCGGCCGGGTCACCAGGGCGCGGGCGATGGCCGCCCGCTGGCGTTCGCCGCCGGAGAGCTCGGATGGCTTGTGGGTGCCGCGCTGCGTCAGCCCGACTCGCGCGAGGATCGCCTCGGCCTTGGCCCGCGCCTCGGCCGGCGACGCGCCGCCGATCAGCAGCGGCATGGCCACGTTCTCGACGGCGGTGAACTCCGGCAGCAGATGGTGAAACTGATAGACGAAGCCCAGATGCCGGTTGCGCAAGCGCCCGCGCCGCGCCTCCGAGAGGTGCCCGATGTCCTGGCCCAGCCAACTGACCCGTCCGGCGGTGGGCCGGTCAAGCCCGCCGATGCAGTGCAGCAGGGTGCTCTTGCCGGAGCCCGATGAGCCGACGATGGCGACCCGGGCGCCGGACTCGACCCGCAGGTTCACCCCGCGCAACACTTCGACTTCCTGGGGACCTTCGCTGAAGATCTTCCCGAGCCCTTCGATGTCCAGGGCCGGAGCGCCGTCCTCGCCGTGCAGCGGGTTATTCATAACGCAGCGCCTCGGCCGGCTGGGTGTTGGCCGCCCGCCAGGCTGGGTACAGGGTCGCGAGTACGGACATGATGAAGGCTGAACCGGCGATCAGCACCACATCCTGCCAATGAACTTCGGACGGCAGATCGCTGATGTAGTAGATGTTCGGATCGAGGAAGTGCACGTTGAAGGCGGCCTCGACGAAACCGACGATCGATTCGAGATTGAGGGCGAACAGCACCCCGACGATCACCCCCATCAGAGTACCCATCAGCCCGATGGCGGTGCCCTGGACGATGAAGATGCGCATCACCGAGCCGGGCGAGGCGCCCAGGGTGCGCAGCACCGCGATGTCGGAGCGCTTGTCCGTGACCACCATGACCAGCGCGGAGACGATATTGAAGGCAGCCACCGCGACGATCAGGAACAGAATGATGCTCAGCATCCGCTTCTCGATCGCCAGCGCCCGGAAGAAATTGGCGTGGACCTGCGTCCAGTCGACCACGCGATAGACGCCGCCCAAATCCTCGGCGATCTGCAGTGCCATCCGGGGGGCTTCCCACATGTCGGTGAGCTTGAGCCGAATGCCGGTGACCCCGTCGCCCAGCGCCATCAGCTTGGCCGCGTCGTCCATCTGGACGAAGGCCGCGCTGCGGTCATAGTCCGCCATGCCGACCGAGAAAATGCCGCTCACGGTGAACCGCTTGAGCCGCGGCATGACGCCGATCGGGGTGGCGGTCACTTGGGGGGTGACCACGGTGACCTTGTCCCCCGGACCGACTCCCAGATAGGCGGCGAGCTCGTCACCGAGGATGATGCGGAAATCGCCGGGGACCAGATCATCCACCGAGCCGCTCTCCATCTGGCGGCGCAGGTCCGACACCTGATCCTCATCGACCGGCAGGATGCCGCGCACCAGCGCTCCACTCACGTTGGAGGGACCGACGAGCATCGCCTGCACCTCCACGAACGGTGCGGCACCGACCACGTCCGCGTGGGTGCGGACCTTGGCAAGTCCCTCACGCCAGTCGGTCATGCCGCCGCCGTAAGGGTCGGACAGGGTCGCATGGGAGGCCATGGACAGGATCCGCTCACGGATCTCCTGGTGGAACCCGTTCATCACCGACAGCACCACGATCAAGGCCATGATGCCGAGCGTGATCCCCAGCATGGAGACCAGCGAGATAAACGAGATGAAATGGTTGCGGCGCTTCGCGCGAGTGTAGCGCAGGCCGATATAGAGGGGGAGGGGATGAAACATGGGGCGGTATTAAACCACAAAGGGCGGTTCCCTGTCTGGCGACGCCATCCGCGAACGCGGCCGTGATGTCCCCAACGCTCGCGCCTGACGCCCCGGCATGCCGGTGAAACCCAGGCGCTTTAGATTTCTTCCGGTTTCTCTGCGGGGTATGCTTAGGCGATTTCCGAAGGATTTCGGACCGCGCGGGCTCAACCTCCGCTGACGGGGGCGATGCGACCGGAGGCCGACGCTTTAGCGGGCGGCGGCCCCGCGTTCGGCCGAAACCTCGATCTCCGGTCTGTTATGCGGGTGGAGCAAGATCCGCGGGGAGCTGTAGGGGCGACTTAAGTCGCCCCTACCTGCCTGCCTGTCGGTCGATCTCTTCCCGAAAATCACCTTAGCTAGATCGACCAGTACGAGAAGCCGAGCCATGCACGCGCACCAGAAGACCCGCCCCAGTCTCTATGAACAGCTTGAAGCCCTGCCGGAAGGACTGACCGGGGAAATCCTCAACGGTCAGATTTACACCCAGCCGCGCCCGAGCGGCCCGCATGTGTTTGCCGCGTCTGAGCTAGGCTACGAACTGCTCGGCCCGTTCGAGCGCGGACGCGGGGGTCCCGGCGGCTGGTGGATCGTTCAGGAACCCGAACTGCACTTCCTACGCAACACCGAAGTCGATGTTCCGGACCTGGCCGGATGGCGCAAGGAGCGGTTACCCGGATTTCCGCGCGACCATCGCTTCACCGTGGTGCCGGATTGGGTGTGCGAAATTCTGTCCCCATCGACCGAGAGCAAAGACCGCAAGGTCAAGATGCCGATCTACGCGCGGTACGGGGTTCCCTACGCCTGGCTGCTCGATCCGGTCGCGCACATCCTGGAAGCCTACGCCTTGGAAGGCGGCGCCTGGAGGGAGATCGGACGCTTCGCCGGCGCAGCAGCGGTGTCGGTTGCGCCGTTCGCGGCAGTGACGATCAGACTGGATGACCTGTGGGCACCGATCGAGTAGCGATCGGGCTTGGGAGCGACCGACGTAGCGCCAAGGCAAAAGCCGGCTAGACCGCGTCGTCTGCTCTGGGGCCGGTGAGTTCCCGACGTAGGTCGCCGAAGAGGTCCTCCTGGGCGATGGTCCGCCCCTGGGCGCAATCGGTCTCGCCCTGGACCAGCAGCTTGAGCATCAGGAAGCCCTCGTGCTCCGCCTGGTACTGCTCGTAGTCCTGGACCACGGCGCTGGCGCGGCCGTTCCGGATCAGGACCAGCACCCCCGGTTCGTCGTGCAAACGGGCCAGCAGGCGGCTGGCGTCGGACTTGAACTCCCTGTTATCCCGTCCCCTTTTATCCGCTATTATCTGGTGTCCGGTTTCCGCCGGACACCGTGGTCTGTCGCCGGTTTTGCCCGTCCCCAGTTTCGCCCCCTGGGCGCCGGACTGACGTAATGCGCAGTACGATCCGTCGCCCCAAATTTTATTGAGGTGTCACCATGATGTTTTCGCAGCTTGAATCCGCGGTGCTCACATTCCCATTGGACCAACGGGCCGCGCTCGCTCAGAAGCTGCTGTTGAGTCTGGAAGAACCCAACGACGCCGAATTCGACCGTCTATGGGGAGAAGAAAGCGCCCGACGCGCCGACGAGTGCGATGCTGGCCTGGTTCAAGCGATTCCCGGCGAGGCCGTTGCGGCCAAGGCACGGGCATTGCTGAAGTGAGGCACAGCTTCCTGCCCGGTGCGGAGGCGGAATATCTGGACGCCATATTCTTTCGGATCGTCGGAGACGCCTTGCAGATTGCGGTGGTTGCCCATCATCGCAAGCGTCCAGGTTATTGGCTTTCTCGGATCGAATCCCAAGGATGACCGTCGATGGTTCCACCACGTCGAACGCGGCCCGGGCGCGCGAGTCCGCTGGTCAGGCGGTGCGTGCGGTCAACGTCTCGGTCGGCGGAAACTGCCAATCGGGATGCGCCGGCAGCACGGCCGCGACGCGCTCGATCGGTACCCTTGTCTCTGCTCCTGCACCGAGCTAAGTGGCCTATCGGAGTAATCGTGGTACGTCCCTGAGGTATCCCCACGAAATGTCTATTTCGATCAGATAGATACAGAGTTATTTAGTAGCTAGGTAAGCCCCTGACGCAGGGGTTCCGCTAACCTACTGATGTCTCGCGCAGATTCGTGGGGATACCTCAGGGTACGTCCCCTATTTCTTGTCCCCTATTTCTTCCTCGCGTCCCCTATTTCTTCCTCGTCCCCTATTTCTTCCTATTTCTTGGCCGTCCCCTATTTCTTGGCAGACCACTTGACCGGTGCTACTGTCCGCACCAACCAAGCCCAGCGACAGGCGTCCATGAGCATGAAATTCTCCGAAGACGTGGTCCCGTTAGCGGACCTCAAGGTCAATCCTGGTCGTGTGGTCAAGCACGCGGCCGAGGCCCATCGGCCCGTGCTGCTCACCAGCCGAGGGCGCGGAGTCGCCGTTATGCAGTCCGTGGCCGACTACGAGCAGGCCGCCGAGGAGCGGGCCTTCATGCGTGCCGTGGTCGCGGGATTGGCCGACTTGGACACTGGCCGCGAGGTCTCTCTCGCCGATGCCAAGGCCAGGTTCGGCGTGGCCTAGGGGCGTGACCGTCGCCAGGGTGAGTTTCGCCGAGTCCGCACTCGGCGACTTGACGGGCATCCAGGAGTGGTACGCCGACGAAGGGGTGCCGGAGGTTGGCGACCGGCTTGTCGCTGAAATCTTTGAACGCGTGGAGGTGCTCGCCGACCACCCGAGCATCGGGCGTATCGTTCCGGAGTTCGGCCAAACCTTCCTGCGCGAGTTGATCCACCCTCCTTTCCGGATCGTCTATCGCCTCGACGCGCAGCGCGTTCGCATCGTTCGTGTGTGGCGGAGCGAACGGTTGTTACGGCTGCCGGGATCGGCCAAGGCACAGAACCCCGCGGGTTGAGCATTGCATGCACCCGTCTCGGCCGACCCCGATTCGGCTTGACTCGCATCCGGCAACGATGCGGGAGTTTCGGGCGGGAGATCCGGGGGTAGTTTGTCGATCTCGCCGCAGCTTACAGATACCGAATTGAGTAAACTGTCCCCGGAACTCGCGGAACTCGCGGTCCCCGGAACTCGCGGTCCCCGGAACTCGCGGGCAGCACTTCTGGGCTCGGGGGTACTTCGTCTCGACGGTGGGTCGAGACGAGGCGACGATTCGTGAGTACATCAAGAACCAAGAGCAGGAGGACCAGCGACTCGAGCAGCTCAACCTCTGGAGCTGGTTCGCCACCTTTAGGTGGCCCAAGAACCGCGGGGCCGCGTTAGCGACCCCGTAGCCGCTTTGAGCGGCTCACGATCGAAAGCCCCCGGCTTTGCCGGGGGATTGTTACTGCCATTCTGGTCTATCCCCGGTTTTGCTTCCACCCGCAGTCGAACGCTCGCATCGGACAACCTCTGACGCATAGCTGTGGCCTAATCATGCCCTGACGTCCGATGAAGGCGCTGCGCGCACCACCACAGGGGAAATATTGCGATGAAACGCCGTACATTACTGCAAGGCGCCGGGGCGGGGGGCGCGTTTTACCTTCGCAACGCACTGGGTTTCAGCGGCAACGAGACCGAGACCACGATGGTCCGGCCCTTGGTGCCAGTGTTCGACCGCTTGCCGCAAACCCTGGCGACTCATGCGGGGCTGTCGCTCGCCTCGGCCACGCCAGACCAGTTGGCCATGGCGTCGTCCGCGACGTTCGACTCCACTGCAATCGGTCGGGGGGTCTGGCCGCTGGTGATCGGACTGGGAAAGACGGGGGGACGCATCGTCGACCAAATCCCCGCGCGGTTCCCAGAGCTATTCCCTGAGTTGTTCGGGTTCCATCATCTCGAAGACGGGGCAGGCGACCTTGGCCTGTATCGCACTGGGCTGGCGAGTGGCGCCACCACCGCCACCGGGCTCGACCTGCGCTTGGCACGCTGCTCAGGCGCCGTGCTGATCCTCGACGCCACCGATTCAAGAGTCCGCGCCGAGGCAACGCATTGGGCTGGTCTTCTGGCTGCGGCCGGCGTTTATCTGCGTGTGCTCGTCGTACTCAATGCCTCGGGCATCCGCCACGACGACCCTTGGCGTGCGGGATTACAGGCCCCAGTCATTGAGGTCCAACAGGGCGCGAACACCCTGGACCAGACGGGAATCGTCCTTGTCCTGCTGCCCGGCCTGCTGATGCTCCAATCCAATAGCAGTCACGACTTCGCGGATACACAGGGACCGCTGACCAGGACCAGGTTCGCCCGCACCACGGCGGTCCGCTGGACGCCGCCCGAAGACCCCGGACCGGCCATCGCCACTGCCTACGCGGCCGTGTCACCGCATCGCTGCCGTTATGCGCACATCTGGGTCAATGCGCCCCGGTTCGCTTTCACTTCGTGGGCCGAACGCGACGCGATATCGCGCCGATTCGGCGAAGCCCTGCCGGACGACGCTGATGGATACTGGTTTGAGCCTTGGTGGTGCCCAAATATGAGCGCAGCAGAGCGGGTGTTCAGCGTAACGATGATGTATGATTGAGACGAGGCTTTAGAAGCCAGGCTCCAATACGCTTTCGTAACTGAGAACCGAGGAATTAATGCGTGCCTGGACCTCGTTCGCTTTTTTTCCTCTGCGGAGGAAATAAGGATATTGTCTGGTCGGCTCCATCCGGGGCCAAGCCGTAAGCAGATAGTTGTATCGATATCGGGCGCTTTGTCTCATGCAGCAAACAAGGGGGATTTGCAATATGCCGACTCCGACTGTACCTGTCTCTCCATTGGCTGGATTGGCAGATTTCTTCACGACGTGGCGTTGTATTCATTTAACTGCACCGGAAAATCCGTCTGCCGAACCTGCTCCGGAGCTTGCCGTACAACTTGGACGATTCTTTACCGCATGGGCCGAGAATCATAACGCATTATTTCGAGACACACCCATACCTGAATCACTAGCCGATCAACTCCAGCGTTTTTTTGCAGCGTGGCAACCACTACACACCCCGATTGACCACAAGCAATCCGTGCCTACCATCGACTGGGCCGCACGGGTGATCGAAATGACACTCTTTTTTGAAGACTTTCGACCAGCTTTGCAAGCTCAGGCAGCGCTGCATTCGCAAGGTTCATTGATCAATGTTTGGGAGGTCAGCGGTCTAGGGTGGAACGAGTTGCGCAACAGCAAGGTTTTGGCATGGCTGCTCGATTGCCGGGGCACGCATGGTCAAGGGGCAAAGATTCTTGCCACCCTGCTTGAGGGTATTCCATCAGATATTAAAGATTTTCCAAAATCGGGAACGACCGATCTTCCCTACTGGACTCGTGTCGAATCTTGTCCCTTGGGGGAAAAGGACAGCCGGGTCGACATTGAGATCGACGGCGAGGGCCTGCTGCTATTCATCGAAATCAAGATCGGCGCTGTGGAAACCGCCAAACAGCTTGATCGCTATCTGGCAATCGCCAAAGCTAGGGCTCGCGGCCGACCCTGGGGCGTCATCTACCTGACTCGCTACGGGCAATTGCCTTCTCGATATCAAGATGCGGGTACGGATGTACCGTTGATTCCAGTCTCATGGAGCGATGTCATCAAGGCAATCGAACGGCAGATCGAGACGCTGCCTGATTGCTTCACAAAAATCGTGCTTCGGCAGTTCGTCGAGCACATCCAATCATTTTTGTAATTTCAAGGTGAGAAAATGTGTGACAAACAAGCAGCAGCCCTGATCATCGAAAACATTGCGATGCTTGAAGATGCGATGAGACTGCTCAACGGCGAACTGAGCGAAAGTGTTTTTTCCGCTATTGATCGAACGATTGAAGCGTGGGCAGCAGGCATGGAGTGGGATGGCTGCTTTGAATTCTGGACTGAAGACTCAGGCACCTCTTTTGGGCCAGGACAATGGCAGACAGGCGAGCAGCGCGATTGGATCGCATACTTTTCTATTGATGTGATTGATGACGATGATGAGGAATGGCTTACTGCATTGTTGGCTGCACGTCAGTCGAGAATTATCTTCAAATTTTGCTTCGACCGTGCTCAATTGCCTAATGCCACGAGGCGTGCATTGAATCATTTCGTGCGCCAGATAAATAGGAAACCGGAATATGCTGGTATTGAAAGGGCGGGCTTTCGGTTTGATCGCGCAGAAGGCTCGTGGCACTTACCTTGGACGATCGACGCAAAACTCCTCGCCGAAACTTACGTCAACGACACCATTGAAGACGCCCTAGAACCCGTTAGGAAAGCCCTTGAAAAAATTAACGACGTGTATCCGCTGTTCGCGAGAATAGTCGAATCCGCCCGGGAGCAATTCGGTGCTAATAATGACGCCTGAGTAATCGTTCAGACCCCCACCTGCGGCAGGGGGGCCAACGACAACCCCTGGCGCCGGTCAGTGATGGCCTTGACCAGGTAGGTCCAAGGCGAGTGCCGACGTTGCCGACAGGTGTCGATGACACTGGCCAGCAGGGTAAAGGCCCGGGAGCCAACGGCGGTACGGGTGCCATGGCTGAGGCGGCGGGCGATGACCCAATGGCGCAGCGCACGCTCGGCCGCGTTGTTGGTCAACGGCAGTTCCGGGTGCGCAAGCACGCGGAAGATGGCGTCCCAGTCGTTGAAGAACTCAACGGCTAAGCCGCAATTCCGGGGACAGTTTACTTGCAATTCCGGGGACAGTTTACTTATTTCATACTCCGCGGCAGACCCTATTGAGTAAACTGTCCCAGGAACTTGACCATATTGACCTCGAGGACTGACCCATGTGTCCTGCTGCTAAACCACGCCCAGTGCGAGAAACGTAATTGGTAGGTGCGGCTTTAGCCGCACGCTTGGCCGGCGCGGTTGACACCGCACCAATGCCAAAATTACGCATCCGGTCCTGAGCGCGGTTTAAGAGGATAAGGGGCCAAGCTCGTATGTCACTGACTTAAGCCCAACCAACTGAGAAAAAAAATCGTTCATCCGGCCGTTGCCTCTCGGTCAGTTTGAACATTAGCGGCCGTGACCAGGAGGCGCTAAACGCAACTTGTGACCACGATCGACATCTTTCGCGAGCTGATTCGCTCAAAGAACTACGTCGTCTCGCATCACGCAGCAGATGAACTCGAAGACGATGACCTGACAATCCTTGACCTGGAAAGCATCGTCCTCACTGGCCGGATTGTCGAACGACAACATGACGGAGAAACAGATGAAACGAAGCACGTCGTCAACGGAAGAAGCATCGCAGACTATGAAGCGGAAGCTGTCGTCAAGATCGGCTTCAGTGGCGAACTCATCTTCATCACAGTCTACGTCATCTGAGAATTGCGCCTACTGCGGCAGTTCAAATCTCCATCACCGCCTTGTGACGCGGAGTTTTGGAAAAGGTGACAAGTTACTTGTTATTGAGGGCATTCCATCAATTTCTTGCGGCAATTGCGGGGAGTCATATTTTACCGCAGCTACCATGCATGAGATCGAGCGGGTGAAGGCGCATCGTAAGGCGTTAGCCGTTACTCGCCCGGTTCCTGTAGCGACCTTCGCGTAAAGAGCGGAAATCGGGAGGCGCAATACCGGAAAATAGGGCACAGTGCGGCCTGGGAGTTTCGGGGACAGCTTACTTATTTCATACTCTGCGGCGGACGCAATTGAGTAAACGGTTCCCGGAACTGACGCTAGACGAAGGGCGCCACCCGCAGGGGCAACCGGTCGCGCAGAAGGTCAAACAGCGCCGGCGGCACGATGCAGCCCGACCGTTCGTATTGGTCGGCAGGGTGATCGAGCATCACCGAATAGTAAGCGGTGTGATGCGGCGATGCCGCCCGGGTACGCACATAGGTGCCGCGGACCTCGACGACCACGACCTGGAAATAGATGCCCTCCAGGGGGTCCACATAGAAGGCGGTAGCGCCCGGACGCGGCTGCCAGTCCCGGTAGGCGGGGACGACGAAGCCCGCCAGGAGCCGCGCCGTGTCTCGGTCGAGCCGTTCCAGGCGCCGCGCCAATTCCTCGATCTGCTGCCGCAACTCTGTCGCCTGCTGGAGATTGCTCCCCAGGCGCTCAAAACGCTCCTGGTCCTGCATCGAGGGTGATTCGTCAGTCGTTGCCATCGCGTGCTGTGGTCGTTGCCATTGATGAGTGGGCCTTGGTCATAAACCCGGCCACCGTGCGATCGGCACGGTCGTCGGTCCGCACAGCGGACCCTACAGGCCGCGGTGTTACCGATCGGGTCGGGGTGACGGGATTGCGCCCGTCACCCCTCCCACACCACCGGACATGCGGTTTTCCGCATCCGGCGGTTGAGCCTAGCGGGCTGTGCCCGCAAGCGTCCACCGAGATGAACGCCCATTGGACCCCTTCTT
>NZ_CAIZIZ010000587.1 GCF_903933125.1 uncultured Lamprocystis sp. | reverse complement strand
CAACGAAGCGGTTTTGTTCGTGTTTAACTTGTTCATGACGCGTTACTAAACCGCGTCCAGGACGAGATGCGTAGTTTTGGGAAGCACCGGTCTCCAAGAAACTACGTTTCCCACTCTGGTCACGGTTTAACCCGACCTACGGATGTTGCGGTTATTTTTGAACCGTTACTTAACGGGCGTCGGCCCGGTCAGGCCGCGGACCCGGCCGCAGCGGGGTCGCGCAGTGGCGGCAAATATAGATCCCGCCCGCCAGCGCGCGATTGTGACGAATGCTGCTCAGCCGATGTTCCCGGCAGTCGCAGTGGTAGTCGAACTCGCGCAGGGTGCGTCCGCTGGTGGCGGACAGGTCGTAGCGATGGCAGCGTTCCGGCTTGACTCCGAAGTAGCGCATGATCGCTTGCCATTCCGGTCCGTGCGGCCGGATGCGCAGGCCGTGGCGGGCGAAAGCCGCCAGATGTGCCACCTCATGAGGAACCGTGTCGGCCAGGAATGACGCGCGGTTGGCGCGCAGCAGGACCGGGTTGAACCGGATGATGCAGGGGCCGCGGGGCGCCAGGCGGGCCTGGCCGGCGGCCCGTCCCCGCAGGTCGAAAAGAATCTGCGGCTCAGGAATCGCGACGCGCAGCCAGGATTCGGCCGCAGTCAGCAGGTGACGGGTACGCTCCCTGACGGTTTGCTGTAGCGCCTGTTCGTCCGCGGTGCCGTGGTGACTGGTGGTGGGCATGCGCCAATGGTCGCACCACCGCGCCGATTTCGGAAGTTCTCCAATACCGGATCAAGCGTCTTGCGCGCAGGACGCAGAAGACCTAAAATCCGAAGGCTAGAGTGCTTGACGGTTAAGCTTTCCGCGAACGGGCGTTGCCCCCGAATTTTCCGTCATGAACCCCGTCTTCCGGGGTTTTTTTGTACTTCGCGAGGTGGGTCGCCCCGTCCACGGTGGTCCGTGGGGCCGGTCGACATCAGAAGTGGGCCATTGGCCCATTTTTCATTTTTGGGACCCGTTTTTCTTCAAGGTTTTTTGTAATGCAGCCGGTTGACAGCACCCTGACGCAGTTGGCACTCCGCGTGGTGGAGTCCATGGGGTATGAACTGGTTGCCGTCGAGTTTTTTCAGCACGGCGGCGGGGCCGGGACGCTGCGGGTCTACATCGACCATGCACGGGGCGTCACCGTGGACGACTGTGCTGCCGTGAGCCACCAGTTGAGCGGCGTCCTTGACGTGGAGGACCCCTTGCCGGGTCATTACGACCTGGAGGTGTCCTCGCCCGGACTGGATCGGCCCCTGGTGTTTCCGGAGCACTTCACGCGCTTTGCCGGTCACTGGATCAAGGTCCGGCTGGCCGAGAAGATTGAAGGCCGGCGCAAGCTGGAAGGGGTGCTGCTTGGGTTGGGGGCCCTGGATGAGGCCGCGGGCACACCGCCCGTGATCATCCGGCTGGAGGCCGAGGGCCGGGTCTGGGAAATTCCGCTGGCAGTCCTGGAGTCCGCTCGTTTGGTACCTGATTTCGGAGACGCCGCGCACCGGTAACCATGGTCGCCGGTCGCACAGTGCTGAGTAAAAGAACGTATGAGTAAAGAGATCCTGCTGGTCGTTGAGGCCGTATCCAACGAAAAAGATGTGCCCGAGGATGTCATCTTCGAGGCCATTGAGGCGGCGCTCGCCTCGGCGACCCGCAAGAAGCACGGCGGCGAGATCGAGGCGCGGGTGGTCATCGACCGCAAGACCGGCGACTACCGGACCTTCCGTCGCTGGGAGGTGATCGAGGACCCGGTGGAGGGGGTGCTGGAGGCCCCGGAACGCCAGATCACCTTGTCCGCGGCCGAGATCCTGGAGCCCGGGCTCAAGGCCGGAGATTTCATGGAGGAAGAGATCGACTCGGAGCTGTTCGGGCGCATTGCCGCGCAGACGGCCAAGCAGGTCATCGTGCAGAAGGTGCGGGAAGCAGAGCGTACCAAGATCGTCGATGCCTACACGAGCCGCAAGGGCGAACTGGTGACCGGCATCGTGAAGAAGGCGGATCGGGGCACCATCCTGCTCGACCTGGGTAACAACGCCGAGGCACTGGTTCCCCGTGAGCACGTCATCCCCCGCGAATCGGTGCGCACCGGCGACCGTATGCGCGGCTATCTGTTCGACGTGCGCGCCGAGGCCAAGGGGCCACAATTGTTCGTCAGCCGCACCGCCCCGGAACTGCTCATCGAGTTGTTCAAGCTCGAGGTGCCGGAGGTTGGCGAGGGGCTGATCCAAATCCTGGGCGCTGCCCGCGATCCCGGCGCGCGCGCGAAGATCGCGGTGCGGACCAAGGATGCGCGGATCGACCCGGTAGGCGCCTGCGTCGGTATGCGCGGTTCGCGTGTGCAGGCGGTTTCCAACGAACTCAACGGCGAGCGTGTCGACATCATCCTCTACGACGATAATCCGGCTCAATACGTGATCAACGCCATGTCCCCGGCGGATGTGGTCTCCATCGTCATCGACGAGGAGTCGCGCAGCATGGACGTGGCGGTCAAGGAAGAGAACTTGTCCCAGGCCATCGGGCGCGGCGGGCAAAATGTGCGGCTCGCCAGCCAGCTCACCGGCTGGGAGCTCAACGTCATGAACGAAGATGAGGCCGCCGCCAAGAGCGAACAGGAGGCGCGCCGCTCGGTCCAGAGTTTCATGGATCAACTCGGCGTGGATGAGAACCTGGCGGCCATCCTGGTGGATGAGGGCTTTACCAGCGTTGATGAGGTGGCCTATGTGCCGCTTGCGGAGATGCAGGCGATCGACGATCTGGATGAGGACACCATCACGGAGTTGCGGCAACGCGCCAAGGATGCATTGCTCACCCGCGCCATCGCGTCCGAGGAGGTGTTGGGGACCGAGCCCGCGGCGGACCTGCTCGGCATGGACGGCGTCGACGAGGGCCTCGCCTTCGCGTTGGCGGCGCGCGGGGTGATCACCATGGAGGACCTCGCCGAACAGTCGGTCGATGAATTGATGGAAGTCGAGGGCATGGACGAAGAGCGGGCGGCGCGCTTGATCATGAAAGCACGTGAGCCCTGGTTTGCCGATACGGGTGAGGAATCCCGTCAGGAGGTTCGTTCATGAGTGAAGTCACAGTCAAACAACTCGCCTCTACGGTCGGCATCCCGGTCGAACGTCTTCTGACTCAGCTCAGCGAGGCCGGTATCCGTGCCAGCGGCGCCGAGTCCACCCTGACCGAGCAGGAAAAGCTGCAACTTTTGGGTTATCTGCGTCGCAGTCATGGCAAGGGCGGTGCCGAGGGTGGGGCTGACCCCAGTCAGGTGACGCTCAAACGTAAGTCGATGAGCGAGTTGCGCCAACCGGCGGTGACCCCGCGTGTCCCCGGTGGGGGTGCCGGTGGTGCCGGCGGCTCGCGGCCGACCCCGACCGTGCGTGCCAAGACGGTGAGCGTGGAGGTGCGTCGCAAGCGGACGTACGTCAAGCGTGGCGATGAGTCGACGCCGGCCGAGGTGCCTGAAGAGGCTCCGGTCGAGTTGGTGGTTGAGCTCGTGGCTGAGGAGACCGTGGCTGAGGCCGGTGCGGCGACAGTGGTCGAGCTGGTGGTCGAAGCCGAGGTCGAAGTCGCGGCCGAGGTCATCCCGGCCGTCGAGGCCCCGCTCGCCCCAACGGCTCCGCCCGCCCCGGCGGCGACGCCATCCCCACCTCCGGTTGCCGCCGCGCCGACCCGGCCGACACCGCCGCTGCGGCGGCCGGCCGATTCCCCGCGGCCGCCGCGCGATCGGCAGACGCTGCGCAGCATCCCTCATGACGGCGGTCGCCGCCGTACCGAGCTCGAAGCGTTGCGGGCGGAACAGGAAGCGCGGCGGTTGGCCGACCTGGAGGACCAGGAGCGGCGGGCACGGGAAGACGAGGAGCGCCGTCGCGAGGCTGATGAGGCGCGCCGGGCGGCCGAGGTCGAGGCGCGGCGTCTGGCTGAAGAAGAATCGCGGGCGGCGGCTGAACGTTCGGCGGTTGCCGCCGCGGCTGCCGCGGCTGAGGCTTCCGAGGAAGCCGTACCGGCGGTCGCGCCGCCGGTGGCCGGAGCGCGTCAGGAAGAAGAGCGGCCTGAGGCCGCGGTCGCGCGTCGCCGCCCCGAGGCGGCCAAACCAGCCAAGCGGCCGCCGGCGGCGGTCGCGGCCAAGAAGGCCCCCGAACTGTCGGAGAAGGAAAAATCGGTCAAGAAGGCCGGACGCAAGGATACGCTGCGGGCCCGTGATCAGGAGGCCCCGCGTGCCGAATACGAGGAAGTCGATGGCGAGGCCGGGGGCGGGCGTCCGCGTCGCAAGCGCAAAGGTGCCAAGCCTCAGCTTCAGGACAAGCATCTGTTCCAGCGGCCGACCGCGCCGGTGGTGCGCGAGGTGGAACTGCCTGAGACCATCTCAGTCGGTGAACTAGCCAACCGGATGTCGGTCAAGGTCGGCGACCTGATCAAAGAGCTCTTCAAACAGGGCATGATGGTCACGATCAATCAGGCCCTGGACCGTGACACGGCGACGCTGCTGGTCGAGGACATGGGTCATAAGGCGGTCATTGCCGACGAGCGTACCGCCGAGGATACCCTGATCGAAGAGGCCGATGAGCAGTCCGGTCAGGCCGAGGCCCAGCCGCGCGCGCCGGTCGTCACCATCATGGGTCACGTCGACCATGGCAAGACGTCGCTGCTGGACTATATCCGGCGGACTCGGGTTGCCTCCGGCGAGGCCGGTGGCATCACGCAGCACATCGGCGCCTACCATGTCGAGACCAGTCGCGGGGTCATCTCCTTCCTGGATACCCCTGGTCACGCCGCCTTCTCGGCGATGCGTGCCCGCGGCGCCAAGGTCACCGACATCGTGGTCCTGGTGGTCGCGGCGGATGATGGCGTGATGCCCCAGACCATTGAGGCGATTCACCATGCGCGCGCCTCCAAGGTGCCGATCGTGGTTGCCGTCAACAAGATGGACAAACCCGACGCCAACCCGGATCGGGTGATGCAGGAGCTCTCCCAGCACGATGTGCTGACCGAGGAATGGGGTGGCGACACCATGCTGGTCAAGGTCTCGGCCAAGACCGGCGTTGGGATCGACGATCTGCTGGACGCCATTCTGCTGCAGGCCGAGGTGCTGGAGCTCAAGGCGCCGGTGGATGGGCCGGCCCGCGGGACTATCGTGGAATCCAGTCTGGACAAGGGCCGCGGTCCGGTGGCCACCATTCTGGTGCAGTCCGGGACCCTGCGCCGCGGCGACATGATCGTCAGCGGCGGGGAGTTCGGCCGGGTGCGCGCCATGTTCGATGAGGCCGGAAACGCGATCGAGGCGGCTGGTCCGTCGATCCCGGTGCAGGTTCTGGGCCTCTCCGCCACCCCCAACGCAGGGGATGACGTGTTGGCCGTGGCTGACGAGCGCCGGGCCCGCGAAGTGGCTGAGCTGCGCTCCACGCGGGTACGTCGCTCCAAGCTGGACGAGAACCGCGGCGTAAGCCTGGATCAGATCTTCTCCCAGCTCAAGGACGGGGAGCTCAAGTCGGTCAACCTGATCGTCAAGGCGGATGTCCAAGGCAGTCTGGAAGCCCTGCGCGAGAGCCTGCTTAAGCTCACCAACGACGAGGTGAAGGTGATCCTGGTGGCCACCGGGGTAGGCGGCATCACCGAGTCCGACGCCAACCTGGCGGTGACCTCCAATGCCATCATCCTGGGCTTCAATGTCCGGGCCGACGCGGCGGCGCGCCGGGTGGTGGAGGAGAAGGGCATCGATCTGCGCTATTACAGCATCATCTACGAATTGATCGATGACGTGAAGAAGGCGATCTCCGGCCTGCTCAAGCCCATCGTGACCGAGGAGATTATCGGGATGGTCGAAGTGCGCGATGTCTTCCGTTCCTCCAAGTTCGGCGCCATCGCGGGCTGTATGGTGGTGGACGGGCTGATCAAGCGCAATAACCCCATTCGTGTCCTGCGCAACAACGTGGTGATCTACGAGGGGACGCTGGAGTCCCTGCGCCGCTTCAAGGACGACGTGGCCGAAGTCAGGGCCGGTACCGATTGCGGCATTGGGGTGAAGAACTACAACGATGTTCAGGTCGGTGACCACATCGAGGTGTTCGAGCGCACCGAGCGGGCACGGATCATATGAGCGTGGCGGCAGCAGGTCAGGCATGAAGGAATTCGATCGTACCGAGCGGATCGGTTCCGAACTCAAGCGCGAGCTCTATCAGGTGCTGCGCGATGAGGTTCGGGATCCGCGGTTGGGGAACATCACCGTGCAGGAGGTGCGGGTGGTCCGCGACCTGTCGCACGCCAAAGTCTTTTTCACCTGCTTTGGGGGGGAGGAAGATGCAGAAGAGCAGGCGCGGCTGCTGAACGGCCGCCTGTCCGGTTTCGTGCGTCATGCGCTGGCGCAACGGGTGCGGCTGCGGATCATGCCTCAACTCCATTTCGTCTATGACGCGTCCATTCTTGCCGGTGAACACTTGTCGCACCTGATCGATGTGGCGGTGCAGGGTACTGGTGCGCCGACCGACGAATCGCCCGACGAGACCGACGACGCGGCGGATGCGTCCTCACCCGCGTCGAGCGCCGAAGAACGGGAGCAACCACAATGATGCCAGGGAGACGCCGTAGTCCGGGGCGTAATGTCACCGGGATTCTGCTGTTGGATAAGCCCCTGGGGCTCACCTCCAATGACGCCTTGCAACGGATCAAACGCCTGTATCGTGCCGCCAAGGCCGGCCATACCGGCAGTCTGGACCCGCTCGCTACCGGTCTGCTGCCGGTGTGCCTGGGGGCCGCCACCAAGTTCTCCGCCTTCCTGCTGGACGCCGACAAGCGCTACCGGGTCAAGGTGCTGCTTGGGGTCACCACCACCACCGCCGATGCGGAAGGTGAGGTGGTCGAGACCAAGCCCGTGGTGGGTGTCGATGCTGCACGGGTGCGCGACGTGCTGACCGGCTTCCTGGGGCCGATCGACCAGTTGCCGCCCATGTATTCGGCGGTCAAGCATGCGGGCGAGCGACTCTACAAGCTGGCTCGCCAGGGACTGGAAGTCGAACGTACGCCGCGCCAGATCCAAATTTTCTCAATGGAACTGCTGAGTTGCGATCTGCCTGAGATCGAACTCGAAGTGCACTGTTCCAAGGGCACCTATGTCCGCACCCTGGCTGAAGACATCGGTCGGGAACTCGGCTGCGGGGGCCATGTGAGTCAGTTGCGCCGCACCGGGGTCGGTCCCTACCTGGACACCGTGGTGCCATTCGTCACCCTGGATCAGGTGCGTGACCTGGCGGACCAGGAGGGCGCGGCGCCGCAACTCGACGCGCTGCTGCTGCCGCTCGACTCCGCCCTGGGCCACTGGCCCGCGCTGCGCCTGTCGGCCGATGCCGCGTTCTATCTTCAGCAGGGTCAGGCGGTGCTGGTGCCGCGGGCACCGACCGAGGGGTTGGTGCGGCTGTACGATGTCTCCGAGCACTTTCTGGGTGTTGGCGAGATTCAGGATGACGGCAAGGTCCAGCCCAAGCGATTGGTCTGAGTGCAACTGCCCGCTGCCAGCCGCCGGTTCGACCTGATCATCCCTGGCGGCCGGCGGCCAAGGTTTTCTCCAAATGCCACATGGTTTGGAGCCGGTCCAGCGAGCCGGTAGAATTTCGTGCGCGATTAACCGGTCCGATCCCCTGATGTCATTGTCGGGGTGATCAGCGGCGGCAGGTGCCGTCGGTACAGGACTTTTCATGTCCCCATTATTCTAAGGAGACCCTCAATGACCATGAATGCCGCAGAGAAGAAAGAGATCGTCACCGCCTACGCCCGGGGGGAGAACGATACCGGTTCCCCCGAGGTGCAGGTGGCCCTGTTGACGGCACGCATCCAGCAATTGACCGGACACTTCAGCGTCCACAAGCACGACCACCACTCGCGTCGCGGCCTGGTGCGCATGGTCAATTCCCGACGCAAGCTGCTCGACTACCTGAAGGGCAAGGATCTCGATCGCTATCGCGAACTGATTGCGCGACTCGGCCTGCGTCGCTAGACGCTGCACCGGCGGACCCACGGCCACAGTCGTGAGTTCGTCCGCCCCGCGGCGGCCCGGTTGCCGGCCGCTGGGGCCAAACTCCCAGGCCTCGGGCACCTGCCCGCAGGCCACCCGCGGTCCCCTACGCACCTGGAGCCTGTGGCGCAGGCGACTCTTTGCAAACCCGAGGCCGAGACCAGAGGACTGACCCGTGATTCCCACTCCCATTCGTAAGCAGTTTCAATTCGGCGATCAGACCGTCACCCTGGAGACCGGCGAGATCGCCCGCCAGGCCGATGGCGCGGTGCTGGTCAATATGGGCGACACCGTGGTGCTGGTCACCGTGGTGGTGAGCAAAAAGCCCAGTCCGGAGCGCGATTTCCTGCCGCTGACCGTCGACTATCAGGAAAAGACCTATGCCGCCGGCCGCATCCCCGGCGGCTTCTTCCGTCGCGAGGGCCGTCCGAGCGAGGGCGAGATCCTGACCTCGCGGTTGATCGACCGGCCGATCCGGCCCCTGTTCGCCGACGGTTTCACCAACGAAGTCCAGATCATCGCCACGGTCAAATCGCTGAATCCGGCGGTGAACCCCGAGGTGCCGGCGCTGATCGGCACCTCTGCGGCCCTGGCCGTGGCCGGCGTGCCGTTCAACGGCCCCATCGGCGCCGCGCGGGTCGGCTACAAGAACGGCGAGTACATCCTGAACCCCGCCGTCATCGGCCTGGGTCCGGACAGCGATCTGGACCTGATCGTGGCCGGCACCGACAAGGCCGTGCTGATGGTCGAGTCCGAGGCGCGCGGCCTGTCCGAGGAGATCATGCTGGGCGCTGTCCTGTTCGGCCATGAGCAGATGCAGGTGGTCATCACCGCCATCCGCGAACTGGCGGCCCAGGTCCACAAGGCGCAGATCCCCTTCAAGCCCGTGCTGCCTGATCCGCAACTGGCCGAGGCGGTGGCCCACGCCGGCGCCGGCCAGATCGCTGAAGCCTATACCATCAAGGAGAAGATGGCCCGCTACGCTGTCCTGGACGAGATCCGGGCGGACATCCACGATCGGGTTACCGCGCTTGAGGGTTGCGCCTGGAACGCCCAGCAGATCCAGGGCACTATCGAGCGGCTCGAGAGCGAGATCGTGCGCGGTCACATCATTGAGGGTCGGCCGCGTATCGACGGGCGCGACACCAAGACGGTGCGTCCCATCACCATCCGCACCGGGGTCCTGCCGCGCACCCACGGCTCGGCGCTCTTCACCCGCGGCGAGACCCAGGCGCTGGTCATCACCACCCTGGGCACCGAGCGCGACAGCCAGATCATCGACGCACTGGACGGCGAGCGGCGCGAGCACTTCATGCTCCACTACAACTTCCCGCCCTTCTGCGTCGGCGAGATCGGCCGCGTCGGCAGCCCCAAGCGCCGCGAAATCGGTCACGGGCGGCTCGCCAAGCGCGGTGTGCTGGCCGTCATGCCCGGCATCGAAGCCTTCCCCTATTCGGTGCGCGTCGTCTCCGAGATCACCGAATCCAACGGCTCCAGCTCCATGGCCAGCGTCTGCGGCACCAGCCTGTCGCTGATGGATGCCGGTGTGCCGATCAAGGGCGCGGTGGCCGGTGTGGCCATGGGCCTGATCAAGGAAGGGGACAAGTTCGCCGTCCTCACCGACATCATGGGTGACGAAGACCATCTGGGCGACATGGACTTCAAGGTGGCCGGCACCGTCGAGGGCATCAATGCCCTGCAGATGGACATCAAGATCGAAGGGATCACCAAGGAGATCATGGAAGTCGCCCTGGCCCAGGCGAAGGTCGGGCGGCTGCACATCCTGGGCGAGATGAACAAGGTCATCGACGTGCACCGCGCCGAGATGTCCGAGCATGCGCCGCGCATCATCGAACTCAAGATCCACCCGGAGAAAATCCGCGACGTCATCGGCAAGGGCGGCTCGGTCATCCGCGCCATCACCGAAGAGACCGGCGCCACCATCGACATCACCGACGACGGCATCGTCAAGATCTTCTCGGTCGAGAAGGCCGCCGGTGAAGAAGCCAAGCGGCGCATCCGGCTCATCACCGCCGATGTCGAAGTGGGCAAGGTCTACGAGGGCAAGGTCGCCCGCATCATGGACTTCGGCGCTTTCGTCACCATCCTCCCCGGCCGTGACGGGCTGGTGCATATCTCCCAGATCTGCGAGGAGCGGGTGCAATCGGTCAGCGACAAGCTCAAGGAAGGCGATCAGGTCCGGGTCAAGGTCCTGGAAGTCGACAAGCAGGGGCGGATTCGGTTGAGCATGAAGGCGGTCGAGCTCGGCGAGTAATTCGCCAATCTCCTCGTGACACCGCTCCGGCGGTGTCACGCATCTGTTGGGCGCTCCGCGCTAGTGGGCAGCCAGTAACTCTCTGATTACAAGGCTCTGTTTTGTAACTCGCCTCGATAAGCTCCAGTTTGCTACCCTGCCAAGCGCATCGACCTCTTGCTCGACTTGCCGACAGTGCGCATCTACACACTGGGACTCTCAAACGGCGTGGTGGTCTTCGTGATACACACGCCACGCGCTGACAGCGACCACATTCTCCCGCGTAGTTCGTTCCCTATAGCCTGCGGACCTGATATCCAGACAGACCTTTGGTGTAGCGGCGGGCGAGTACCCGGAGTTGGAAGATGAAGATATCCGCCAAGCCTCGGAGTACGCTGCGGAAAGTTCACCAGGCCCGGGGCGAAGTCCCTGATTTTCTGAATCGCCCCTTTTCACAAAATTTCACGGGTGTAGTGCCGCTGAGCGATTTTTTTACGCTGTAAGCTAAAAATCTTAAAAGATAAGTAATCTGAGGTGTTAAGGTGTTTTCGGGGAAAAGATATACCAAGGTGTAGGGGCGACTTTAGTCGCCCCTACAGCCCCCTCTGCGGATCTTGCTGCACCCGCACAACACACGGGAGGTCGAGGTTTCAGCCGAACGCGGCGGCACCGCCCGCTAAAGCGTCGGCCTCCGGTTGCGTCGCCCCGGTCTTCGGCGTTTGAGCCCGCCCGGCATCGACCCCTACCAGTCCGTGAGCCCGGCCCCGGCGCCATCTTTGCCCCGCCTGCCGGGCTCGACCTGCGGCTTTGGCTGGGATCTGTTCGGCTGTCGGCACCTCTTGGAATACCCGCTGGTCAAGCTCCTCGATTATGCCGATCGCCTGGAAGATCTGGTGGCAGACCCCAATCCCTTTGCGCTGGTCACCGCCGCGCATCTGCTCACCCGTGCGACCCAAGGCGACACCGAGCGCAGATATGCGGCAAAATGGCGCCTCGCCCGGCTACTCTATGAACGGGATTGGGATCGTCAGCGGATCATCGATCTGTTCGCCGTCATCGACTGGATGATGCGGCTGCCTTCCGAGCTGGAAACCAAGCTCTGGCAAGAACTCACCACCTTGGAGTGCAACAAGCGTATGCCTTACGTCACCTCTGACGACGCCTCCACGCAAGACCCCGGCGACGCAGCCGACGATCGGCAGGACTGTCGCCAAGCACGCCACGCCGAAGCCTGTGCCTTGGTGAAGCGGCAAATCATGCGCAAACTTGGCCGCCTCCCCTACATGCTGGGAGATCACATCGACTTGCTGAACCTGGAGCAGGTCCGGGAGTTGTCCCTTGCCCTGTTGGGATTCAACTGCGTCGATGACCTCGGCAATTGGCTGATAGAGACGAAGCCTCCGAAAGAGCGCAAGCGTTACATCACAAACCCGGAGCGCATCGGCTACGAGAGAGGCTTCCGCGCAGCGCGCTTGACCCCTATGGTGCAAAGACTCTACAGGTGTCGTCTTGGGGTATTGCCGCCCGAGATCGAGGATCTTATCGCCACGCTTTCGCCGGAACATCTCGATGCCTTGGCCGAGGCCATTTGGGAGATCACCACGCTCGCGGAACTCGACAACTGGTTCCAGCAACATCCGCCCGACGCTTGGCGCCTTCCACTGCCGACGGCTTGCAACGAGGCCCAAGACACCGTCTCGACCTGATGCCCAACCTCACCGACCTCCCGTTGCAACTCTCCTACCGCACCGGTCGTGACGACCTGGTGTGCGGCTTCTTCGTCCCCTGTCTCGACGCCGCCGTCCTCTACCGCCGCGCCGCCGGTTATTTTACGAGCGCCGGCCTGGCGCTGGCCGCCCGCGGCGTCGCCAGCCTGGCGCTGCGGCGCGGGCGCATGCGACTCGTCGTCTCCCCGCATCTGGAACCCGACGACTGCGCCGCGCTGGAACGTGCCCAGGACCATCCCGCCGCCGTGCTGCGCACCATCGCCGCCCGCAGCCTGGCCGAGCTCGAAGACGCGCTCGTCAAAGATCGGCTCAATGCCCTGGCCTGGCTCGCCGCCGCCGGCCTGCTGGAAATCAAGCTCGCCCTGCGGGTGACGGCCCAGGGCAGCTACGCCCGCGGCCTGTTTCATGCCAAGACCGGCGTCTTCTCCGACGACAGCGGCCACCACGTCAGCTTCTCGGGCTCCGCCAACGAGACCGCCGGCGGTCTGGTCGAAAACTTCGAGCACCTGGACGTTTTCCGTTGGACGTGTTCGGTGGGAGCGGCCTCCGGCCGCGATGGGGCCTCGCGGGATCGTGACCATCGGCGTTCACCACAACACCGCGTCGCGGCCACAGGCCGCTTCCACAGGGTCGCTGTCTGACTTTCACGATAACCCGACCTAATCCGGCGCCCCTGGCAGGAGGATGCATCTGCGCATGGCGCCAAGGGCGACGGTCGCGGAATCGTCCCAGCGCGACGCCTATCCACTTGAACCGGGCAGTCCGCAACCGGCAACTGCAAGACCGCCGCGAGAAATTGCGCGCTTCGTCGCATCTCGGTAAACGAAACGGCAGACAGTCAGAGCCACATTGGAGATAATCACGCAAGGCAAGACGGTCCAATGGCGTCGCCCGCTGCACTGTCCCCGTCCCCGAGGTAAGGACCCTGAACCATGGCTAAGTTTCTAAACACCAGTGCAACCAACTATTTTCTGGAAGAGCTGATCAAGGCCACTCGGGAACGACTGATCATCATCAGTCCGTTCCTCAAGTTCAACGACCGCATCCGCGAACTGCTCCAGGACAAAGACCGCATGAAAATCGACGTGCGAATCGTCTACGGCAAGAGCGAACTGGCGCCTCACGAGATCAACTGGCTTCGATCCCTCCCCTTTGTTCGCACCAGCTTCTGCCAGAACCTGCACGCCAAGTGCTACCTGAACGAGCGCTCCGCCATCATCACCTCTATGAATCTCTACGACTTCAGCCAGGTGAACAACAATGAGATGGGCGTGTTCGTCGATCGGGAACAAGAGCCGGACCTGTACCGGGAGACCTACGAAGAGGCGCAGCGCCTGATCCGCGTCAGCGAAGAGGTCCGACTTGCGGCCGAGAAGGTGGATCCGCCGAAGGATGAGGTTCGCGAGTCGACGGCCGAGTCCGCCGATGAAAAAGATTTCGACAAGCTCACGACCTCCCGCCTCGCCAAGGCGCTTGGGATGCGGACCGGCGAACTGGGCGACAAGTTGCTGAGCGCGGGGCTGGTCGAGCGGGATGGGGAGCATTTGAAGCTCACCGCAAAGGGCAAGGCGGCGGGAGGAGAGTTTAGGGTGTCCGGGAAGTTTGGGCCGTATTTTCTGTGGCCGGCGGATGTCCGTCTTGGGTAGAAAGCGTAAGTGACTCTGCCCCCTGTCGCCTCTCATTAGCAGCTCAGAACGAGCGCGTTGTCGTGCAATTGCCGTTAGACTAGGAATCCGCCAGTGCCAATAACTGAGAGTTCTATTCTGCCGGACTTTCCGACGTTAGTCTGCGAAGCGATTCAGGGTTTCGCCAGCGATCTTGGGAACGCGCTTAGCCACATGCACGATACACTTGCGCGACTGCAGCGAGAGCTACCGGATCCTTTCGGCCTGCAAATGGATATACATACGCTCTTTGGTCCATATCTAGCCAGAAGCATTCTAGAGGTCACAGGTACCGCGCTCATTGCCCGGAGCGACCCTTTTCGAATACTGACGCTTCGGCAGGTACAGTCAAATGCGAACTATGCACCTGGCGCCAGGAATGCTTCTTCTATACAGTGGCTAGGTGATATATTGGCGGAAGGGAGTGCCAAGGCGCCTCTCTGGGCCACAGACAGGCGAGCTGACCAGATGACTAGATCTCTACTTGGTGACTACCAAGCAGCTGTTCTGTGGAATCCTGCCTTTACGAGATTCTTGGATGCGGTCGGTAATCGAGATAATAGTGGAACATGGACACGCGAACTTCAGCGACTTAGTCCAGAGACATTCGCCCCCTGGGCTCGTCACCAAGCATCGGATACCTACTCAAGAGCGTCGAAAGGTGTGCATCACGAGTTTGTTGTGACAATGGCATCTTATTATGACAGTGCAACTTTGATGGATCTTATAGAGAGTGCAGTGAAAGTCTCTTCGGTGCTCGCGGTCGTTTTTAATTTTGCGGAACAAGCTTTTCTTCCTTTGGCGCCAGATTTGGCACTCGATATCTTTGAAAGATTGCAACCATGAAAAACGCAAAAGCGCGAAAATCTATCGATCTTGATCTACACGAAGAAGCGTCGCTTATTCTTGCTGCTGAAGAATGTAGGGCCGATAAGTTTAGTGCTATTCATCGATTTTCAGCTCATGACGAGAGGGTTATTCGTAAGCTAATTGCCCATGGCCCGGTACTCTTGCAAGGCGGCCGCGGGAGTGGCAAGAGCGCCTTTATGATTGAAGCAAGCCATAGGTTGTCGCCTTACAATACAAACTCTGATGTCATCGGTCTATATATCAGTCTAAGATATGTTCCATTGCTGCGAGCGAGCGGTTCCGATTATGAAGAATATTTCTACGGATGGGTGAGCAGAAGAATTCAATCTATTCTGAGTGTTGCTGATTACGCTTTTTCAGAGACTAAGTACATCAATATATTCGCTATGAGCGCTTAATTATTTATCTTTCTTTTAAATCAATGCTTTGCAATTATTGGCGCCTACAAATATTTCACTTGAAGTACTTACCGATTTTCGAGAACTGAAAGCCGGATTGTCGAGGATAAGTACATCAATATATTCGCTATGAGCGCTTAATTATTTATCTTTCTTTTAAATCAATGCTTTGCAATTATTGGCGCCTACAAATATTTCACTTGAAGTACTTAAGCGTCCAGACAGGTAAACGTATTGTCCTTTTCTTTGACGATGCTGCGCATATTGGTCGTGAAACATCGTTGAGCACTTTCTTCGATATCTTCAGAACACTTTCCAGTGACACCATATCCTGCAAGGCAGCAATCTACCCAGGCGTGACAGAGTTTGGAGTAAGGTTTGATGTATTTAACGATGCAACAGTGGTTGACATCGTCAGAACTCCGGAGCAGTCTGGCTTTCGAGAGCTTTTTTCTGAGATTCTGCATATTCGTTATCCACAGTTTACCTCTGATCGCATCTCGGGGTTTAGCTTAGATGAGTTTGCTGTTTTCGTGGCTAATGCTGTACTGGGAAATATGCGCGGCTTTGTTTTTTTATGCAATGCCATAAGTGAGTATAATGATAGTGGCACCAAGATTGGTTTGCCCGCACTCGGAACTACGCTTCTCCGACTAGCGGCTGATTATTATTGGCCACTGCTGGAAGAAGTCAAACCAAAACTGGGGAAATACACCCCTGCCGTTGAAACCGCTCGAGAAATTGCAGAGGTTCTTTTCCGCGAGTGCGCTACCGTTGAGGAATGCTCATCCGTTTTGGTCCATCGAAAAATTGTTGCTCGTTACTCTAGGCCATTCGAGATCCTTGAGTATGTTGGCTTTATCGCTCGAAGAGAAGCGTCGCGCGCTATGCGATCAGGTGGACGCGGCACTAGGTACGCTGTCAATCTTTGTAATCTTTTGGAAGTGACGACGGGCGCCCGGCTTACAAAAGCAATCTTTGAAAAGTGGAGTAATAATGATTTCACGTTTGCTGAACTGCATGAGAAGGGTGAGCAGTTTAAGAATATTGCTGTGCCAATCCCAATTGAGGGAGCGGAATTAGGGATCTTGTCTGAGCCAATAGATATACTGAAGAAGTCGAAGGCTTATCCCTATGGGCTAACTGAGCTAAAGATCGATAGACTAAAAGCTGTCGGGATTGAGTGCGTCGGGGATCTAGCTGACGCGTCGGATGAAGAATTACTGAGTATTGAAAGCGTCGGAGAGGTTTTTGTTGATCGCTTTCGGTCTGCGGTCGCTCAGGCCATTTGGATGTAGCCGGTTTTTTATATCGTCTTGTTGGCCAAACGCTGCCTTCCTCGGTCTCTACGAGATATCTTCAGGCGTCAGCACAGCCCTGAGCCGTGCCAACGTCCGCATCCCCTCATCAGCCTCGTAATCCGGATAATCGGGATTCGTGGCTTTGAGGATGTAACGCCCCTCCGGGCTCTTGTGGACGACGCGCAGCAGATACTGATCCTCGCCGTCCACGCCTTGACGCTCAATGACCATGATACTGCCGGTAATCGAACCGGCCTTGGCGGGGTCGATCAACTCCAGCAGCAGATAATCCCCGTCCTGCACCGGCTGCTTGCCGCCGTTCATTGAGTTGCCGACCGCACGGGCGACGAAATGACGGGCGGGGTCGAGGCGGCCGAAGCCTGGACCTATTCGGCAGGATGCATCGGCGTCGGTCCGGCCGCTGCGGAAGTGGCCGCAGGCAATTCGGAGATCCGGGAAATACGGGATCTCAGCGAAGGCTGCCGGTTCAGCAGTGCGCTTGCGGAAGGGGAGGATCGCGGCGGAATGCGCGACGGGCTCTGCTGTGGTCGCTGGCTCCGGCGTTGTGAGTCGGGGCTCATAGGCGGCCAGCCGATAATCGACCAACTCCTGCACCATGCGCTGAAAAGCATCGTGCTCATCATCGGTTACATGGAAGGTTGGCTGGAAGCGGCCGTCGCGGACCTCGAACCAGCGTTTGGCCGCTGCACCTTGGTTGCCCCCGGTCCAGGCATTGATGGGATTGCCCTTCCAATAAGCGAGCCATTTGCCGGGCGCGATGGTATCCAGGTCTCGCAGATCGTCGCGAATGTCCGCGATGAATCGGCGGCGGCGCCGGAAGACTTCCAGCGCTTTGGCGGCCAAGTCTTCGATCCGCGGCGGGTGTCGGAAGCCGTCGAGTTCGAGCAGCGATTCCAACAGGACGGCCTTGAAGGACTTGGTCATTGCTGTGGTTTCCACCTCGCGCAGAAAGTCCGCGTGGCGTGTCAGGCAATCGGTCTCGGCGGCTGTCAGATCCGCCTGGCTGTCGACGAGCGCCCACCAGTGCCGATGGCGGCGACGCAGATCCGGTAAGTTCGACCCGCTGCGATAGAACTCGGTCAGTGTCGGGCGGCGGCCCAATGAGTCTTTGAGCGCCTGATAGTCGGTATCCGGCCCCCGACCCTGGAGCCGGATCAGGAAGTCGATGATTGCCAGATCATAGTTGGCGTAGCAGCCCGGCGGGAGCTTGAGTTGACCGTCGCGCGCCTGGCGTGCAAAGGCGGCCAGGTCACGGTAGCGCGAGCCGACGTCGAAGAGTGCCTGGGGCTTATTGAGAAAGCCCTGATGGTTACCGATGAAGTCCAGCACCACCAGGCGCTCCTTGCCCGCGTGGCGGCGCAGGCCGCGGCCGAGTTGCTGGAGGAAAAGAATCTTGGACTCGGTGGGCCGCAGCATCATGACGGTATCGATGGCCGGCAGGTTCACCCCTTCGGTGAACAGGTCCACCGAGAAGATGACTTGCAGGTCACCGCGTTCCAGGAGTTCCAGCGCGGCGCTGCGGTCGAGTGCCGAGCCCCGATAGACCGCTGCGGCGCGGATGCCTTCGCGGCCGAAGCGCTCGGCCATGAAGTCGGCGTGTGCGGTGGAGACGCAAAAAGCGAGGGTGCGTTCCTGTGCCTTGTCCCGCCAGTGCTTCAGGGCGTGGCGGGCGCGGCCCAGGGTGGCGAGTTTGTTCGAGAGGGTGGTCGGGTCGAAGCGACCGTTGCGCCAGGGGATCTCCTGGTAGTCCACCGTCTCGTCATGGATGCCGAAGTAATGGAATGGGCAGAGCAGGCCCAGTTCGATTCCATCGAACAGAGGGCGGGTATAGACCAGGTTGTCATCGCAGAGGCTCAGGATGTCGGACTGATCGGTGCGCTCCGGGGTGGCGGTCAGGCCGAGCAGAAACCGCGGCTGGAAGTGCTGCAAGAGGCGCCGGTAAATGGGTGCGGCGGCGTGATGGAATTCATCGACCACGACATAATCGAACTGTCCGGCGTCGAAGAGCCGCAGGTGCGACGCCTGTCCCAAGGTCTGAATGGAGGCGAACAGCAGGTCCACGTCCGCGTCCTTGCGGGCGCCCGTATAGCGTCCGACCCGGGCGCGGGGGCGGACGCGCAGAAAGCTGGCCTCGGCCTGGAGCAGGATCTCTTCGCGATGGGCGACGAACAGGACCCGCCCGGCCTGCATCTGTTCGCTGTCGAAGGCGGCGAGGAAGGTCTTGCCCAGCCCGGTCGCCATGACCACCAGGCCGCGGCGGAATCCGGCTGCCCGTGAGTCGGCCAGGGCGGTCAGGGCCTCCCGCTGCACCTGCGTGGGCCAGGGTGCGGCGTCCTCCGGGTCATCGCTGCCGGGCGCGATCGGCAGTCGCTGCACCTTGCGGCGTTGTTCGTAGGCTTCGATCCAGTCGTGGTCCAGCGGGTGGACGGACGGGTGATCGAACAAGGTCTGAAAAGCGTCGCGGATCTCGCGGAAACGGCTGTCGGCCGGGTCGGCGGGATCGGTCGTCCGGTCGATCCGGTAGTTCCACTCCAGCCCGTCGGTGAGGGTGGTGCGGCTGATATTGCTGGAGCCGACGAAGGCCGCACCCCAGACCTCGCGTACCCCATCGCCATGGACACAGATGTAGGCCTTGAGGTGAAAGCTCTGATCATCCGACTGAAAGATTCGCGCGTCGGCGCCGCGCTCCGCGAGCAGCATCAGGCGACGCAGCGCCTGGGGGTCGGTGACATCCAGATAGTCGCTGGTGAGGACACGCAGGCGGGCGCCGCGGGTCTCGACCGCATCGGTCAGCGCATTGAAGAGCAGGGCCAGACCGCTGGACTTGATGAAGGCGACCGCCAGGTCGATCTGATTGGCGCAGCGGATGGCGGCCAGCAGTCGGGGCAGAAAGGGATCGCGGACGCCGCCGGTGGTCAGATGTTGGACCATGCATCCGCCGTCGTGGTCAACAGGGCGTTGAACCAGCGCTCCGATTCGCGGCCGGGACGGCGGTCGCCGGTCGTCCAGGTGTCCAGTCCGGTCAGACCCTGGACCTGGCTGAGCAGGGTCGCCAGGCCTGCTTCATCGAGGTCGGTGAAGCGGCGGCCATGGTACTCACGTTCGCCGCTGCCGAACTTGAATGAGGCATAGAGGACGCCGCCGGGCCGCAGCGCCCTTGCCAGTCGGCTCAGGACATCCGGCAACTCGGTCGCGGGCACATGCAGCAGGCTGGCACAGGCCCAGATGCCGTCGAAGGCCTGAGTCCATTCCAGGTCCTGAAAGCGCAGGACCTGGACCGGCTGGCCGACATGGGCGGCGGCCAGCGCGGCCAGTTCGGCCGAGGCATCGAAGGCGGTGACTGTATAGCCGCGATCGAGAAAGGCCCGCGTGTCGCGGCCGGAGCCGCAGCCGGCGTCCAGGATCTTCTGCCCGCCGACGGGAATGAGCGGCAGAAAACGGGCATAGAGCGGCGCCATGTCTACCCCGAGGGTGTCTGCGAAGAAGGCGGCGGCGTTGGCTCGGTAGTAGGCGGTTGTGTCATCGTCCATGGAGGGCTCGGGGTTTGGTCTCTGGTCTTGCGGTTGGTTGGCGGCTATTCTTATCGGTATCCGGCGGGTCTTGCTTGATCGTATGGCGGGCTTGGTCTATTCATCGTTCTCAAGATCGAATCGTCGAGGTGCGTCGTGGCATCACCACACATCCTCTTCGTCCGGATCATCATAGCGCGCCAGGGTTGCCAGGCATTCGGGCAGGCCATCCATGACCGTTAGCCGGAGCAGGGCCGCGCAGACGCGATTTCGACCGGCTAAGGTGATTTCCGAGCGTTCTTATACCAGGCAGGCCGGTATGATCAAGATATCCGCTGAGGCTCGGAAATCCCCTAATGCCCCGTACGCTTAAGCCACGCTTTGACCTGTTCGGGGTCCAACCCGCGTAAGCGCTCCTCAGGGTCCAACCCGCGTAAACGCTCCGCAGGGTCTAACCTGCGCAAGATCTCCTCAGTGTCCAGCCCACGCAAACGCTCCTCAGCGTCCAACCCACGCAAACGGTCCGCAACATCCATCCGTTCCAGCAGCGCTTGGCGATCTTCCGGGCTGAGTGCGTGAAAATCGT
>NZ_CAIZIZ010000586.1 GCF_903933125.1 uncultured Lamprocystis sp. | reverse complement strand
GTGACGGCTGGTGTTTTGGTCGACTTCAGACGATACCGCCGGTCTCCCGCTGCCGCCACCTCCGCAGGAGCCGCCGGCCCTGGTCCAGCCCACCCGTGCACAGCGCCCGGCCTCAGGCAAAAATGGCCAAAGTCGAGATTCCAACACCCTGACGACTTTCGCGACCGCATCGTCTTGATCCCGGTAAATCAACTCATCGCTCATAACGATCTCCGCTGGCCCTCCTTGGTTCGGTACAAAGGGAATGCATCCCGCCTTGACATACTCGGCCACCGAAATGCCAAAAGCCTCTCCGGTACACCCGTGTATCGCAAAACGATGTTGCGCCAGCAACGCCATCTTCGCTGTTCCGACCAGATAGCCATCGGCAAAACACCAGGCAGCGTTGCGCGCGATCTGATCGCGGATCGCCCGCCCGTAGCCATCATCGCCCACCGCCCCGACGATATGCAGGTGAACGTCGTGACCAGCGGCCCTTACCCGCCCCAGGTTGTCGATCATCCGCTCGATACGCTTCTGATGACTGACGCGCCCCCTCAGGACAAAGCCGTCTTCCCGCTGCTCCCAAGGAAGCGTCGGCGCGGCGTCGGCGACCGGCGGGAATATCACCCGATTACTGATGAGTCCCAAGCGTAAATGGAGCAGATCGGCGGTCCATGCGGAATTGGCGACCAGCCAATCTTCGCCGCCCTGATAATGGCTTGTGCCGGCGATCGTACGCGTCAAGGCAAGATAGCCATCACGCGGCATACCACCGCGATGAAACCAACGTCTCGCCCCCCGACGATCGGGTAGTATTGGCGACGCAACGTATCGTCAAAGGAAACATCAGTAACGAATTGGATCGCGGGCCTGCCGAAATCCATCATGTTATAACCACTAAGACAAACATCGAACCGCGCCGCCACCGAGCGCAGGAAGCGCGCGAACAGCGCTCCCCGTAAAGCATCCGTATGGCCTATGGCCCATCGTCGCCATTGCGAAGAAAGCAATACGTCGAAGTGATTCGGCTCAAGATTCGTTCCACAATGCCCGTTCAACCTCGCGAGATCGATCGGACAACCGGATGCGATACTCACCTCGCAGTACCCGCGCAGAGCTTCGACACCCCACAGTACCCTGAACGCTGAGCCTCCGGAGGCCAGACAGGGATGCGCGATCAAGACCGTCTGCATCGCATCTCCAGGATCATTCAGTACGCTCAAAGTGGTAATGGATTTCCGTACCGCGCGGCACATGCCACGCTGACTGGAAGCCGTGCTCTCGCATGAACGCCACAATATCCCCGGCGGAGGCGCCCTGCGACCGCAGCAGATCCGGGTAGCCCAGTTCGTTATTCTAGCAGAGTCACGAATCCGTAAGAACGCCTTCGCAGAGAGGGTTTATCATTGTTTATAAAGGAAAAAATTTTCCGGGAATTGCTGCCGCGAAACGGTTTCCAGGCGCGAGCCGGCAAGCGTCTGTCGCAAACGCTGGATTAGCTGCATCGCGCATTAATCTCCGATTGGCGCGACCACTCGATCAAGGACACCGCGGGCCCACCTCCTGCTCAGAATGGGATGGTCCAGACTCCGTGGAACGACCGCCAAGATGGTGAATATAAGCACTCTCGCATACACCTACCCCGCCCCCACTGGCAGTGAGCTTTCGACATAGGTCGACATCGTTGCCGATATGTTGCCGACAACCCGTAAAACTGCCGATCCGATCCCAATCCCGCTTGCGTATGAACAACGCGGCTCCCGTCACAAACGGACTGATGGGCCTTGATCATCGATTGGTCCACTGCTGCTAGGCCGCCACAGGGACGAGGTACGGCTGCCTCGCCGGGCGCGGTCGTCGTCGGGCCGGTCGAGCGGGCCAGGGCATGCGCTCGAGCACCTGCTCGAACAAGGACGGGTGG
>NZ_CAIZIZ010000585.1 GCF_903933125.1 uncultured Lamprocystis sp. | reverse complement strand
GGCGTCCCGCCGCGATGCGGTGCCGCGGTGACCTCAAACGCTGCGGCTGCACGCTCGGCCCCATCGCGGCGGGACGCCGCTCCCACGGGGGCGCTGCGCGACTTTTCCGGTGAAGCCTCGACCTCCAGTTGCGGACTGGCCGTCGCTGGCCGGAGCGCTGATCAAGGCCGTCGCGCCGGACGCCCATCACATCGGTCTGGAGCGCGGGCAGGCGTCGGTGTACTCTCATCAGTGCCCCTACCCTCGCTGCCGTTCGGGGACCTGGGTGCCGCGGCGCCTCATCGGCAACTTACGCAGAGGAGCACTGATCCAATGAGGTCTTTCCTAACCCGCGTGCTGCCGGTCGCGGCGGCGCTGGCCCTGCTGTGCGGACCCGCGGTGACGGCGCCCCCGGCAGCGACCGCCGACCGCACCGCCCTGTCGATTCCGGATAAGCCCGGGCTCTACCAGCGGGTATTGACGCGACCCGATGCGCGACTGCTCACGCTGCCTGGCGGCGCTGCCGCGCCCGGTCCGGCGCTACCGGCCTTGTCGGTGCTCTATGTCTTTGACCGGCGTGCCGTCCAGGGGAAGGATTGGATCGAGGTCGGCGCCGCGGCGGACGCGGCGCAGGGCTGGATCGCGGCGGCGCAGGCGATTGACTGGCGCCAGACGCTCACACTGGCTTTTACCCGCACCTCCAATCGTGATCCGGCGTTGTTCTTTCGCGATCATGACCGGCTCACGCACCTGCTGGAAGCCGAGGATCTGGTGCCGCAAGTCGACCGCCTGCGCGCCGAGGTTAAAACCGGACGCTTCCCCGCGGACTTCCCGGTGATCGCGAAAGAGCCGGATACCTACATTGACCCGAACGAACAGTTCTATCTGCTGCCGATCCTCGCTTTTGAGCCGGTGTACCTGCAAAGCGGCCATGAGACCATGTTGCTCAAGGTGGCCGCGGTCACCCTCCAGGCGGGGGAGCAGGATCTGCTCGGCACGGATACTGCCGTGAAGCCAACACCCAAACCGGCCGGCAAGCCGGAGACCAAGCCGACCGGCAAGCCGAGCGCATCGCGCCCCGCCGGCTATCGCGCCGGGGTGGTCTTCGTGATCGACAGCACCACCAGCATGGGCCCCTACATCGACCGTACCCGCGCCGCGGTCCGCCGCATCTACGACAAGCTGCGCGGCTCGACGCTGGGCGAACGACTGAGCTTCGGCCTGGTCGCCTTCCGGGACAACGTCGAGGCGGCACCCGGACTCGAGTATGTCAGCCAGGTCGCGGCGTCGCTGGAGGACGGACGCGACCCGGCGACCTTCCAGGCCAAGGTCGCCGGCGTCAAGGAGGCAATCGTCTCCAGCAAGGGGTTCAACGAGGACGCCTACGCCGGTATCCAGGACGCCCTGGAGCGCATCGACTGGAGTGGTTTCGACGCCCGCTATATCGTGCTGATCACCGATGCGGGGGCGCGCGATGCCAATGACCCGCTGGGCCGCACCGGACTGTCCGCCGAGCGCCTGCGCCTGCTGGCCCAGGAAAAGGATCAGTCCGGGGGCGGCGGCAAGATCGCCATCGCCGTGCTGCACCTACTCACCCGCGAGGGCCGTCAGACCCACGAGGGCGCGACCCGGCAATATCGGGAACTGAGCCGCTGGGGGGACGCGGGGGATCTCTATTTCCCGGTCGAGGGCGGCGCGGTCGAGGCGTTCGGCACCCAGGTGGACACCCTGGCCGACGCCCTGCTGCGGCAACTCGAGAGTGCGTCGTCCGGGCGCCTGATCGAGGTGCCGGAGGGACCAAAGGTCGATCCGCTGGAGCGCAAGACCGCACTGGTCGGACGCGCCATGCAACTGGCCTATCTGGGTCGGGAGACCGGCAGCCGGGCGCCGCGGCTGATCGAGGCCTGGGTGACTGATCGGGACCTAATCGACCCGACTCAGAAGACGCTGGAGGTGCGGGTGATGCTTACTAAGAACCAACTGAGCAACCTGCAGGAGACGCTGGAAGCCATTCTTGCCGCCGGCGAGCGTACCCTCATGAATGCAAAAGACTTCTTTGACCAGCTCCGCGGCGCCGCAGCGGCCTTGGCGCGCGACCCGGACAAGGTCAATCAGGTCCAGGTGAAGCGGCTCGCGGACGTCGGTCTGGTGGGAGCCTGGCTGGATGGGCTGCCCTATACCAGTCAGATCATGAATCTGACCCCGGAGCGCTGGCTCGCCCGCTCCTACGCGGAACAACAAGAGGTGCTGGACGTGATCGAGGAAAAGATCCGGCTTTACCGCAAGGTCCACGACGAGACCGACCGGTGGATCAATCTGGCCCCCGCGGCCCCGCCGGGAGAAGCGGTCACCACCATGCCCCTGGACAGTCTGCCCTGATGGCGCCCTCCCCGCCCGTCTACCTGTGTCAGGGGCTGACCAAGCGCCGCGCCGGCGGCGGGACCGCCTTTGAGCTGCGGGTGCCCGAGCTGCGCATCGCGCCCGGCGAAGTCGTGGTGTTGCAGGGGGCGAGCGGGAGCGGCAAGAGCACCCTGCTCGACCTGTTGGCACTGGCCTTGCGCCCGGATCAGGCCGGCACCTTCAGCTTTCGCCCGGAACATCGCGCCGCGGCCGACCTGTGGCGGCTGTGGGAGCGCGACGATCTGGACGGACTCGGCCAGTTACGCGGGACCCATATCGGCTATGTGCTGCAGACCGGCGGGCTCTTGTCCTTCCTCACCGCACGGGAGAACATCGCCCTCTCCTGCCGCTTGCTGGGGCGTGATCCCGGTGGGTTGATCGAACGGCTGGCGGAGCGCCTGAACATCAGCGCACAGCTCGACAAGCGTCCGGGCCAACTCTCGGTGGGCGAACGCCAGCGGGTGGCCATCGCCCGCGCGCTGGCCCATCGGCCAGGGGTCGTGCTGGCGGACGAGCCGACCGCCTCGGTCGACCCGCTCAACGCGGCACGCATCCTGGATCTATTCCTGGATCTGGTGCGCCAGTCGGGGGCCTGCGCGGTGATCGCCAGCCATGATTGGCGGCCGGAGCGGTTGCCGGGGGTACGGGTGCTGGAGCACCGCATCGAGCGCGATGGGGACCTGACCCGATCGTTGTTCTGGGGCTGACCACCAAAGAGATGTCAACGCACATGAATCCTTTTCCGGTTTGAATCGCGATGCGCGCCACGCCTGAAATTCTGCGACTGGCCTATCGGGATTTTGCCCACGAGCGGCGGATCTCGCTGTGTTTCGTGCTGGCACTGATGGCCGTGCTGGCCCCGCTGCTGATTCTGTTCGGACTCAAGTTCGGGCTGGTGGACACCCTGGCCCAGCGCCTGGTCGAGTCACCGGTCAATCGCGAGATCCAGCCGCTGGGAAGCCGCGAATACGACCAGCCTTGGTTCGATCGGATCGGCGCCCGCCCCGATGTCGCCTTTTTGATCCCCAACACCAGGCGCATCGCCGCCAGTCTGACCCGCCTGCTGAACACCGCCAACGGGCAGGACCTGCGGGTAGTCTCCATGATTCCCACCGGGGCGGGCGATCCCCTGCTTGCATCGGGGCTGACCAACGGGGCAGGCCCCGCGGTGCCGACCGGCCTGACGGAATTGGTGCTTTCGACCGCCGCCGCCCGCAAACTGGGCGCGGCGGCGGGCGACCGACTGGTCGCACGGATCGATCGCCGCCGCGACGAGCGGGATGAGCATGCCGTGTGGGAGGTGACGGTAACCGGCGTCCTGCCGGATGCGGCCATGACCGAAGAGGCGGCCCTGGTTCCGCTGCCCTTGCTGGTGGCGACCGAGGATTATCGGGATGGCCTGACCGTCCCGGCGCTGGGGTGGGAGGGCGCACCGGTGCGCGGCGGACCGCGCGAGTTCGCGCGCTTTCGCCTCTATGCGGCGAGCATCTATGCAGTGGCCGGACTCGCCGCCGACCTGGCCGCGGAGGGCGTTGAGGTCCGCACCCAGGTCACCGAGATCGCCAGTATGCAGGCGCTGGACCGCAACCTCAGCCGCGTCTTCTGGCTGATCGCCATGATCGGTACCCTGGGGTTCCTCGCCTCGCTGGCGGCCAATCTGCTGGCCAACGTGGAGCGCAAACGCCGCGAGCTGGCGGTGGTGCGGCTGATCGGATTTCCGACCAGGAGCCTGGTCCTGTTCCCGGTGGCGCAAGCGGTGCTGGTCGCCCTGCTGGGGGCGGCCGCCGCGCTGGCGGTTTATCTGCCGGTGGCGATGGCCTTGAACACCTGGTTCGCCGACAGCCTCCAGAATGATGAGTCGATCTGCCGATTGCTGCCGATGCATCTCCTGATCGCGCTCACGGCGACCCTGCTGGGGGCCGCCGGCTCTGCCGCCTGGGCCGGCTGGCGGGCGGCGCGCATCGAACCGGCCGAGGGTTTACGTGAGGTCTGAAGTCAACCGCAAATGAACGCAATCATCTTCCTGATCACCACCGCGGCCTGCTGCCTGATGATGGGCCCGACCCTTGCCGACACACCAGCGCCGGCCATTACCTGGCCTGAGAAACTCTATAACCCGACGCCCGCCGCGGGGGATCTGATCCTGCCCCTGGCCTGCGGCGGCGCCATGGCCTTTCGGCCAGTGGAGATTCCGGGCGGGAATCTGCTTGATGACCGCCAGGTGGAACTCGGCCAGACCGACGATGCGCGCGGTTACAAGGAGGGCCGACGTCTCAGCCACCTGGCCGGCGCCTTCAGTATGGGCACGGCGGCCGCGCGCCGCTACTACATCGCCAAGTACGAGACCACCCGCGACCAGTACGCCGCACTCACCGCCGACACCTGCCCGCAACCGGCGATGCGCGGGCGCCTGCCGATGACCGAGGTGAGTTGGTTCGACGCGGTGGATTTCACCCGCCGTTATACCGAATGGCTACTCACCAAGGCCCCCACCGCCCTGCCGCGGGAAGAGCAGGAACCCGGCTTCCTGCGCCTGCCGACCGAGGAGGAATGGGAGTTCGCGACCCGCGGCGGCCTGGCGGTGGATGACACGGACTTTCTGGCGACTGTCTTCCCCATGCCGGACGGCGATCTGGCGCGTTATGCCTGGCACGAGAGCACCGGTTCCGCCGCCGGTGAACTGCACCCGGTGGGACTGCTCAAACCCAACCCGCTAGGCCTGTATGACGTGCTCGGCAATGCGGCTGAAATGACCCTGGCGCCCTTCCATCTGGACCGGCGCGGCCGTCCCCATGGTCAGCCCGGCGGATTCGTCAGCCGCGGCGGTGATGTGTTCACTCCGGCAAGCCAGATCGGCAGCGCCGTGCGCCAGGAGCACAATTATTTCAATGCCACCACCGGCCGCGCCAAGGCACTCGACAGCCTGGGTTTCCGACTGGTGATCACGGCCCCGGTCATCGTCTCGGCGGCACGTCTGGATGCCATCAAGGAGTCCTGGTCCGGGTTGCCGAGCCTCACCGGCGACGTGCGGGCCGACTCGGATAAAGCGCTGGCCGAGTTGCAGGAGGTCGCACGCCAATCGCAGGACGAGGCGCTGCGGACCCGTCTTGAACTGATTCAGCGCAACGTCGAACAGGCCCATGCGGGTCTGAACGAGGCCCGCGCCCGCACGGTACGCGCCCTGCTGCGGATGGGCGCCTTCATGGGCAAGCGCGTGGTGACTGACGGCAAACGCGCCGAGGTGCTCCAGGGTCTGATGGGGCTGGCACAGAGCAACTTCGACACCTTCGCCAAGCAGGCCCAGGGGTCGCGCAACGGCGCCAAACTGATCGCGGAAGCGCGCGATGCGCTGGCCGAGAAAATGACCAAGTGGCAGGGGATGCTCGCCGAGATCGAACAAGGCATGGCCAGCAGCCTGTCCTATTACGGGGACATGGTCGTGAACGTGGGGCGGGACTATGGCGCGGCAGAGGTCGGAGCGGAACTCAAGGTGGTCGATGAAGAACTCAAGACCAAGGACAATGCGTATCTGATTCCCTATGCCGACCTGTTCGCCCGCCACCTGGAGGCGTATCGCCAGGCCGGGGCCGCGGACAAGGCGACATGGCAGCAGGACCTGCTGCAAATCGAACCCACGGTAGCGCCGGTCGAACCGGCGGGCGGATCGGCAGGCAAACAACCGTCAACTACCCCGCCCTGAAGGGCGGAGCTTGTGAAAGCAAGCTGGGTTGACCAGGGAGAGCGGTCATCAATCCGCTCCGTTGGCAACAGGTCGTCAAGACCCACTCCGGGATGCTTCCTCAGTCCCGGACCCTGGAAGATCGCAATCATGCTGGCGAAAGGTAAAGCGCCGAAGGTTGTGATTGCCGCTGGCAACAGCGGGAGCCGGTTGCCGACAGT
>NZ_CAIZIZ010000584.1 GCF_903933125.1 uncultured Lamprocystis sp. | reverse complement strand
TCACACCGGACCGTTACCAGTCCCGCATGTGCTCCTAGGCTACGACGGGAGAAACCGTCGGTTCTATCAGGCCGCCTCCTAGCGACTTCTTGTAGAACATTCACTTACGCGACTTCGTGTCGCACAACGACGATCAAGGCCCATTCCGATTATCCCTGATTGACCCGCGGATCATCCACGAACACCTCCGCCAGCGTGCGAGCATCGAAGACACGTTCACTCCAGGCCATGAGTCGTTCGACATCGGCATCGTCCAGCCGGGCGAGTGCATCCGGCGGCAGCGACCCGAAGCGCCTTTCTAGCAAGCCCCGCAGCAGGCGGGCGCTGCCGCGCACCTCGCCGCGAGCCTCGCCGAGTTCGATACCGCGACGTTCGACAAAACTGACATATGGCATCTGTAAACCCTCCTCGATTCGGAAAACCTCATTGGTATATTGCAGTTCCAGGTCATCCGGCAAGCGCAGGATCCAATCGATAAACCGGTATAGATCGATGATCTGCTGCCGCGTCAGGCCGCGCTCGTATAACCGCCGGGTCAAAAAGAGCTTGCGCGCATAGCGCGCCTGGTCGTCACCGCGCGTTGCCTGGGCCGCCAGATGCGCGAGGACCACGGTCGCGAACGGATTCTCGTCCGTCTCCAGTTCGGCCTGACGTGCGGCATAGTCAAGCAACTTGACACTGGGAAAGCTGATCCCCAAGCGGCTGCCCCAGCGCCCGACCGCAAACCCGTCGGGACGCCAGCCATGTACCGTATCGGCCAGGACCGCCAGGCTGACGATCTCCCGATCGTAGCGGTCGTAGAGCCGGTAGGCGTAGACGAACATGCGCTTCGCAAAGGCCAGGTCCCGCTGGCCTTGGACCTCAATGTGGACCAACAGCCATTCCTCGCTGCCGTCCAGGAGTCGGACCTTGATCAACTTGTCCGCAAAGCGCCGCCCGAGTTCAGCGTCCCGCACGGCCTGGGCCAGTTCCTTATCGAGGGTTTCAAAGCCGCGCGACCAGTCGATCTCAGCCGCGGCCTGGGGGAAAAGAAGGCCATGAAGTCCGGGAAGTACCCGCCTAGGATGTCCTTCCAGGGGCTGTCGAAATCGTCGGACATGGGGCGGGCCGGGCAGCGGGGTGGTGACGTCAATCTAGGGCGTTTGCGGGTCGCCAGTCAACAGCGGGGCCTTGACCATCGTCCGAGGCGCGCGGCGCCTGACACAGGCGTGCCACCGCCGAAGCGGTGGCACGAGAACGCGAAACGGCTATGCCGCCTCCCGCCCATCCACCTGTTTCAATCGACACTCCGCCGCCAGCCGCCGCAGGAATTGCTCCGGCGTCAGGGTCTCCCCGAGCAGGCTGCGCTGGCGGCAGACGTTGGCGAAGTCGCCCGCGGTCACTCCCTGGAGCGTCTCCAAATAGCGCGCCAGGTCCGGTGCGACCGCCGCGGCGGTATCGCCCAGCGCTTCGCGCGCGAAGAGCGCGAGTCGTTGCGCCGGGTTCAATGCCCGGAAATTGAGCTTGAAGTCGAAGCGCCGCAAAGCCGCCGCATCAATGCCCGCCATCAGATTGGTCGCGGCAATGAAGATGCCGGGATAGCGCTCCATCTGCTGCAACAGCTCATTGACCTGGGTGCGCTCCCAACTGTGCCGAGCCGCCCGCCGGTCGGCGAGGAAGCTGTCGACCTCATCGAGTAACAGGACCGAATGCGCCGGGTCGCACTCGCGGAACAACCGCGCCAGGTTCTGCTCGGTCTGCCCGACATAGGGCGAGATCAAGTCCGACGCCTGGCGCGCCACCAGTTCGCGGTCCAGGGCCTCGGCCAGGACCTCGGCGAAGGCGGTCTTGCCGGTGCCGGGCGGGCCATAGAAGCACAGGCTGCCGCGGCCCTGCGCGGCCAGGGCGCGGGCGATGGCGCTCGGGCTGATCCCGCTGGCCAGGTTGAGAAAGGACACGTCGAAGCGGGTCGCCGGGGTGCGCTGCCGGGGTCTGGGTGCCCCATAGAGCAGGGTGCGCACCGCGGCCACCCCGGCGCGCACCGTCTGCTCGGCCGGGGCTTGCGGGTGCAGGTCCAGCAGGCGTCGGGCCGCGCCGAATTGGGCCGGGGCCAGCACGGCGTCGGCGGCCAGTTCATCGAGCAGGGCCGACGGCAGGTCGCGGTCGCCCAGATGGCGCTCGACCATCCGGCGGCGCACCGAGCGCGGCGGGGTGACGAAGGCGACCGGCAGCAGGAAGCGCCGCAGAAAGGCCGGGTCCATGCGGTCGGCGTCGTTGGTGATCCAGATCGCCGGCACCGGATTCTCCTCCAGGATGCGGTTCATCCAGCCTTTCTGGCGGCCGGTGGCCCGCTGACCGCGCAGCAGCGCGACCAGGTCGTCACTGGCGCCGAACACGTCTTCGACCTCGTCGAACAGCAACACCGCATCGCGCCGCCGGGCGAGCATACGCTGGGCCAGCAGATAGGCCGCCAGCCGACCCGTGCGCGCCAGTCCGTCGCCGTCCTCATCGGCGCTGCGCACCTGGTAGGCGCGCAGCCCGCTGGCCGCGGCCAGGGCCCGCGCCAGTTCGGTCTTGCCGGTGCCGGGCGGCCCATAGAAGAGCGCATTGAC
>NZ_CAIZIZ010000583.1 GCF_903933125.1 uncultured Lamprocystis sp. | reverse complement strand
GGCATGCCTTGAGGTGATAACGGAACGCCCACGCCGACGCCGCTTACAAACGCTCCCGGCCGCCGTCATCGCGTTCCTGAGTACGCCAGGAAATCAACTGGTTGCTTAAGTTGGCGCCTATGGGCGAATGCCCCGTCCGGCACTTTGAGTGAGCGTTCGGGCGTGATAGGCTGTAACGTCGGCGTCTGTGGGCGGGACCGGGTAGCGAGTCGCGGCGGGACGGGGCATTCGCCCCGTCCCGAATGTTTGATCCGTGGCCGACCGTTGATTGGAACCGGCAGGTTCGGAGAAAACGTTTCGGACGGGGCGAATGCCCCGTCCGGCCCATGTTCGAGGAAAACGTATCGGACGCCCGGCGGAGACCGCCGCCAACCTCACCGCGTTCCTGCGGCAGCAGCCCCGATCCGCCCCCGCGACGCTTCTCCCGGTCGGGCGTCAGGTCCTCAACGACTGCGATGCAGCCGATTCATGGCGACTTGAAACCGCCCGTCAAGCAGGTCGTCGATAACACCCTCCACATCGCGCAGGGTGTCCTCAATCAGCAGGGCATCGGCTCGCGAGGGGCGACCGAGCACGTAGCCGGTCACCAGGCTACGGTCCCCGGGATGATCAATCCCGATGCGTAAGCGCCAAAAATCGCGACTGCCGAGCAGGTTGATCGTGTCGCGCAGCCCATTATGGCCGGCATGTCCCCCACCCTGCTTCAGACGCACGGTGCCGACCGGCAGATCCAGTTCATCGTGCGCGATGAGGATCTGCTCCGGGGGAATCTCGAAATAGCGGCTCACAGCAGCCACCGAACGGCCACTGTGATTCATGTAGGTCGACGGCTTCAGCAAACGCAGGTCCTGCCCACGCCGACTCAGCCGCGAGAGTTCGCCGTGAAACCTGGCCTCGGCCTTGAACGCCTGACTCTGTGCCAGTGCGTCGATGAACCAAAAACCCACGTTGTGGCGCGTCGGCGCGTATTCCGGACCCGGGTTACCGAGTCCGACAATCAGTCGGATGCCGACCGCATCCATAATCAATGCCCCTTGCGGACTGGATAACCGGCCCGACGGAAGCACCGTCGGACCGGTTGGATTTACGCACTGCGACTCTTGGCACGCTCAGGAGTTCGCGGGTCCCGCTGCGATCAGGCAGCGCCCTCGCCTTCCTCGGTCTCCGTACCGGCCCCGGCATGGGCGCTATGCATCACCACCACCGCTTCGTCCGTCTCGGGGACGTGCGCCAGAGTGACCCCCTCCGGCATCAGGATCTGGGACAGATGAATGATATCGCCAATGTCCATCTCCGACAGATCTACCCCGATAAACTCAGGGAGATCCTTAGGCAGACAGGTAATTTCCAATTCTGTCATGGTATGGGACACGTTGCCGCCGGCTTTGACTCCAGGCGATTTCTGGTCGTTCAGGAAATGCAGCGGCACGGCCATGCGCAGTTTCTCGTCCTGACTGACCCGCAGGAAGTCGGCATGCAGCACGAACGGCTTGGCCGGGTGGCGCTGCAGGTCCTTCAAGACCACGGTTGCAACCTGCTCACCGATGTTGAGATTCAACACATGGGAGTAGAACGATTCCTTGTCCAGGTGCTTCAGCAACTCATTATGACGCACCGCAATCATTTCCGGATCCTGATGACCACCGTATACAATGGCCGGCACCAGACCCTGCCGACGCAGGCGGCGGCTCGCACCTTTGCCTGTATCGCTGCGGGGCACGGCGACGACGTCAAAATCTACGCTCATGAGCGTTCTCCAGTTTGTTCAATGAAAGACGCGCCGCTGACCCGCGACCAAGCCCACGGCACTCGGGTGCGAGACGTTCACGCATCTCGCGAAAAGAGGATTTGACGGAAATCGCCTCAGTCCATGAAGAGAGAAGACACTGACTCCTCGTTCGAAACCCGCCGCATGGTCTCGGCGAGCAACTCGCCGATACTGAGTTGGCGGATCCGCGGGCAGGCGCGCGCCTCGGGACGCAGCGGGATGGTATTGGTCACCACCAGTTCATCCAACTGCGAATCGGCGATGTTCTCCACGGCGGAACCAGACAGCACCGCGTGGGTACAATAGGCCACGACCCGCTGAGCGCCATGCTCCTTCAGAGCCTGGGCGGCACGACACAGGGTACCGGCGGTGTCCACCAGATCGTCGATCAGGACACAGGAACGTCCGTCGACATCACCGATGATATTCATCACCTTCGCCTCATTGGGCTTGGGTCGGCGCTTATCGATGATGGCCAGATCCGCGTCATCGAGTCGCTTCGCCAGCGCGCGCGCGCGCACGACTCCGCCCACATCCGGGGAGACGACGATCAGGTCCGGGTACTTCTGGCGCCACACGTCACCGAGCAGAATCGGCGAGGAATACACATTATCCACCGGGATATCGAAGAAACCCTGGATCTGATCGGCATGGAGATCCATGGTCAGGACGCGGTCGGCCCCGGCATGGCCGATCATCTTCGCGACCAGACGGGCAGTAATCGGCACCCGTGCGGAACGTGGGCGCCGATCCTGACGCGCATACCCGAAGTAGGGAATCACCGCCGTGATACGCTTGGCCGAAGCCCACCGCAACGCGTCGATAATCACCAGGAGTTCCATCAGGTTGTCATTGGTCGGCGCACCCGTTGGCTGCAGCACGAAGACATCGCGGCCACGGACGTTCTCTTGAATCTCCGCCATGACCTCGCCGTCACTGAACTGGCCGACGACGGCCTTGCCCAATGACAGATTCAGGTGGTTCGCGATCTCGGCGGCGAGTTCCGGATTCGCATTTCCGGCAAAGACCATCATATGACTAGCAGGCACGGCACTGTTCTTCTCTGCACGATTGCAATTCGACGGCTGAATGGCGATCTGATGTGGCTGGGGCGCCAGGATTCGAACCTGGGGATGCCGGGATCAAAACCCGGTGCCTTACCGCTTGGCGACGCCCCAAAAAAGACGATGAATGCGAAACCTCAGAAGTTCTTTTCGACCGCCGACGCCACTTCGGACGTCAATCGGTCGAGCAGCGGCGAGCGGTTGCGCCCGCGGGCAACAAAGGCCCGGAAGCGTTCCGGTGCGCGTTCGCAGGCGGCCAGCGCGGTCTCCTGATCCGCAAAGGACGCGAACACGCATCCGCCGGTGCCGGTCAGTTGGCCGCCACCGACCTCATACAGCCACGCGAGGGCGGCGGCCACCTCAGGATAACCCCGGCGCACCGCGTCGAGGCAGTCATTGCGCCGATCTCCTCGCAAGAAGTCGGCTAGTGTGATGGGAAGTGAGTCGCGCGTCAATTGCGGATCGGCAAAAACCGCCGCGGTCGAGACCTGACCGGGAGGGATCAGCACCAGATACCAGGGCTCCGGCAGTTCTACCGGCGTCAGTTCCTCACCGACACCTTCAGCCCAGGCCGCCCGCGCCCGCACGAAGACCGGCACATCCGCCCCCAATGGCAGCGCAATGCCGGCCAGCTCATCCTCCCCGAGGTCAAGGCCCCACAGCCGGTTCAAGGCGACGAGCGTGGTCGCGGCATCGGAACTGCCGCCCCCGAGCCCCCCGCCCATGGGCAGAACCTTCTCCAGCCGAATGTCCACCCCGAGGCGACAACCAGTGAAGGCCCGCAAGGCCTGTGCGGCGCGCACTGTCAGGTCCGCGGACGCGGGAACCCCGGGGATCTCGGGCGCCCGCCGGATCGCGCCGTCCGCACGCGGAGCAAACCACAACCGATCGCAACGATCGATAAATTGAAAAACCGTCTGCAACCGATGGTACCCGTCCTCGCGCCGACCGAGGACACGCAACATCAGATTCAATTTAGCCGGCGCCGGCCAGGCGACGGCGTGCGCGAGTGAAGTCATTGCGATGATTCGTCCTGCCGGGTGACACGATGGCGCCCGATCACTTCTTTAAGGTAAACATGATCCGGGTGTTCTTTGAGTGCGGTATCCCAGACCGCCCAAGCCTCATCCTGGCGGCCCAGCGCCCAGAGCACTTCACCCAGATGCGCGGCGATCTCACCATCCTTCATCGCACCCAGCGCCTTCGTGAGGAACTCCAGAGCGACATCGTGATTGCCGAGCTTGAAGTTGACCCAGCCGACGCTGTCCAGGATCGCCGGCTCATCGGGCTTCAGCTTGAGAGCACGCTCGATGTAACCCAAGGCCTCCTGGTAGCGATCGGTGCGATCGGCCAGGGTATAACCCAGCGCGTTGAGCGCATCCGCATGCCCTGGATTACGCTCGATAATGCGCCGCAGGTCCGGTTCTGCCAGATCAAGACGATTGCGCTTCACGGCATACATGGCGCGGCCATAAAGCAAGTCCGCATCGTCGGGAAAGGCGGCTAACCCGGCGTTATAAACCTGCATCACCAAGTCCTCACGGTCGATCTGGTCGAGGATTTCGGCCTCGGCAAGGTACAGCATCGGCGCGTCATCGGGTATCTGGTCACGCAATTGCTGCACGATCTCACGCGCGCGCTCGACCTCCCCGGCCTTGGCGCGCAACACGGCGATCCGGATCTGGGCATCGATCAAGTTCTCTCCCTGAGTCTTGCCGTACCAATCGATCGCCGCGTCGGGATGCGCGGCGCGCTCCTCGATCTGACCCAGGTAGAAACTGGCCTCATCCCGCCGCTCACCGGTCTGGTAGAGCCGCGTCAGATAGCCGCGTGCAGCATCCAGATCGTCCAACTCCAGGGACAGCACGCCGGCCGCAAACAGAACATCCGGCGCTTTTGGACGCGCTTCGAGCAGCGTCGCGAAGACCTCCCGCGCACCGGAAAACTCCTTCTCCTCGACCAGGAACTGGGCGTACAGCATCCGCAACCCCTGATCCTCAGGAGTCGCCGCAACGAAGGCTTCGAGCTGCTTGCGCGCCTCGCCGCGTTTGCCCTCGGACAGCAGGAGCTTGACCAGGAAGAGCCGCGGCGTATCCCAACCCGGACGCAACTCCAGCGCGCGCCGGGCCGCGTCGGCCGCGATCACGTTCTCGTCCGAACCGGCAGCCACCATGGCCAAGGCCTGTTGGGCGTCAGGATTGGACGCATCCAAGTCGACCAGGGCGCGCATCAGACTCACCCGCTCCGACGCACTCCCGGCCCGCCCCACGATGCCGGCCGCCAGGAGATACCCGGACTCGCCGTCCGCCCCCGCCAACCGGATCACACGGGTCAGGTGGGTCAGCGCCCCTTCACGATCACCCGACTTGATCCGCAGGAGTGCGGCAATCTGGTGGGCTCCCAGGGACTCGGGCGCCAACTCCAACCAGAGCGCCACGGCCCGCCCGGCCCCGGTATCATCCTGGTCACCGATCGCCGCGCGCACCGCCAGCTCCGCCATTTTGGCGTCACGCGCCAATTGGGCCGCGTGCAGAAAATGGGTAAACGCCATCGTCAGATTGCCGCGCCGCGCGGCCACCTCGGCCACCAGGACCGCGTAGACCAACTCAGCGTCCAAACTGTCGCGCCGCGGCCGTGACTCCACCTGGGGTGCTGCGACGACGGGAGCTGGCGCGGTGTTACTCGCCGCCTGGCCACCGTCGGCATCCCCAGGTCGCGCGAACGGAGCCGCCGATCCGCCGGGCGTCAGATCAGCGACCAGTCCGCCGAACCTGGGATGACGGTCCGACACCGGCTGCACGGTAGCGCGCAGCCCCGGCAGCGACACGGCGGCGGGTGACAACGCCGGCGTCTCACAGGCATTCGACGCTGTCAGGGCGCCGCCCAGGACGCACAGGACACCGCAGGCCCAGCGCAGGGCGCCAACGACGTTAAAGGGCTGCATCGCAGACATCGTTCAAGACACTCATCTGGAGGTTCATGGGACCCTTGGCAGGGCAGGTCAGTGGCGTGCACACCCGGACAATCAACGGTCGCAGACATAGTAAAAAACTGTTATTCATGAGATTCTCATGGTTTAGAGAGCACCGGGCCACCCCTGCACCGGCACGCGCGGGCATCTCGCCATCTGCCAAACAGCCACGGGGACGAGTATACCCAGGTCGCGGCGGCCGCGCGGGACAGTCCGCCAACTGACCCGCCATCGGGCGTCGGCACGACAGCCGACCGGACGCCCTGAGCGCTCTCAGACTCCCGGAACGTAACCACGACTTGCATCTCGCGCCATAAGCGGGACAATTGCGGGATCTCAACTGACGGTCTGAACATGAAACTGCTGATTGTCGGGCTCAATCACAAGACGGCCCCGATCGAGGTGCGTGAGCGCCTCGCCTTCGGGCCAGATATCATTGCCGGGGCACTGCGCGACCTGCGAGGTCGCGAGGGTGTCCATGAGGCAGTGGTCGTCTCCACCTGTAACCGTACTGAACTGTACTGCGCCGTAGAGGATGGGGGCGAAGAAACGGTTCGTCACTGGCTGGGCGGTTTTCACGGCGTCGAACACGAGCGGGTCAACCCGTTCCTCTACGCCCACGCCGGCCGCGACGCCGTCACCCACCTGCTGCGCGTCGCCTGCGGCCTCGACTCGATGGTGCTGGGGGAGCCGCAGATCCTGGGTCAGGTCAAGAGTTCCTTCCAGACCGCGACCGACTGCACCGCCACCGGAAAACTCCTCGGCCGACTGTTCCAACACGCCTTTTCGGTGGCCAAGACCGTCCGCACCGACACCGCCATCGGCAGCAGCCCGGTCTCGGTGGCGTTCGCGGCGGTCAGCCTGGCGCGCCAGATCTTCAGTGACCTGTCGAAACAGACGGCCATGCTGATCGGCGCCGGGGAAACCATCGAGCTGGCCGCCCGCCACCTCCATCAAAACGGCGTCGGGCGGATCATCGTGGCCAACCGCACCGTGGAGCGCGCCCACGAGGTGGCCGCCCAGTTCGATGGCTTCGCCATTGCGCTGACCGAGATCGCCAACCACTTGGCGGACGCGGACATCGTGATCGCCTCCACCGCCAGCCCCTTACCGGTACTGGGCAAAGGCACCGTCGAGCGGGCGCTCAAGAAGCGCAAACACCGTCCGATGTTCATGGTGGACATCGCCGTCCCCCGCGACATCGAGCCGGAAGTCGGCACCTTGGACGATGTCTACCTCTACACCATCGACGACCTCCAAGGGGTCATCGACGAGGGACTGCGCTCGCGTCAGGCGGCGGCGGTCGAGGCCGAGGAAATCGTCACCTTTCACTCCGAGGAGTTCATGGCGTGGATGCGTTCGCTCGATGCCGCCAATGTGATCCAGGACTACCGCCAACGCGCCGAACTGTTGCGCGATGAGGTCCTGGAGCGGGCCAAACGCCAACTCGACGCCGGCAAACCCGCGGCCGATGTCCTGGCGTTCCTCGCCCACACGCTGACCAACAAGCTGTTGCACGCCCCCAGCACGCGACTGCGGCAAGCCGCCCGTGAGGGCGACGCCGAGATCCTCGAGGCGGCCAACGAGCTGTTCGCGCTCGAACTGGGCCGCGTCGCCCAGCCGCATTGACGCACGCGACATGAACCCGCGGATCCGCGATCGGCTGGAGCGCATGGACGAGCGCTTCAGCGAGATCACCCTCCTGCTATCGGACCCCGAAACCCAGTCCAACACGGGCCGGTTTCGGGACCTGAGCCGTGAATACGCGCAGTTGGAACCCTTGGTGAACTGTTTCGCGCGCTATCGCGACACCGAGACCGAGATGGCGGCGGCCCAGGAACTGCTGGCCGACCCGGAGATGACCGAGCTGGCGCGCGACGAAATCGCCGCGGCCGCCGACCGCCGCGATGCACTGGAACCGGTCCTGCACCGGCTGCTGGTGCCCCCGGACCCCAACGACCAACGGAACTGCTTTCTTGAAATCCGCGCCGGAACCGGCGGCGCCGAGGCATCGCTGTTCGCCGGTGACCTGCTGCGCATGTACCTGCGTTACGCGGAAGCCCGCGGCTGGCGAACCGAGGTCTTCAGCGAAAGTTCGGGTGAACTGGGCGGCTATAAGGAAGTCGTCGTGCGCGTCAGCGGCCAGGGCGTCTTCTCCCGGCTCAAGTTCGAGCCCGGTGCCCACCGCGTGCAGCGCGTCCCCGAAACCGAATCCCAGGGCCGGGTGCATACCTCAGCCTGCACCGTCGCGGTCCTGGCCGAGGCGGATGCGATCGACGCCATCGATATCAATCCCGGCGACCTGCGCATCGACACCTACCGTGCCTCCGGGGCGGGCGGCCAGCACATCAACAAGACCGACTCCGCCGTGCGCATCACCCATCTGCCGTCAGGGATGGTGGTGGAATGTCAGGACGAGCGCTCCCAGCACAAGAACAAGGCGCGCGCACTGTCGCTGCTCCAGGCGCGGTTACTGGCCCAGGCCCAGGACACTCAGTCCGCCGCCGAATCCCAGTCGCGCAAGCTCCAGGTCGGCAGCGGCGACCGCTCCGAACGCATCCGCACCTACAACTTTCCACAGAATCGGCTCACCGACCATCGCATCAACCTCACCCTCTACAAACTGGACGAGGTGATGGAAGGGGCGCTGGATCAGATCGTCGAACCCCTGCTGGCTGAATATCAAAGCGAACAACTCACCGCCATGATGGGCGATCAATAGGGGTGCATCCGGTGGACGACCCGCCTGACCGCACCCTGGTCGGTCAGGCACTGCGCAACGCCGCCGCCGCCCTCGCCCGCCTGCCCCAGGCCAGCCCCCGACTGGAAGCCGAACTGCTGCTGACCGAGGCCACCGGTTGGCCGCGCATCCGACTCGTGGCCTGGCCCGAGACACCGCTCACCCCAGCCGCCGCCGCCCGCTTCGCGGCCCTGCTCGCCCGGCGCCTGGCCGGCGAGCCCATCGCCTACATCCGCGGACACCAGGAATTCTGGACACTGGACCTGCGCGTCACACCGGATACCCTGATCCCGCGACCGGAGACCGAATTGTTGGTCGAGATCGCGCTGGAACTGCCGGATCCGGACCGGCCGCACCGGGTCGCGGATCTCGGCACCGGCAGCGGTGCCATCGCCGCCGCCGTTGCGGTCGAACGGCCCGCCTGGCGGGTCATCGCCAGCGACCGGTCCGCGGCGGCACTGGTGATCGCCCAATCCAATTTCCGTACGCTCGGGCTCGCACACTGCTTCCCCCTACTCGGCGACTGGCTGACGCCCATCGCCGACGGCACGCTCGACCTGATCCTCGCCAACCCGCCCTACATCGCCGCGGCCGATCCCCACCTGGATCAGGGCGACCTGCCGTTCGAGCCGCGGACTGCGCTCGCCGCGGGTCCGGACGGACTCGATGCCATTCGGGACATTATGGCTGACGCCATGCGCTGCCTGCGCCCCGGCGGACTGCTGGCGATCGAGCACGGATGCGCGCAGGGCGAATCTGTCCGCGCCTTATTCAACGGCCAGGGTCTGATCAATCCGGAAACCCGACGGGACCTGGCCGGACAAGATCGCGTCACCCTGGGGTGGGGGTCTTGATCAAGGCTCCGGCCGGGGACCCTGGCCAACCGTAGGTTGGGGTGAGGAACGAACCCCAACATTTTAGCGCTGGAAAATGCAGTTCTCACACAAAGACACAAAGATCACAAAGATTCAGGACGATCGGTCGGTCAAGCAGTAAGCAACCGAGACGGCTCTTTCCAGAATAAAGGCCGCACAATCGCCATCCCGCTGGGCATTGAGTGCCCGTGCCAGGCGCTTGAACCCGCTGAGTTCCTCTGCCGTAAAATAGGCTTTCTCCCCTTGATCGAAGCGCGTCATCGTCCCGCCCAGGCTGATCCACTCACTGAGCGCGATCTGCTTGTACTGCGAATCGAAGAGCGTCGCCGTAATCCGCAAACCCACCGCGGCGGCCAGCAACGACAGGCTTTTCGGTGTATGTAGGAACAAATGCCGCGGCGCGTCGAGATTGGCCCAGGACACCCCGTATTTGCGCCAGGCATAGCTGCCCGCGACCGGGATCCGGATCAGCAGCTTGCCGCCGGGCGCGAGCCGCTGCACCAGCGTCGCCAGGACCTCCCGCGGATGGTCCATATGCTCGAATGAATGATGCAGCATGATCAGATCGAAGATACCGTCCAGCTCCTCGATCCGCTGCTTGTTCACCACCAGCCCGCCTGGATACACCAGCCGCTCGGCAATGTAGGGATCAATGCCCGCGAGCGCGCTGAACCCGTCCTTCTGCAAACGCAGCAGCAGATGCCCTGACCCACAGCCAACATCCAGAATCCGCGCGTCAAGCCCCATGGACAGCCGCTGCATCCAGTCGCCATAGGGCGGCAAGGGGATCAAGGGCTTCAGCAGCCGACCGGCGACCCCGCCCTGACCGAGCAGTATCCGCGTACGCAGCGACTTGAGCCAACGGCGCCAGGGCGCGATCGATTTGACCTTCACCCGCCCGAAGGAACAATAGTCGGACGGGTAAAATGCGCCAAGATCCTGCGGGATATCCATTAACTGAAGACACCCGCAGGCCGCACATTCCAGATAGAAAAAGGCGCCATCCACACCATACATGGTCTCCCGTGCCTGGTGGATACGGTGACCTTCCGTGTGACCGCAGATGCGGCATGCGGCGGCCTGTTCTTTGTTCACTTCACGTATACTTTTAGTCACGAGTCAGAAATCAGTTAAACAACGAATACACGAGTTGTCGTTTTCGTAGCGCCCCGGATTCTCTCGCATGGCCTTGATCATCGTTGTGCGACACGAAGTCGCGTAAGTGAATGTTCTACAAGAAGTCGCTAGGAGGCGGCCTGATAGAACCGACGGTTTCTCCCGTCGTAGCCTAGGAGCACATGCGGGACTGGTAACGGTCCGGTGTG
>NZ_CAIZIZ010000582.1 GCF_903933125.1 uncultured Lamprocystis sp. | reverse complement strand
TCTTCTCATCGAAGATGCTCGTCGCGATCTCTAGAACCCTCCAGAGACGCCAGAGCACCCACACAAGTTATCTAAACGAATTGTTAAAGATCTGCCACCAAACTCACCGCACCGCGCGGCGTAGCTCTCAAATTCTACAGCATCCCGCCGTGTTGTCAACCATCCCGGCCAACGCTCCCTCCCACGAACGCTACGCTTCCTTCGCAGCAAGCCGATCATTCTACATCATCTCGGCTTCGTGTCAAACTCTTTTTTTTAGCATCCTGCCGGCTCGCTCCGTCTGTTCCTTCCGCTTCTCCTTAGCGAGCCGACCATTCTACAACTCTGCTGGAGAGCGTCAAGACTTTTTTAGGATTGAGGTGCAACCCGCACCTTGGCGACCCTGCGCTTTCCCACCTGGTAGATATGCACCGCGTCAACCGGACACATCAGATGCGGATCCTCTACGCGGTCACCATCGATCCTGACCCCGCCCTGCCCGATCAGACGCAACGCCTCGGATGTGCTCTTGACCAAACCGGCATCCTTCAGGAGTCTGGCGATGGACAAGCCGCCGGAATCACCCGCGGCGACCGCGATCTCGAGCAGGTCCTCAGGGATGACACCCTGCTGGAAGCGGGCGATAAAGCGCTCCTGCGCAAGACGCGCCGCCTCGGCGGAGTGGAAGCGGGTGACCATCTCGGCCGCGAGTTCAAACTTGATGTCACGCGGATTGGCACCTTCCTGGACAGACGCCCGCCACGCCTCGATCACCGACATCTCGCGCGCGCTCAGCAGCTCGAAGTAGCGCCACATCAATTGGTCCGACAGGGACATGATCTTGCCGAACATATCGTCCGGCGGCTCGGTGATCCCGATATAGTTCCCGAGCGACTTCGACATTTTCTGGACGCCGTCCAGGCCCTCCAGCAGCGGCAGGGTGATCACCACCTGGGGCTCTTGCCCGTAAGACTCCTGGAGCTGTCGTCCCACCAGCAGGTTGAATTTCTGGTCCGTCCCGCCGAGTTCGATGTCAGCCCGCAGGGCGACCGAGTCGTAGCCCTGGATCAGGGGATACAGGAACTCGTGGACAGCGATCGGTTGGCCGCCGCGATAGCGCTTGGCGAAGTCGTCGCGTTCAAGCATCCGTGCGACCGTGTGCCGCGCCGCGATCTGGATCAGCCCGGCCGCACCCAAGGCGTCCATCCATTGGGAGTTGAACACCACCTCGGTCCGCGCCGGGTCAAGGATGCGGAAAACCTGTTCCTGGTAGGTGGCCGCGTTCGCTTTGATCTCATCACGAGTCAGTGGCTTGCGGGTCGCGCTTTTGCCGGTTGGATCACCGATCATGCCGGTGAAGTCACCGATCAGGAACAAGATATGATGACCAAGCTCCTGGAACTGGCGCAACTTGTTGATCAGTACCGTGTGACCCAGATGCAGGTCGGGTGCGGTCGGATCGAAGCCCGCTTTGACGCGCAGGGGACGCCCCTCTTCGAGTTTTTTTCGTAGGGCTGCTGGGAGCAGGATTTCCTCAGTTCCGCGCTGAATCAGCGCGAGCGATGCTTCGACTCTTTCCACCGGTCTGACCAGCCATGCAAATAACGTAAGCGCGGCAGGCTACGACGGCAACCCACGTTCACGCAAGCCCAAGCCGTGGTGCCGCGCCAGTCCGCACGCACGCCAGACCCGCGGTTACCGATAACCAACGGCAAGCCGCGGGGTGCGCACCGGGCAGCATCAGACTGAAAAAGAGGACCCGCACCCACAGGTCGTAGACGCATTCGGATTACGGATCACGAACTGGGCACCCTGCAACCCTTCCGTGTAGTCGATCTCCGCACCCATGAGGTACTGCATGCTCATCGGGTCGATCAGCAGCTTGACCCCATCGGTCACGACTTCGGTATCACCATCCTGGACCGCCTCGTCGAAGGTGAACCCGTACTGGAATCCTGAGCAGCCGCCACCCTGGATATAGACCCGTAGCATCAGTGCAGGATTTCCCTCTTCCACAATCAGTTGGGCGACTTTTGAGGCAGCCGGCCTGGTGAAAACCAAGGGGGTATCGGAAGAGGTATCGGCGGTGCTTGCGGCGGTCATTGGCGTGCTCTTGATAGCTGAAGTGATGACGACTGGTTAGATGTGTCCCCGGCCGACGGCGTTCAAGCGCCGCGACCGATCACTGGTCATTCAGGATCCAGGAAAAGCTCTCGGAGGTTTCCGCCAGTTGATCCCCTTCAGGCACCAGGGTGAGTGCGACCATGGCCGGAACCAGACCCGCGGGGAGGCTGAACTCGCCTTGGAAACGCTGAAAATGCTCAAAGCGCATCGTCAGGCGTCGGGGATCGGCGTGCGGTAACTGCTCCAGGTCGAACGCGCGCTCTTGCCCCTGTTGCGTACCGGTCACCAGGAACCTGACTTCACCACGCGACTCCCCGAAGCCAGGACTGAGCTGTGTCAAGGTGAACGCATAACGCACGAGCCCCTCCCCATCGCCCCGTGTCAGACGCAGATCCGCAACGCGCACCGCACCGCGGCCTCCCCCCTGAATCAATCGCTTGAGATAGGAAACCTCCTTGATCAAGGCAAGGCGTTCGCCTTGGACCTGCTTCAACTGATCCTGTAACGAGCGATTGGTCTCCAACGCGATCTGCCGGGTGCGCTCAAGCACCACCCCTTCCTGGCGCAGGGCGGTGATCTCCTCCTGAAACTTCAGCGCCGCCTCCGCGGTCACCGCGCTCGCGTCGGGTGCCCGAACTGCCGCGGCGATGGTCGTCGCGTCGGTCCGACCCAACGCGAATCCGAGCCAGAAGGCCGCGGCCACCAGCACCGCATAGCCGGCCAGGGCGAGCAGGTGCCACCAAAGCCGCGGCGGAAACCTGCTCATGTCCACCAGCCTCCCCGAAATCCTGGTCGCGTCCAATTGCGTGGCCGAGTCCAAACAGCGGCCACGAAAACAGCAAGCGATCTTGTCAGCAATCCCGGACTCAAGGCAGCAAAGCGATCGCTTCCAGACCGTCAGTCTCGCCCAGATCGAACATCAAGTTCATATTCTGGACCGCCTGTCCGGCCGCACCCTTGACCAGATTGTCGATCACCGACTGGACGATGACCACGTCCGCACCGGCTTGCCGCGTCACCGCGATGCGACACAGGTTTGAACCGCGCACCGAGCGTGTGTCCGGATTGGCACCAGCGGGCATGATATCGACGAAGGACTCACCCGCGTAAAACCGCATATACAGATCGGTCAGATCAAGCGTGGCGGCGGGGTCTTTGAGGCGGGCATACAACGTCGCCTCAATGCCGCGAATCATGGGCACCAGATGGGGAACGAAGGTCAGGTTGACCGGCGTGCCGGCGACCTGGGTCAGGTTCTGGGTAATCTCGGGCGCATGCCGATGTCCTTGCACCGCATAGGCTTTGAAGCCCTCCCCGATCTCGGCCATCAGCAGCCCGGTTTCGGCCTTGCGCCCGGCACCGCTGGCACCCGACTTGGCGTCGGCGATCAACCAGGTCGGATCGACCAGTCCGGCGGCCAGCAACGGGGCAAAACCCAGGGTCACCGCGGTCGGATAACACCCCGGATTGGCGATCAGTCCGGCGGTGCGCACCGCCGCCCGGTTGAGCTCCGGCAGCCCATAAACAGCGTCTGCGAGCAGCTCCGGACACGCGTGCGGCATCCCGTACCACTGCTCCCAGACCGCCGCGTCTTCCAGTCGGAAGTCGGCGGCCAGATCGATAACACGCACACCGTGCGCCAGAAGTTCAGGAGCAAGCTGCATCGCCGTCCCGTTCGGTGTGGCGAAAAACACCAGGTCGCAGGACCGCAGGGTTGCCGGATCGGGTGCGCTGAAGCGCAGATCGAGCAGACCGCGCAGATGGGGGAAAAGGTCTGCGACCGCCAGACCGGCCTCACCGCGGGAGGTGATCACGGCGACATCGGCGCGCGGATGACGGATGAGGATACGCAGCAGTTCCGCGCCCGTGTACCCTGTTCCGCCGACAATTCCGACCTTGATCATGATGTGCCCCTATAGAAAACAACGGCTGAAACGAAGGCCGGTGTGCACGATACGGGCCATGGCGACCGTCGCGCGCGTCTTCCGGCGGAAAATAAAAAAGCGGCCGAGGCCGCTTCTGAATGGGACGCTCTTCGGTCGTTTTTTCGTTAGCCGTCAAGCACCACGGGCCGCGCTTGGCGCGACCGGTGACGCATCAGGAACAGCCGCCGCCGGACGAACCGCCGTTCGACGATCCGCAACTGCCGCAACCGCCGCCCATTTGGGGCAAGTTGTTGAACACGAAGGTGGCGTTGCCTTCGCCATCGTCGACGAAGTCGATTTCCACGCCGCGCAAATAGCTCAGGGTCCCGTCATCCACCACAACCTTGAAGCCGTTACAGGCCAGGACGCCGTCGTCCGCGTTGATCTCATCGGTGAAGGTCATGCCGAAGCTGATACCGCTACAGCCGCCGGGGGTTGCGAAGACACGCACACCCTGAATGTTGTCATCGACTTGGCTGAAGAGCTCGCCCATCTTCGCCGTTGCCGGCAGGGTCAGCGTCAGCTCCGAGTTGGTCAGGGATGCGGACATAGTACATGGCCTCGGTAGTCTAAAACACGGCGGGGGACTCTAACAGAAAGGCCGCCGCACAATCCAGCGCAGAAAGTGCGCCAATCACATCCGTCGCCCTGCGGATCACATCCGGTTGGCGGCCGCCAGGTTGGCCAGATGGCGCTGCGCATCGACCAAATGCTGGCCCCAGTGGGCCTCATAGCCGAGGAACCAGGTTTCCAGGGTGCGTTCGGGGTTGGCATCGAAAGCGTCCAGCCCGTGCTTGAGTTCGCAGTAGATATCGGTCAGGTCATCGGCCAGACTGCCGGTCATGGCATCCGCCCCGTCATGGGCCCGATCGAACTCCAAAAAATACCCGTCCCGGTCGGCCAGCAGCGCCCGCAAGTGCGAAAACAATTCAAAGCGCGCATCCAGATCCACCGGATGATCGTGTTGCGCGTGCGGGACATTGCGGTGAACCGAAGTCATGGCGGCGTGCAGGTGCGGAAGCAGCGCGGCGATGTCACCCAACCAGGCCGCGACATCCGGCCCCGACGCGTTGATCAGTGCGCAGTAACGCCTGGCGGTGTTCAGCAACGACTGGACGCCGGCATCCGGATGACGGGAGGGATCGATCGGTGCATTCATGAGACACAGTGTAGACGGCCGGAACTTGAATGCCTGGTTTTGACATCTGAAAACCGGATGGCCGTCACACCTCCACCATTTCAAAGTCGTCCTTGCCCGCACCGCATTCCGGACACTTCCAGGTCAGCGGGACGTCGTCCCAGGGGGTCCCGGCGGCGATCCCGTCGTTTGGCCAGCCCTGTGCCTCGTCATAGATCAGTCCACAAATCACACACATATACGTCTTCATCATCGGCCCTGTCTGGTCGACCGGCCTCCTGATCCCCGCACTGATAGGGAAGCGCGGGTGGACGAACGCACGGTCGGGTGGCGCCTGACCAGTCGCGGCAGGCACAATCGTATTTTGGAAATCTGGGCAAGACCCGCTGATTGCAACGGGTATGACGCGGCCCGCGTCGGCCCAGGCTCCCCCTAGCGAGGCTCCAATGCACCCAACACCCTGGCCCCCAACCGTCCTCTGCGTCGGCGGCCACGACCCCAGCGGCGGCGCCGGCATTCTCGCGGACGCCGAGGCCGTGCGCGCCGCCGGCGCCTTCGCGCTGACCGTCGTGACCGCACTGACCGATCAGGACACCTGCGGTCTGCGCCACCTCTACCCCCAACCGGCCGCCCAGGTCGAAGCCCAATGCCGCGCCCTGATCGCCGATGGCAACCCCCGCGCGATCAAGATCGGACTGATCGGCGATGAACGCCTGGTGCCCGCCCTGTGCGCGGTGATCGACGCCAATCCGCAACTGCCGGTGGTACTCGACCCGGTGCTGGCATCCGGCGCCGGGCAGCGGTTGGGGAACCAAGCCCTCATCGACGCCATCCTGGATAGCCTGCTCCCCCGCATCACCCTGATGACACCCAATCTCCCCGAGGCCCGTCAGTTAAGCGGCGCCATTGATGCGGCCGACTGTGCCAGGAACCTGCTGGCGCGGACCATCCCCTGGATCCTGATCACCGGCACCCACGCGGAATCCGCGGATGTCACCAATCGACTCTACGGTCTGGACGGCAGCACGCACTCGGCGACCTGGCCGCGACTGCCCGCTGACTATCACGGGTCCGGCTGCACCCTGGCGAGCGCCATCGCGGCCCGCCTGGCCCTGGGGATGCCGCTGCCGCAGGCGGTGGCGGCCGCCCAGGCCTTCACCTGGTCCAGTCTGGCACACGCCTGGCGCACCGGCCGCTGCCAACTCACACCCAATCGGCTTTACGCCCTCCCTGCCGACCCGCTGCCGGAGGTTCCCGGACCCGGCGACCAGGCCGGAGCCGGCCGATGAACCGGCCATTGCGCGGGCTCTACGCCATCACACCCGACATCCCAGCGGAAACCCCGGACAGCGCCGATCGCCGCTTGATCGCGCAGGTGACCCAGGCAATCGCGGGCGGCGCCCGGCTGATACAGTACCGGGCTAAGGACCTGGACGAGGCGCGGCGCCACGCTCAAGCGGCCGCCCTGGCGCGGCTCTGTGACGCGACCGGGGTTCCGTTAATCATCAACGATGATCTCGAACTGGCGCTCAGCGTGGGTGCTGGTGTCCATCTGGGCCGTGACGACGGCGACCCGGCCGCCGCCCGTCGGCGCCTCGGTGCCGACGCCATCATCGGCGTATCCTGCTATGACAGCCTCGACCTGGCGCTCACCGCAGCCGCGGCCGGCGCCAGCTATGTCGCCTTCGGCAGCTTCTTTCCATCGACCATCAAGCCGCGGGCCGCCCGGCCCACTCCGGACCTCTTGACTCAGGCTCGGGCAAGGATCGCTGTGCCGCTGGTTGCGATCGGCGGCATCACACCACAGAATGCCCGCCTTCTGATCGCGGCCGGCGCCGACCTGCTGGCGGTGATCACCGGAGTCTTTGCCGCCCCGGACGTCGCCGCGGCGGCGCGGGCCTTCAGCCAACAATTCGAACCGGGCCTGCGCCCGCCGGAGCACCCATGATGAACCGATCCCACGAACTCTTTTCCGCCGCCCAGGTCCACATCCCCGGCGGGGTCAACTCCCCGGTGCGCGCCTTCCGCGGTGTCGGCGGCGACCCGGTGTTCTTCGAGAGCGCCCTCGGCCCCTACGTCTTCGACGCCGATGGCAACCGCTATGTGGACTACGTGGGCTCCTGGGGACCCATGATCCTCGGTCACGCCCACCCGGACGTCCTGGCGGCGGTCGAGTCCAGACTGCACAAGGGACTGTCCTTCGGCGCCCCGACCCAACTCGAAACCACCATGGCAGACACGGTGTGCTCCCTGGTCCCAAGCATGGAAATGGTCCGTATGGTCAGCTCCGGCACCGAGGCCACCATGAGCGCCCTGCGGCTGGCGCGCGGCTTTACCGGCCGTGACAAGATCGTCAAGTTCGAAGGCTGCTACCACGGTCATGCCGACTCGCTCCTGGTCAAGGCCGGCTCCGGCGCCCTGACCTTCGGCGAACCCAGTTCACCGGGCGTCCCCGCGGCCCTGGCCGAACTCACCATTACCTTGCGCTACAACGACCTGGCGCAAGTCCAGGAGACCTTTGCCGAGATCGGCCACGAAATCGCCTGCATCATCGTCGAACCGGTCGCCGGCAACATGAACTGCATTCCCCCGGTGCCCGGCTTCCTGGAGGGCCTGCGCGCGGTCTGCGATCAATCCGGCGCCGTGCTGATCCTTGATGAAGTCATGACCGGTTTCCGCGTCGCGCTGGGCGGCGCCCAAGCCCATTACGGCATCCGTCCGGATTTGACCGCGCTCGGCAAAGTCATCGGCGGCGGCCTGCCGGTCGGCGCTTTCGGCGGACGGCGCGACATCATGGAGCGGCTCTCCCCCTTGGGTCCGGTTTATCAGGCCGGCACACTGTCCGGGAATCCGATCGCCATGGCGGCGGGGCTCAAGACCCTGGAATTGATCTCGGCTCCCGGCTTCTATGACCGGATCACCGCGCGCACGGTCGAACTCACCAACGGCCTGCTGGCGCGCGCCGCCGCCGCCGGAGTACCCCTGGCGGTGAACCGGGTCGGCGGCATGTTCGGCATCTTCTTCACGGAGGCCCCCCAGGTCACCACCTACGCCCAGGCCACCGCCTGTAATCAGGATCAGTTCCGCGCCTTTTTCCATGCCATGCTGGAGCGCGGCGTCTATCTGGCGCCCTCCGCGTTCGAGGCCGGGTTCGTCTCCATCACCCACGAGAAACCCCAAATCCAGGCGACCCTGGACGCGGCGGAACAGGCCTTCGCCCAAGTCGCCGGCTAAGCGGCGCGCCCGATCGACCCCATGGAAGAGCTCTTCCACAACCTCCACGCCTGGGTGGGCAGCCACCCGGAGTGGGCCTATGTGACCGTGTTCCTGATCGCCATGGGCGAATCGATGGCGGTGATCGGGGTGGTGGTGCCGGGGGTCATTTCACTGATCGGCACCGGTGCCCTGATCGCCACCGGCGCCATCGCCTTCTGGCCGGCCTTCATCGCCGCGACCGCCGGCGGCATCGCCGGCGACGGCGTGAGCTACTCGCTGGGACGCCATTTCAACCAGCACATCCGTGAGCTGTGGCCGTTCTCGCGCTATCCGCAGCAACTCGAGTGGGGCGTGGCCTTCTTCGACCGCTACGGCGGTTGGAGCGTCGCCCTCGGCCGCTTCGCCGGCCCCGGCCGCGCCATCATTCCGCTGGTTGCCGGCATGATGCGGATGCCGCCGCGGCGCTTTTATTTCGCCAACGTCACGTCGGCTGCCGCCCAGACGCTGGCTTTTTTCATCCCCGGCATGATTTTCGGCGCCTCACTTAAATTAGCCGCCGAGGCCGCCTTGCGGCTGGTCATCCTCGGACTGCTCCTGGTGGGTGCCCTCTGGTTCACCTTCCGGCTTGCACGCCTGGTCTATCGACTGCTGGCTCCCCGTGCCAGCACCTGGCTCCAGGAACTGCTGCGCTGGGCCGACCTGCACCCGAACATGGGCCGCATCGCCCATGCCCTGGCCGACCCCGGGCACCCGGACGCCCGTGCCCTGACCGGGTTCGCCTTCCTGCTGATGCTCGCCTCGCTGCTGGTCGGGGCCATCACCGGCCTGACCCTGTTCGGCTCGCCCGAATCGGCACTCAATCAGGCCGCGCTGGATCTGGCCCAGAGCCTGCACAACCCGCTTGGCGACCGCCTGATGGTCCGGCTCGCCGCCCTGGGCGAGCCCGCCGTCATCCTCCCCATGGTGGCGGTGGTCTTCGTCTGGCTGCGCTGGCAGGGGGCGGACCGCCATGGCAACTACTGGCTGGCCGCCGCGGCCTTTCCGCTGGTCGCCACACCGGTCCTCGGCGCCTTGCTGGCGGTCCCGCGGCCCGATCTCGGTCTGCAACTGTTCCTGCCCTGGTCGTTCCCCAGCGGCCCGGTCTTATTGGCGACCTGTGTTTATGGCTTCCTCGCCGTCTCCATCGCCCGCGGCCTGGCCGAACGGCAGCGCTGGGCGCCTTACGCCCTGGCCACCACCACCGTCGCCGCGGTCGCCGCGGCGCGCGTCTATCTGGGCGCCGAGTGGCTCACCGGCATCGTCGACAGCATCGCCCTGGGACTGGTGTGGGTCGCCGCCCTGGGTCTGGCGTTCCATCGCCACAGCCGCGTCGCACTGCGCTCCAGCCTCTTCGGCGCCGTCGCACTGAGCGGCCTGATCGCCGGCTTCGTGTTCCACGGCTGGATCACCGACGACCGCAATCTGGCCAACCTGACCCCGCAGCGGCCCATCGAAATCCTGGCGCACGACGCCTGGCGCACCACCGACTGGGCCCGCCTCCCCGCCCGCCGGGAGGACATCAGCCAACGTGACCTACACCCCCTGACCATCCAGTACGCGGGCGACCCCGCCGCGCTGGCCGTCGCCCTGGCCGGCGCGGGCTGGGCACCGGTCGAGCAGCTCGATTGGGGCAATGCGATGCGGCTGCTCTCGCCCTCGCTCACCCTGGCTGAACTGCCTGTGATCCCGCAGGTCCACGATGCCCGTCACGAGGCCCTGGTGCTTGGCCGACCAGCGGGCAGCGACAACCGCGAGATCCTGCGCCTGTGGCCCACGCAGTTCAAACTGGACGACGGCACCCCCCTGTGGGTCGGCAACGTCACCCACCAGCACAAGAAGGTGTTGCTCGACCTGATCGTCTTCCCGGCCACCTCACCGGAGGAATTCGCACTGCCGACCGAACTCGCCGGTGGGGCGGACTACCTGACGACGAACACCGTACCGGGGGCCCGGACCGTGCTGATCGAATCGCTGCCGGCCGCGGCGGACCCTTGAGCCGATCTTCGGACGCCGGAGGCCTTGGTCATTAACCCGGCCTCCTCGAGATCTGCACGATCGTCGGTCCGTATAGCGGACCCAGAGCGCGGTCTTGCCGGAGGAGACGCTGTGCGAATCGCTCACGGCCGACCGGAACGATGATCAAGGCCAGTCGCTGGCGCGCAGCGATATCGTAACCATGTGTCTGAACGGGTTAGACTCACCCAGAGCACTGGAGCATCTGTCGGCAAACGTCTCGCACCGCTGGCCTGGTTTCCCCCGCTCAACAAACAAATCTAGCGGAACTCACCAATATGGTGGATACTTTGAGGCGACAACCCTGGACGGAGCCCCCGGACCCCCTGCCCGGCAAGCGGCGGAAACCGGGCCCTATCTACGACCTGGCTGCCGTGCAGGCCCGCCTGACGGGTGACGCCGTCTTCCTTGCCACTCAACGGTGCCGGAACGCCGTGCAGGATATGGATTGGGATCATGACGATGTTGCGCGCCTCATTCGCGCATTGACGTCTCAGGATTATCGAAACTCAGAGTGGTGTGAGAGCAGTGGCGGCGTGATCACCGATGCCGATGTCTATATGCTGTATTACGACCCTATTGATCAATGCCGTGGAGATCGAGCGCGGCACCGGCGCTACTATGTGAAATTCGGCTTCAGACCCAATGATCACCGTTTGATGGTGATGGTCTTTAGCTGTCATTTATCGCTTTAGAGATGACTATGAACGATTCTGCGATCCTCTGCCCCCTGTGCGGTGAAGGTCGACTGGTCGAGCACGCCTACGAGCGTGATTTCAATATCGAGGACCACGCCTACGTCGTCTTTGGCCTGCGGCATTCGTTGTGCAGTCACTGCGGCGAAGATATCACCACGCCCGATCAATCGCGGCACAACAAGCGCACCATCATCGAGGCGCGTAACCAGGCGGTTGCCGAGCGTGACCGCGCCCAGCGTTTGGTCCCGGCGGATATCCTGCGCATCCGCAAGACCTTGGGGCTGACCCAAGTGCAAGCGGCGCGTGTCTTTGGCGGCGGCCCGAATGCGTTCGGGAAGTACGAGAACGCCGAAGTGGCGCCATCCGATGGGATGGAAAAGCTCTTGCGCCTGGCCGATCAGGTGCCGGAAGCTGCCACTTGGCTGATGCGCCGCGCTGGGTTGCCCGCCCCGTCGCTGACGCCTTGTTCCCGCGAGAAGGAGTGCGTGGTCCTGCGGCGGTTAATCAAGGATTCGTTCCGCCCCACGCATTCGACGGCATCGAATTTCGGGTCTCCCTCGACGTGAACGAGGCGCCGATCGAAGACGACAGCGAGGCGCTGACCTTTATCGTCGCGCTTGGCATTGCCATCGATCAGGCCGAGGACAGACCGACCCCTTACAAGCTGGACATCGCAGCGCTGGGCCTCGTCGAGGTTTCTGAAAAGGTCGAAAAAGAAAAACGCCGCGATCTTGCCCTCGTCAACGGTGCCAGTCTCGTCTATGGCGCGATCCGCGAGTTGGTCACAACGCTGACTGCACGTTGCATCGCCGGCCCCTTGGTCCTGCCCACGGCGGACTTCCGGGACCACTCTGAAATTCTACTGCCCGCGACCGCAGGATCGGGGGATGGGGATGAGGCACCTGCTGGTACGCGGGTAGGCTGAGCGCTTCGCAAGCTTTATTGTCATCCTTCATTCTTTGCTGCGTGCCAGGGTCGCCAATGTCACTTTCAGAAGTCGTCTGCACCAAAGACAGAGCTAGGCAGCGTCCTGGCGGCCGGTGGCCACCGGGTGCGGGTCGATCTGCTCGATCCCATCGATAAACGCCTGCCCTGAGCTGGGCGTGGCGCGTCTTACTGAGCGATGTCGCCGATGGAAAATTCTCCCTATGCTCGGCCAAGGAAGACGAGATCACCGAGCAGGTACAAGATTCTCACGACGCCGGATCTTCGTCACCGGATCGAACACCGCCCCACCGCGGCGATGGCGTCGGTTAACATGCCGCGCTCGCACCATCGCATCCAACGGGACAGTCATGCAGATCTGGGACACACTCCTCGGCTCGGCCACCGAGATCGACCTGCTGCGCCTGGGTGAGGCGCTTGCGGTCGGCACGCCGCCGCGGACCGCCATGGGGGTGCTCCAGACCCTGCTGTGCGAGGCGGCGCGCCCCAGTCTGGCACGGCTGCTGGAGCATCTGGCCGATGACACGCTCACGCTCGCCTGTACCCGCCTCGGGCTACCTGTCGCGGAGACCGGGGCGCAGGCGCGCACGGCGCTGCTTGCGGCGGCGGGGGTGGGCAGCGGCGGCGACTGGCTGCATTGCGAGGTTCCGCGCCGCCGGCCGCGGCTCGCCTGGCAGGGAATGCAGGCGCGGCCCGCCGTCACCGGGGTCCCGACCCAGGTGCAGGAGGTGGTGAGCCCCGGGCTTGCCGCCCACCGGGACGAGCGCCAGGGCCAGTTCGCGGGGCTGGGAGCCGCACGGTCGCGGGCTGAGCAGCGTGCTCCGGTCAACCGCCTGATCTGGACCAACGACAACCTGGTGGCGCTCAAGACGCTGCTTGAAGAGCGTGACCCGCAGACGCGGGACTGGCGCTATCGCGGCAAGGTCGACCTGATCTATATCGACCCGCCGTTCATGGTGAACAGCGACTTCGTGGCCGATAACTCCATCAGCATTGATGTGGACAACGATGCCGGGGTGAGCGCGGTCAAGGAGCCGTCGCTGGTGGAGATACTCGCCTACAAAGACACCTGGCGCGAAGGGCTGGACAGCTTCCTGTCCATGATCCGGGCGCGACTGGTGCTGCTGAAGGAGCTGTTGGCGCCGACCGGGAGCATTTATGTGCACCTGGATTGGCATGCGGCGCATTATGTCAAGGTGCTCATGGATGAAATTTTCGGGTACGAAAATTTCACAAGTGAGATCATCTGGAAGCGGACTTCGGCCCGAGGCGATACCGATGGCTTCAATAGAATTCACGACGTGATTTTTGGTTACGCCTTAACTGACAAGCCCTATTTCTCGCCAGTGCTGATTCCCCATACGACGGATTACATTCGATCGCATTATTGCAATATCGATGAATCCTCCGGGCGCCGTTATTTGCTGGACAATATCGAGACTTTATTAATTATGCGGACAAACTGCTGG
>NZ_CAIZIZ010000581.1 GCF_903933125.1 uncultured Lamprocystis sp. | reverse complement strand
TGCAGAGCGGTCAGACGTTGGATAGTGGCGTTCGGATTTGGAACCCGTTTTCGATTTAACTCGACTTTGTGTTGACGGCATCAGGAACAAGAACTCGAAGCTCCGCTTATACACATGCTGACCGCAAGGAGGGAAAATAGGGGGTTTGGTATGAAGCCGGAAATATCGTGGTCTGTCCCTGAGGTATCCCCACGAAATAACTTTCTCTATCAGCGAGATAGAGACGCTTTGAATGGCTGGCAGAGGCCCTGACGCCGGGATTCCGCTAACCGACTGATGTCTCGATCAAGTTCGTGGGGATACCTCAGGGTCTGTCCCTGATTATCTAGTGATCCGCCCAGTGATCGGCTCGGACTCCGAAAACCGCAATCCGGTCACCTGAACCCAGTACCCGAGAAATTCCTTGAGCGCCAGTGCGGTCGCCTCCAGCGCTTCGGTCTTGGGCAGCCAGCATTCCGATCGGCGGCAGCCGTCCAGCGAGCGATAGTCGGCGCCAACCGGAAACACCGTAAAACCGGCCCGGGTGAACAGCGCGACCGCCCGGCGCAGACAGGGCAATCGCATCAAGCACTGCTAATATTAGCGGATGCCGATGCGCCTGCGTCGTCCTTGCGTTTGGGCGACTCGAAAAGCAGTTTTGTCAGGTAGTCCTCGTTGCAAGCGGCTTTCAAGCGTTTGTTCTGAAGACCAAGCTTGGTGTCGTCATTCTTGAGTCGTGAGAGGGCGAGGTGGCGCAGGACGGCGAGATTCGCGCGTGCCACCGGATCGCGGACGCGGCACTCATCCTCCCGGAAGGAAATATCGAGATTCCAATGCAACCCGTTTTCGACGCCCCAGTGACCACGCACCGCGTGGGCAAAGCGGGTGGCGCTGGTGCCGATACTGCCAATGAAATAGCGGGTCTCGATCGAGACCTTACCGGCCACCTCACGGCGCGATTCGACCATGCCGATCATGTTCATGGCCTTCCACACGGCGCTGCGCGGCACGCCGGAGAGATCGCCCAGGGTGCGGTAACGACGCGTTTCGCGGCGCCCATGTCCGCGCTCAATGGTCTCGAGAAACTCCGACTCGACCCCGGCATAGCCGCGGGCATCGGCGTCGATGAACGCCTCCTCGACCTCGGCGGCCAGCGTTTCCTGGTTGCCTTTGAGGGCCAGCACGTAGTCACCGCCCTGCGCGATGATCTGCTCGGCAATTTTGGTCTGGCAGCCCATGGCATCGATGGTGACGATGCAGCCGGCCAACGGGAGCCACTGCAGCAGGCGTGGAATGGCCGTCATCTCATTGGATTTGGCGTCCGTGGCCACCTGCCCGAGCACCACCCGGTTGGCCGTCGCCCAGGCACTGACCAGGTGCAACGCGGCCAAGCCCTTACTGCGGTTGTGCGAGCGGCGCAAGGTCTTGCCATCCACCGCAATGATCTCGTCGGGAAGCCGCCGCGCTCCACTGGCGAAAGCAGGAGGCGAACGCCTCGGGATTGATCAGCGCAAACACGCGCCCGAAGCAATCGTGCGAGGGAATCCCATGGGGCAGTTCCAGAAAGGTACGCAGCCACGGCTCCTTGCTCTTTGCGAACGTCTCCACGGCCACCCAGCCGTCGGCCCCACTGAGGGTTGCGGCGATGGCGATGACAATCATCTCGATCAGCTGGTGCCGGCTTTGCGGCGCGCTACGTGGGTCTTCCAGCGCGGCAAAATGACTCGCCAGCGATCGCTCGACACTCAAATCGCACACCGTGAGATCTCCCCAAGATTCAAAAGCCGAGAAGCATGGGGGTAACCGAGTTGGTTATCCAACAGTATCCGCTAATACGTTGATGCGATAGCCCTGCCGGCGCAGATGCCAGGCAGACGTCACCAACAGGATGCGATCGGCCCCCAAGGGTGCGAGCAGGGACCGGCTGACGGCCGCGTTGCTTTGGGTATTCCGGCTGTCGGTGTCCAGCAGCAAGGCCGAGCGCGAGACCCCGAGGTCCTCCAGCAGACTTGCAATGGCTGCCGCTTCACCCGCCTGAAACGGGGGTTCCACGGGTCCGCCCGCGCTCACGACCACGACCGGTGCGCAACCCGCGTGGTAGAGGCGTGCCGCCTCCCACACCCGATCCGCACCTTGTTGCACGCGCGGCCGGCGATCCCCCTGCACCCAGGGCTGCATTGCGCCGCCGAGCACCACGATTGCCGCCGCGGGATGACAGTCACTTGGGGACCGGGGTGGGTAGCCGCGCTCCAGGGTCGCGATGAGCCGGTCGGCAACCCAGGGCGACGACGCCAGCAACAGGATTGCGAGCCCGCTGCCCAGCAGAACGGACCCCAGACGGCGCCACCGCGCCCCGCCGCGCCATGCCAGACCCAACAGCATCAGCCCCAGACCGAGCGTCAATGGCTTGAGAAGGTCAGTGATCAGGCGCTGCAGATCAAGCCAGTCCATCATGGGAGTTCCATCGCTCAATCAAACCCATTGGTGACGCGCCAATCACAAGGTCAACACCCTCCCAAACGTTGCCGTTGTCTTAACCGTAATCGGAGAAGGACTGTTGCCAGGGCGTTTAACTCGGCCCATTCCCCAATTGCGATTTGATGATGTCGGAGCTTGCCAGCGAGGTAATTCTAACGGGAAGCTTGGCGGCTGCTCTCGCCACTTTCATCATGACCCTGAAGATGCAACGAATTGCCGATTGACCAAAGTGGGAGACCGAGCTCAAGGCAGGATCGCCCGCCAGCCGCCCCGGCTTGGCAGACATTCCCAGCAGAACCCGGTGAAGGCGAAGCTCACAGTGCAGCTCGCGCCGATCGCCCCGGTGGTCCAGGTGTCGCCGCTCCAACTGCCTTGGGGGCAGGTGCCGCCGACCGCGGCATTGCGGGTGAAACCACTGCTGGCGGTGACCAGGAAGCTGGTTGTTGCCCCGGCGATGACCGTCTGTGGGGCGGACGGGCTGACCGTACCGCCGGTGCCGGCGGCCGGAGTGACGGTATAGGTTGTGCCGATCTTGATGACGAAGGCATCCGTCCCGCCTCCCCGATAGGTAGGATACAGCGCGTTGACCGTAGGAAAATCCACGGATTTGGTGGTCCCGGCCACATAGGCGTTGCCGGCCGCGTCCACGTCGATGTCCGAGTCGAAGTTGCTGCTACCCACACCCAGGTAAGTCGCGTACAACGGACCGAGCCCCTGCGGATCGAGTTTGGTCACGAAAATGTCCTGGCCGCTGCCCCCAAGACTGGGATTGATGGCGTTGACCGTGGGGAAGTCGCCGGACGAGGTGCCGCCCGTCAGGAAGGCGTTACCCGCCGCGTCCAGGGCGATGTTGCCCGCGTAGTCTTCATTGCTCCCCCCAAGATAGGTTGAGTACGCTGGCCCCTGACCCGCCGGGCCTAGCTTGGTGACAAAGGCGTCGCCGTTTCCCCGATAAGTAGGATAGCGGGCATTGACTGCGGGAAAGTCACTGGACCAGGTTACACCCGTCACGAAGGCGTTGCCCGCTGCATCGACCGCGATCCCGTATCCATCGTCCTCGCCGGTCCCGCCTAGGTAGGTGGAGTAGACCAGACCCAAACCCTGGGAATCGAACTTGGTCACGAAGGCGTCGTAGGCGCCGCCGAGATAGTTGGGATAGCGGGCGGTGAGCGTAATGGGAAAGTCGACGGTCGAGCCCGTCGTACCGGCGACATAGGCGTTGCCGACGGTATCTACGGCAATACCGGATCCCCAGTCATCGCCACTTCCGCCCAAATAGGTCGAGTAGAACGGTCCCTGGCCTTGTGGACCGAACTTGGTCACAAAGGCATCTGAACCGCCGGGACGCGTCGGATACAGGGCCGCGGCCGTCGGGAAATTCGAGGATTGCGTATTACCCACCACATAGGCGTTACCCGCACCGTCTACGGCGATTTCCGCCCCGATGTCAAGGCCGTTCCCCCCCAGATAGGTGGAGTAGACGGGCCCCTGGCCCTGGGGATCCAGCTTGGTCACGAAGGCGTCGTAGTCGCCGCCGAAGCTGGGATAGCGAGCATTGACCATGGGGAAGTCGGTGGAACTGGTCACGCCGGTGACATAAGCGTTACCCGTTGCATCGACGACGATGCCATCCGCGTTATCGTAATGAGGTCTCCCACTCGGATCAGAGGAACTCCCACCCAGATAGGTGGAGTAGACAAGACCCTGACCCTGGGCATCGAGCTTGGTTACAAAGGCATTAAAGGCAGCCCTCATGCTCGGGTAGCGCGCATTCGCCGTGGGAAAATCGGCCGATCCGGTGGTTCCGGACACATAGGCATTGCCCGCCCCGTCCGTGGCGATGGCGTACGCCATGTCGACCGCGCTCCCGCCCAGATAGGTCGAATAGACCACCACCGGGTCAATGACCAGTGGCTGCGCCGGGTCATAGGCAGCAAGCACTAGGCCGACGGTCTTATCGGCGCTCTGGTCCTGACGAGCGACGTCGCCGTTCGCCTTTGCCGCGCCGGTTGTGCGGCCGTCGAGCAGCGCATACCGCCCCGCCACCGCCCGCTCCTGCCCATCCACCCGTTGGTAGATCCGCGGCGCCCGCTGCACGATCTCCCCATCAGCCACCGCGAGTACCAGGTTGCCCTCGCCGTCGAGTCGCATCCCATCGACGCCCTCAAAGCTCAGCCGGATCTGGCCCGGATCGGCCCCGGGGGCAACCACCAGGTCGTATTCCAACTGCTGGGGGTTGCCATAGAAGACCAGATCAATGCCGGGGTAAACCTGATCGAACTGGACCTTGGCAAAGTGGGGCACGCCGCTGCGCCATTTCGCCTGGTCGTTGCCGAGATAGTAGTTGCTGATGCCGGGCTGGCGGTCCAGACCGGCGACAGCGGGGGCGGGGTTATGGGTGGCGCCCAGCAAGCGCATGCGCACAACGGCCGGCTGGGTTAGGGCGGCGGGTGCATCCTGGCTGATTGATTCCGACGTCGGCGCTGGACGTCCACCGAGTAAGTCCAGATCGTCCGGGCGACCCGCAAGGGATTCTGGCTGCCCGCTAAATTCCGCGGCTCGGTTGCAGACCGGCGAGTTAGCCGGTGGATCGGCTGGCGCTTCATCCAAGCTGCGTGGGAGGAGTCGCGTCGTTAGCCCGGTTCGCCGGGAGACCGGTCCGGCGTCCGCGTTGTCGGGGTGTGGGTCCGGTCCCGTTGCGGCGTTCTTGTGCAGCACCAACACCGCCTCGGCATTGGTGAGGAATAGGCTGTAACCGGCACCACGGGCGAGGTAGCGGACTTCCTCCGCCGTCTGGCCTTGGTTGGGCTCAAAGTGCATCGGCACGCGACCGTAGTCGGCCAGGATGCCGGGTTTCGCGGTGGCGGCGTCTTGGGCCAGCGCGGACAGCGGGGTTGGGTTGGCGAGTCCGAGCGGGGCGGAGTCCAGCGGTGCGGTCGTCCTTCGCAGACCTAGCGTCGGTTCGGCCGAATGCTCGGCGACGATGGGTAAAGCCCACGAGGGGCTGACCCCGAAGCCTAGCAGGGTGCCGAAGAGCAAACCCAGGGCAAGTCCCTGTTGCCGCGCGACGTGCGGGCTAGGTGCTCGGATCGGCATCCTGGTCCCGAAGTGCCGCCCGCAACTCTCCAGAACTCCTCGGCCCTTCATCCGCTTCATGTGCCTCGCTCCGCGCTGGTGGACAGGTCTAAATCGACCCTCTGGTCGATTCGGTGTACGTCAGTCAAATTATACCCTGGCCGCGGAGCTTCGGCATCGGTCGTCGCAAGGATGGGTGCGATCCAAACTGATGTGGTTGCCGAGCGGAAACCGGCGGAAACCGGGGACCGGCGGAAACCGGGGACAGACCACGGTTTCTATGTTAAAGCGGCAGATCGAGTTGACTCGCATCGGGCGGCTCTTTCTTCGGTCGGCCGGATCTTCCGGGCCATGTACGGCGGCCGACCATCGCTGCGATCTGTCGCTGGAAACGAGGACTGCCCAGAGCGAACCCGCCGTTGGTCGCATCCCGAAGCGCAACGAGCGCGTCCTCCGGGATTACGTCGGCGAATAGGTCTCGGTAAGTGGAACGTCGTGCTTCCTCGGTCTCGGCCAAGGCGAGGTACAGCGGGTGCGCCGCGACGACAGGATCGGCGCCGCCCAGGGCGTTGCAGCGGTAGCTCGACCACGGGTAGTCTCCCGGCGCGGGCACCATATGCGCCCGCACCGGATTGAGCTCGATGTAGCGTTGGCAGGCGAGGAGGTAGCTGTCGGCCTCGATGATCGACGAGCGGAAGCGGCCCTCGAAGAGTGTCCCGCTGCGGCGGTAGGCGCGGTTGACGTGCGGCACGTAGCGCTGACCGAGGCCCTTCATGAGCAGAGACGGTCCGCGCTCGCTCTCGGGCGTTATCAGGAGATGCACATGGTTGGTCATGAGCACGTACGCATGGACCCGCACCGACTCACTTGCGGCAAGTCCGGCTAGGGCATCGAGAAACGCCCGGCGGTCGGCTTCGGCGAAGAAGATCGCCGTCCGGTCGATACCGCGCAAGATCGCGTGCATCGGAAAGCCGGCGGCGACGATGCGCGCGTGTCGTGGCATGTCGTTAGGTCGTCTGGCAGGAACCGGTGCAGGCACTATAGCAAGAAACCGTGGTCTGTCCCGAATGGCACTCCGAATGGCACTAATTTAGTCTAACAGACTGAAAATAATGGGGGCTAACCCGCAAGAGTGGTAGGCTGAAGGTTGCGACACCCAACCCATCACCCTGCGAGCCAGCCCCATGCATCCTAACCAGCGCGCCGCGACGCAGCAACGTGTCCTTGAGGAGGCCGCGCGGATCGACACCGGCGGATTCTTTAATTTGTTGACCGGCCCGCAGCTGCTCGATCACGTCGCCGCGTTGGTGCCGGCCCATCGTGAGCGGGCCTTTCCTCCGACTGAGACCTTGGCGATGTTCATGACCCAGGCGCTCTCGGCGGACGGCAGTTGCCGCCAGGCGCTCGCCGACCACGCGGTCCAACGGGCCATCGCCGGGTTGCCGCGCCTGAGTACCAGCACCAGCGCCTTCTGCCAAGCCCGGGCCCGGCTGCCGTTGTCGATGATCTCGACCCTGGCGCGCCAGACCGGGGAACTGGTCACCGACGGGGCACCGGCCTGGTGGCACTGGCACGGCCGACGGGTGCGGCTCGCCGACGGGGCCACGCTGACCTTGGCCGACACCGCGGAAAACCAGGCCAAATATCCGCAGCCGACGAGCCAGAAGCCCGGACTGGGGTTCCCGATCTGTCGGTTGGTGGTCTTACTGTGCCTGGCGACCGGCGCCTTGTTAGATGGGGCCGTCGGTCCCTGTGTGGGCAAGGGCAGCGACGAGCAGAGCCTGCTGCGCACCCTGCTCGATACCCTGCTGCGCGGCGAGATCCTGATTGCCGACGCTTTTTACGCGACGTATTTTCTGCTCTGCGAGTTGGGGTCCCGCGGCGTCGATGGGGTGTTTGAGCAGTACGGCGCCCGCAAGCGCAGCACGGACTTTCGCCTGGGCCAATGGCTTGGGGTGCGTGATCACCTCATCGTCCTGAGCAAGCCCAAGCGTCCGGACTGGATGCGCCAGGAGGACGACGATCAGGCCCCGGACACCCTGACCGTGCGCGAGTTTCAAGCGGGCGGTAAGATCATGGTCACGACCCTCCTGTGCCCCAAAGCGGTCCCCAAGTACACCCTCAAGGTGTTGTACCGCAGCCGCTGGAACGTCGAACTTGATCTGCGCAACATCAAGACCACGCTCGGGATGGAACACCTGCGTTGCCGGACCCCGGAGATGGCGATCAAGGAGTTGTGGGTCTACTTGCTGGCCTACAACCTGATCCGTTTGTTGATGGCGCAAGCCGCCTTGCTGGCCGACCAAATCCCGCGCCAACTGAGCTTTAAACACACGGTGCAGATCTGGATTTCCAGGCAACAGCGGGGCGGCGGGACGCGTGACGCGGTGGTGATCCGTGCCCTCTTGGTGTTGATCGCCGAACCCCGCGTCGGACTACGGCGAGGACGCATTGAGCCGCGGGCGTTGAAGCGTCGGCTCAAGAGCTATCCGCTGTTGACCAAGCCCCGGCGCCTCGCGCAGGAGGAGGTCCGCCAGAACGGCCACCCCAAGAAACAGCGCTGAACACGCCGATTTTTGGTCCTGAGTCGCAACGGTAACCCGCTGATTTAAAGATGCTCTCGGCTTATCTTCGCGCCATTCTGGTCTGTCCCCGGTTTTCGCCCGGTTTTCGCTCTGAACGCCCTGCTGCTGCTCACCTCTGTCGCGGTCCGCCAGGGGGACGCGGTCGGACTCATGACCTATGGCGGACCGCGCCGCTGGTTCGCCCCGCGCAAGGAGCCCGCCACGGTGAACCGGCTGCTGGAGGCCGTCTACGACCTGCAACCCAGCCTGGAAGCCGCGGACCCGCTGGCCGCGGCCCGCACCCTGCTGGCCGCCATGCCGCGGCGCGCCCTGGTGGTGATCCTCACCAACAGTCGGGACGAGGATCAGGAGGGCCTGGAGCAGGCCGCCCAACTCCTGCGCCGCCGTCATCTGGTGGTGGTCGCCGACCTGCGCGAGGCCGCCCTGGATCGGGCACTGGAAGCGCCGATCGGGAACCTTGAGGAGGCGTTACGCTTCCACAGCGTCCACGGCTGGCTCGCCCAGCGCCAGCGGCACCAGGAGCGCCTGCAGCACCTGGGCATCCAGTCGC
>NZ_CAIZIZ010000580.1 GCF_903933125.1 uncultured Lamprocystis sp. | reverse complement strand
TCCGCGGCGCGCTGTTCTTTACCAAGGTCCACAGCCGTATGCTGCGCCCAGGATTATCCAACTCTTCGACGGTTGCCCCAAGGCGGCTCACCGCGCCATCGCGACCGCCATGGGCCGACTGCAACAGGCGTTCACGGACCTCTTCGATCAGGCCAAACTCGCGCCGCTCCAAACTTGACGCATGCGCGCAGAAAATTGTTCGTCAAGGAACCCTAGAGAGGCCATGCGGTCTGTCGAGGCGCGGCTGGAACGGAGTCCGACACTTCCCAAGTGGGACATCCTGATCACGCCGGCCTGCTTGGTATAAACATTCTCGGGAATCACCTAAGCTGACGCAGCAGCGAGATCAGGGTGTCGCCGATCAGGGCATCGACCTCGTCGAGCAGCAGCACCAGTGGCTGGGTCGCGTTCTGACACGATTGGGTCAGAAATACCCCAAGTGCCGAGCCGGGCGGAGTACCGGCCAAGACCGCCGCCGCCTGACGCGCGGGTTCGCGGTCACCGAGCCAGACACCGGCGGCAGCGGCAATGTCGGTGACGATCGTCGCCATGGCCGGGTCGATTTGCTCGCGATAAGCCTGCGCGCCCTCCAGATTGGCATAGAGCGCCCGATAGCGCCCCTCCCGATTCAGATACGCCATCAGCGCCAACAGACAGGAGGTCTTGCCGGTCTGACGGGGCGCGTGGAGCAGGAAGTATTTCTTCTGATCGATCAGTGCGAGGACCTTGTCCAGATCCCAGCGCGCCAGGGGGGCAGGGTGTAGTGGTCGTCCGGCCGGACCGGACCTTCGGTGTTGAAGAAGCGCATCGGGCGAACTCCTCGGCAGCAGGGAGACGGGCGAGCATAGCACCGCGATTGGACGCGCGCCGCGCCGACTCCGCCGCCTCGTCCAGTCGCGCCGCCCATCGCCGACAGCGCCCTCAGCGCGCTACCAGCGCCGCGGCACGAATCCGGGCGGGTTGCGCACCTCCATCAGCTCATCGCCGATGGCGAGGACCACGAAGCCCTGGCGGCTGGCATGACGCAGTACGCTGTCCTCGACGGCCAGGGTAGCGAGGATGCCGATCACCGGGGTGGTGCGGAACTCGGGGAAGAACTCGCGCAACTGATCGATCTCCCCGATGAGCGCATCCACATCGGCACTGCGCAGGGTCGACTTGGTGCTATTGAGACACACCAGGGTCGGGGTGACGGCGATGGCGTCGAATTCCTGCACCCGCCCGTCGGGGAGCTTGCGTTTGCGTCGCACCGACAGGTCGATGATCTCCTCACCGCAGACCTCATGGACCACACGCGGCAGACTGGGTGCCACCAGATCCTCGACGATGGTCCCGAGTTTGTTGGCCATCTCCCCCCATTTGCGGTTGAGCTCGCGATGCTCGCGTCGGGTCTCGTCTTTGAAGTCGCTCATCTCGTTCTTGAACTCGCTCATCTCGTTCTTGAACTCGCCCATTTCATCCTTGAATTCCCGCATCTCCAGACTCAGGCGCTCCACTTCGGCTGCGGTGCGCGCCGCCTGCTCGGCCAGGACTTGCAGGGCATATTCCAAGGTGTCGACCCGCGGTTTCAGGGCGGCGGCGGTCATGGTCAGGCGTCTCGGGGCAGGGGCTCGTATCTCATCATGATAGCACTCGTGCGCTCCACGGACGACGGCCGGCCCGTGCTACAGCAATTCCAAATTTGGGCGGCACCGCGCGACCTCTGGTGGATGCGGCGCGCGCGACCGCCGTGCCGAGTCCCTGCCACCGAGCGGCGCGCCTTATCCACCCTACAACGGAGCCGGTT
>NZ_CAIZIZ010000579.1 GCF_903933125.1 uncultured Lamprocystis sp. | reverse complement strand
CGCAGCAGTTCCAAATTTGGGTGGCCGCCGCCAACAGCGTGTCGGCAGCGAGGCCGATGGTGGATGCGCTGCGCTTATCCACCCTACGAAACCGGCTCCGTTGTAGGGTGGATAAGGCGTGCCGCTCGGTCTCGGGGACTCGGCACGGCGGTCGCGCGCGCCGCATCCACCAGAGGTCGCGCGGTGCCGCCCAAATTTGGAATTGCTGATCACTGCGCTTCCAGTGAGCGGGCAGACGACCCTGTCGTTCGACGGAGGAAGCCGCCAGCCGCTGACCGCTCGCTTCCGGTGCACGACGAAGCACGAGCATGCACCGCCTTCGCCCATCAAACGCCTTGGTGGCCAGCCCGACCGTCGGCGAACTCCACGCGATTGCGTCCGCCTTGTTTGGCGCGGTAAAGCGCCTCATCGGCCCGCCGGATCAGCCCGTCGAGCGGTTCATGCTGGCGGCGTTCGGCAACGCCGATGCTGACCGTGACGCTCAAGGACAACCCCGGCCCCAGGGCGAAAGGATGACACTCAATAGCGCTGCGAATACGCTCCGCGTACTCGGCGGCACCGACGGAGGTGGCCCCCACCAGAAACAAGATGAACTCCTCGCCGCCGTAGCGCACCGGGATGTCGGCCTCCCGCACGCCGTTGCGCAGGACTTCGGCCACCTGCTTCAGGACCTCGTCCCCCACGCCGTGACCGTGGGTATCGTTGACGCGCTTGAAGTGGTCGACATCCACCATCACCGCCGCCACCGGGGCGCTCGCGTCGCGGTCATGGAGACTGCAAAAGGCCTCCGCGTGCAACCGGTGCCCCGCCATCAAGGGGTCATCCTCATGGGCTTGCGCCCAGTCCTCCCGGCTCTTGCCCAGGATGCGCGTCACATCAGGCGGGGCATCGCCGACGAAACCGGAGAAGCGGGTTTCGTGGGACAGGGTGAGGACCTGATCGCCGTCGATCAGGGCGTAATAGTCGATCCGGTCGGCCGGGAGGTTGCTCTGCACGACCTGGAAAAGCTGATCGGCGATGTCGCGAAAATCGCGGTACAGGAGCATGGTCTGGGTGATTTCGCGCAGTGTCCGGTTCAGCCGCGAGAGCTTGACGAAGTCTGTATTTTCCTTAGCAAACAGATAGATACCGCAGTCCAGGTGGCGCAGCTTGTCGATCTTGATGGTGGCAGACGAAATAGCGGATATTGGTGAACGGGATCACCTCTTCGACCTTGCGCATGGTCCCGGCAAAGGTCAAGCGCGAACCGGGGTCGAACAGCACCGATTGGTCTCCCTGTTCGAGCAGATACACATGGCACTGAAAGACATCGTCGTCCAGCACATGCCCAACCCACCAGACGCGCGGCGCGATCTGCACGGCATGCTGGGTGTCGACGCCGACGAGATGGGTAAGGTTCGTATCCATGGGGATTTCCCTTGCAGGGTCCGGACGCGGGGTGGCGTCGGGAGCGGTTTGGGACAGTCGCCCGAAGACTGTCGATTGTACCCGGTCCGCCCCGGCGCGTCGGACGACAATGCAATGAAAGCGCCGCGTCAAATGACCGCACAAGAAATGACCCTACCGGAAATAGCAGTACAAGAAATAAGTGAATCGCTGCCTTATTGGATCGGTATCGACCTCGGTACCTCGGGCTGCCGGGCAGTGGCGGTGGACGCCCGCGGCGTGACGCTGGCGGACGCCCGCGTGGCGTTGCCGCCGCCGGAGCGCCCCGCGCCGGGCTGGTCGCAACAGGATCCCGCGATCTGGTGGGCGGCCGTGTGCCGCGTCCTGCGTGCGCTGGCCGCCCAGCTGCCCGGTCGCCGCAGCGCGGGCCTGGCGGTGGACGGAACCTCCGCCTCCCTGTTGCTTGCCGCCCTCGACGGCACGCCGCTGGGTCCGGCCCTGATGTATAACGATCGCCGCGCGATCACGGCCGCCGCGGTGATCGACCGGGCAGCACCGGCGCAGAGTCCGGCACGCGGGCCGACCTCGAGCCTGGCGAAGCTGATCCACCTGGCAGCGGAGCACACCGGACCATACGACCTCCTGGCCCTGCATCAGGCGGACTGGGTGAGCGGACGGCTCGCCGGCCGCTGCGGCCGCAGCGACTGGAATAACGCGCTGAAGTTGGGCTTCGATGCGACCGGTCTGCTGTGGCCGGAGTGGGTCCGCACGTGCCTGCCGACACGCGTCCGCCTGCCGAAGGTAGTTGCGCCCGGACACCCGATCGGTACCCTGGATCCCGCCCTGGCGGACGCCCTGGGCTTGTCATCAGCGACCGTGATCTGCGCGGGGACCACCGACAGCACCGCGGCAGTGATCGCCGCCGGCGTCGGACAACCCGGCGATGCGGTGAGCTGCCTGGGTTCCACCCTGGTTCTCAAACTGCTCTCGCCGCAACCGATCGACTCGGCCCGACACGGCGTCTACAGCCACCGCTTCGGCGACAGTTGGCTGGTGGGTGGGGCGTCCAACAGCGGCGGGGCCGTCCTCTTGCAGCACTTCAGCCTGGACGAGATCCGCACCTTGTCGGCACAGCTCGACACCACCCGCACCAGCGGTCTCGATTATTATCCCCTGCCCGGTCCCGGCGAGCGCTTTCCCCGCTATGATCCGACGCTGGCACCCCGGCTCGCACCACGCCCGGCGGATCGCGGACGCTTCCTGCACGGCCTGTTGGAGGGGATGGCCGCCATCGAGGCCGACGGGTATCGGCTGCTGCGCGAACTGGGTGCACCGCCGCCGCGGCGAGTGATCAGCATCGGCGGCGGCGCCGCCAACCCCGCCTGGACCGCATTGCGAGAACGCGCCCTGGGGGTCCCGGTGGTCATGGCCGAGCACCAGGAGGCAGCTTACGGCAGTGCCTGTCTGGCGCTACGCCCCTGGCCCGGAACCTCGGCATCCTGTCCGGACCGCACTTAATCGTGGCGCGCGGGGGCCACGGATCAACCACCCAGTTTCTTGAGCAACGCCGCCGCATCCGCGGCCTGCGCCGAGTTGGGGTTGTCACGCAACACCTTGCGCAGCACGCCGATCGCCTCGTCGTTGCGTCCCAGACTCTCGAGGGCGACGGCCACGTGATAGCCGATCTCGGTTTGGGTCGGGAACGCCAGGTAAGCCTGTTGCAGGATCGACAACCCATCCTCCTTACGGCCCGCGTTGTACAGGATCCAGCCATAGGTGTCGGCGATCTCCGGTCGGCTCGGCGCCAGATCGTAGGCCTCCTTAGCGGTGGCCTGCGCCCGCGTATCACCCTGGGCGTAGTAGAGCCAGGCAAGATTGTTCAGCAGCAGCGCATTCTTCTCGGGCGTCTTCGCCACCACGGACTCATAGATCGCGATGGCATCCTGCGCACGCCCCGCCTGCTGCAGTAAGAGCCCCAGCGTCGCCTGGACATCCAGGTCATCGGGGTTGGCTTTAACCCACTCGTCGAGCAGCGCCACGGCGCCGGCGGTATCGCCGGTTTGACTCATGACGTCGGCGAGTTGCCGCGCTCCCAGGCTCGTCTTTTCGTACGCAAACGCCGTCTTGAATGCCGCAACCGCGGCCTTGGGGTCGCGCCTGGCAACCTGGACGCTGCCTTCGATCCGATAGCCGACCGCCCCCTCCGGGAGGGCCTGCTGCAGGTCCCTGGCGGTCTGCAGCGCCGCCTCGGTATCGCCGGCCTCCAGCGACACCGAGGCCAGCGCCACCTTGGCATCCACGAAATCGGGCTTGAGCGCCAGCGCTTGCCGAAACGCCTTCTGTGCACCGGACTGGTCTTGTCCTTTCCAGCGCGCCCCGCCCGCGAGGTAATGGAGCTGCGGGTCGTTCGGGTTTTTTTGGAGCAGCAGGTCGAATGAACGGATCGCATTGGGAACCTGATCACCCAGGGTCTGGGCGCGCGCCAGCATCAGGAGCACCGCTTGGTCGTCAGGGAAGCGGGCACTCAGTTCGCTGGCCACGGCCAGGGCCTTGAGATAGTCTCCTTGGGTCATGTGGAAACGGGCCAGGAGGAGCCCGGGTTGGGCCGCGGCCGGATTGGCCTCCTTGGCGCGCTCCAGGGCGGCCACCAGGGCGTCCGGATCGTTGCGCAGCTCGGCCAGGGCGGCCTGGCCCATCATGGCGCCCAGGTGCTGTGGATCGGCCTTGAGCACCTGATCATAGCGCCGCGCCGCGGCGTCGAGATCCTTGTTCGCGACATCGATCCGCGCCAGATTGATTTCGGCGGTGAGGAATGCGGAGTCCACCGCCAGGGCCTTTTCGAAACGCTCACGGGCACTCGGCAGATCCCCCTTGGCCAGGTACGCGAGACCGGTCAGGTTGTAGGCGATCGGCGACTCGGCCCGCCGCTGCTCGAGGCGCTTGCTGGCCTCCAACGCCTGCTCGTACTCCTGTTTCTTCAGATGGGCAAGCACCAGCAACACATCCGCTTGCAGGATGTCCTGGCCCAAGTCGACCGCTGATTGCAATGCATCGATGGCCTTGCCGGTCTCGCCGCCGGCCAGCAGGGACAACGCCAGTTGCGTGCGCAGCGCAGCCACGTCCGGAGCTTTTTCGACGGCCCGGTTGAGCCATTCCTGTCCCCGCTCCTGATCCCCCTGCAGCATATAAGCGCTGCCCAGCAAAGCGAGGGTTTGCGGGTCCCCATCCTGAGCGACGGGCTCCAGGATCTGAATCGCGCGCTCCGGCTCGCGCTGCTTGATGCGCGTCGCCGCCAGCACCTTACGGGCCTGGAGATTGCCCGGCGTCGCCTTGACGACGTTACTCAGATACTCGTCGGCGGTCTCCAGTTCGCCTTCACTGTAGCGAATGATGCCGAGCAGCAACTGGCTCTGCAGGTGACCGGGGATGGCGGACAGGACCTGATCGAACGACTCGCCCGCATGTTTCCAGTCGCGTTCCTGAAATTGGATGACACCGCGCAGATAGCGCGTCAGCGGGACGTCCGGTTGCAACGCGTCGGCCGCGGCCAACTCCTTGCGCGCCTCGTCCAACTGCTGCATACCGATCAATGCCGTGGCCCGACCCAGGCGGGCTGCCAAACGCCGCGGATCGACGGCCAGCACCCGGTCGAACAAAGCCAGGGCGGCCGCGTTGTCTCCCGCGATGCGATAGGACTCGGCCCGGATCAGCAAGGCTTCGGGGTTGTCGGGAAACTGCCGCAGGAAGTCATCCGCGGCGCTGACCGTCGCCGCCTGGTCACCCTCCTTGAGCGCGACCCGCAGCAGTCCCAGACCGGCCAACTCGCTGTTGGGGTCCAGGGCCAAGGCCTGGCGATAGCCGGCACGCGCAACTTCGGGTTTGTCCTGCCCCAGCGCGGCATCACCACGCAGAATCAAGGCGCGCACCCGATCAGCGGCGGATAAGTCGACGGCGGCATCCAAACGCGCCAGGGCCTCGTCATATTTTGCCTGGGCGATCAGAGCCGCAACCAATTCGAGCCGCCACAAGGACGCATCCGCCCCCAGTTCGCTCGCGCTGCGCAGTTCCTTCTCCGCGGCCGCGCCATTGCCGACTTGCAGATAGATCTGCGCCAACAAGAGGCGGGCGGCGGCATCATTCGGGTCTTTCTGTAACCTGTTCTTCAGCTCGATGGTGGCTGATCGCAGGTCACCTTTCTCGAAAAAAACACGGGCCTTGTCCGTGGACTCGGCGGCCGCGGATGCGCTGCCGGCCAAGCCCACCACCAGCGCCAGCGCCGCCGCCAGGCGACGCACGGTCAATTTTCTCAAAGCCATGCCAGTCACCTCTCTCAAGCGTACGGGTTCAGCAGGACAAGTCATGTTTCTTCATCAGATTGTAAAGTGTCGGACGGGTCACGCCCAAAAGATCGGCGGTGCGTGAAATGTTGTTCTCCGTGATGATCATGGCCCGCTGGATCGCCCGCTGCTCGGCGCGATCCCGGATCTCGCGCAGATTGAATGGCTCCTGGGGGGCCAGCGTGTCGTCGAGATCCAGATCCTCGGGGCTGAGTTCAGTCCCGTCGGCCATGATCACGGCACGCTTGATCCGGTTCTCCAGTTCCCGGACATTGCCCGGCCAGGAATATTGTTCAATCAGGCGTAACGCGTTGGCGGTGAAACCCCGGATAGGCCGCTTGTGCTGCATGGCAAAACGGCGCAGAAACGCGCGCGCCAGCACCACGGCATCACCGCCGCGGGCACGTAGCGGTGGTACCACAATACTGGTCTCGTTGATGCGGTAGTAGAGGTCTTCACGGAAGCGGCCCTCTTTGATCAGTGCCAACAGGTCCTGATGAGTCGCACACACGACGCGCACGTCCACCGGAATCTCCCGCCGTCCGCCGACCCGCTCGATGACCCGCTCCTGGAGAAACCGCAGAAGCTTACACTGCAGGGCCAACGGGAGGTCACCAATTTCATCAAGGAACAAGAGCCCGCCTTCGGCAAGCTCAATTTTGCCCGGCGTGCTCTTGACGGCCCCGGTAAAGGCGCCCTTCTCGTACCCGAACAACTCGCTTTCCAGCAGGTTCTCGGGGATGGCCGCGCAGTTGATCGCCACCAATTTCTTATCAGTACGGTCGCTCAGCGAATGCAGTATCCGCACCAGGATTTCCTTACCCGTACCGCTCTCGCCCAGGATCAGGGTCGTGGCATCGGTCGGTCCCAATTTCTCGACCGTGCGGCAGACCTTGAGCATCTCGGGGCTGACCGCGATCAACTCGCGAAACGGGGAGGTCGAGGCCGCTGAAGACAGTTTGCGGTTCTCCGCTTCCAGCCAATTCAGACGGCCGGCGCGCCCCACCATGAGCGCCAGAATTTCCGGATCGATCGGTTTCTCGTAAAAGTCGTAGGCACCCATGCCAATGGCACGGACCGCGTTGCCGCGATCATTATGACCGGTGACCACGATCACCTTGATGGTCGGGGCGATCGTCAGAATCTCCGCCAAGGTGCGGTAGCCCTCACTGACCCCGGCGGGATCCGGCGGCAGCCCGAGATCGAGCATCACCACCCCCGGTTCAAAACGCCGCACCTCCGCGAGCGCGCCCTCCCGGTCACCCGCGACGGCAATCTCAAAACGCTCGAAGATCCAACGCAACTGGACCCGCAGTCCAAGATCGTCTTCGACGATCAACAACCGGCTGTTCATTTCGTCCATCGTTCAACCCGCTGAAACGGCAAACTCGGCCTGCGCCTCGACCCCCTCGGCCGGAACCAGGATCCGGAACACGGTACCATGTCCGGGTGCGCTTTCCACGAAGACCTGCCCACCGATCGAAACGATGAATTCACGCGCTTCATAGGCGCCGATGCCCATGCCGGTGAGTCCCTTGGTCGAATCGAACGGCGTGAACAGTCGCTCCCGGACAAAGTCGGCATCCATCCCGACACCGTCGTCGCAGACTTCGATGACCGCCGCGGCGCCGGACTGCTGGAGTCGCACCACCACGCGACCCTCCCGCGAGGTGGCCTCCTGTGCGTTCTGCACCACGTGGGAGATGACCGACGTCAAACGGTCAGGGTCGACGCAGATGTTCAATGGGATCTGCACCGCCATGTCCAGCACCGGCACCGGATGCTGGACCGCACGCGCGCGGACCACCTCCGTCACCACCAATCGCAGGTCCACTTGGGAGCCCGCGGCGCGCTGCTGCTGGTCGCGGAGTTGCGCCAGCAGCCGACTCATCTTATCCACTGAATGCTTGATGGTATCGATCGCGTCGTCCACGAAGGCCGGGTTCTGGCGGTGGCGCTCGGCATTTTTCACGACCAGCGAAAGCTGCGCAATCAGGTTCTTGAGATCATGGACCACGAACGCGGACAACCGGTTGAAACCCTCGAATTGACGCGCAACCGCTAGCGCACGGGCGGCGCGATCGAGCGCCAGGTAACTCGACGCCTGACGCCCGGCAGTCGTCAGCATATCCATGACCTCCCAGTTGACGACCTGCGGGGCGCGCGGACGCACCAGAATGACGAAGCCCAGCAGGGCGTCGTCGTGCTGCAGCGGCACGATCAGCCACAACCGCTCGTCCGCGAGCAGCCCGGCCGGTACCTCGAATCCGTCATAGGCATCGGGATCACGACGCAACGCCCCGAGATTGATCACCGCATGACGCTGCTCCAGAAACGCTGCCAGTTGAGTCATATCGGTGCCTTTGTCCACCGTCGCCTCCGCCAGGTTCCAGGCCCGCGCGTGTTCGTACCGCCCACCGTCGTTGCGCAGCCAAAGCACACCGCCGGGACTATCGACAAGTTCAGCGAGCGCAAAGACCACCCGCTGCGGCAACGTCGCCTGAAGCGCCCTGCCGGATAACACATCGATCAGCCGCAGCCACTCCTCCCGATAGTCATACCGGTGCGTGAAAAAATGCTTGCTGACGAATACCTTGAGCCGCGACCGCAGGTGTCCCGAGAACAGCAGCACGACCAGGACCATCCCCGCACCAAAGAAAAATGCCATCTGAATGGCGGCGCTCCACGCGCCGCCGTAATAGCGGATGTAATAGCCGACGAGGGCCATAACGAGCAAATAGACACCGGCCGCGAACAAGGCCGTGGAATGGAAAACAGCCGTGCGCGAAACTAAAAGATCGAACGACCACTGCGGATTCCGCGCCGCCGAAATACCGATCAGCGGTGCGGCCAACACGCTGGCCGCGCCGCGGGCAAGCCAGATTTCCTGATCCAGGCGCTGAAACAGCAAGGCATCGGCGAAAAAAAAGAAGTCGAACGCGAAGAGCCCCCCAACACCCAGACAAAGGTACTTGATCCCCCAGCGATGCTGCCAGGGCGTATTACGGAAAACCTGCTCGATGAGTACCAGACCGGCTACCGCGATCAACAACGCGAAGACCAGCCGCATCACGCCGGGCTCGACGCCAATCCAGGGCCGTACCCAGGCCCCGAACCCATTCAGCGGCAACACCAGCAGCAGCGTGACCATCAGCGCGCCGAATCGCACCCGCCGCAGCAGCCGCGTGCGCGCGCTATGGCCGGCGGCCTGCACCTCCAGCAACCGGATTAAAAACAGAACCCAGGCCAGGTTGCGGAATGCCTCGCAGATCCAGATCCATTCAATCGGCAAGGTGTAGGAGGTCGCCTGCCAGGCGAGGAATCCCGCCCACAGGGCACTGGTGAAGACGGCGAAAACCAGGAGTCCGCCCTGTAGTCGGCCACGCCAGCCAGTGAGCAAGACCAGACCGAGCAGCGTGAAGAGCAACGCGCAGAGTCCGTACCCCAGTACGCCGATCAGGCTGGTGGTCATGCCAATCAGCGCGCACCTTTGCTGAACAACACAACCTCGACCGTTTGCAACAGGATGACCAAATCGAGGATCAGGCCGGCGTGTTTGACATAGTAGAGGTCGTATTCGAGCTTGCGTCTGGCATCTTCCGCATCGGACCCGTAAGTGACGAGGAGCTGTGCCCAGCCGGTGACTCCGGGCTTGACCCGATGACGCTCCGCGTAATACGGAATGCTGGCCGATAATTCCTGCACGAATTCGGGACGTTCGGGGCGCGGCCCGACCAGACTCATCTCACCCTTGAAGACATTGAAGATCTGCGGCAGTTCATCCAACCGCGTCTTGCGAATGAATGAGCCGAGCGCGGTAATACGCGCATCGTTCTTGGCCGCCCAGCGCGCGACCCCGTCGGCCTCCGCGTCAACCCGCATACTGCGGAACTTATGGACATGGAAGAGCCGGCCATGCTGCCCGACGCGCACCTGGTGATACAGGATCGGATCCCGCCCGCGTGACTCGATGAGACTGGCGATGGTGACCAGCAGCATCAGTGGGAAGGCGACGCTCAGCATCACGAGCGCCGCCGTCACATCGAACAGTCGTTTGGTCAGTCGACCTCCCAAACTCATCCGGAACCCATTGGTCGAGAAAAAGATCCAGCTGGGATAAAGCAGGTTGATCTTGATGAGATGAAGCTCTTTCTCGAAAAATGACAGCAGATCCAGCACCTCGAATCCGCTCAACTTACAATCGACCAATTCATCGACCGGCAGCTTACCCCGCTGATCGTCGGCGGCCACCACAATTTCATCGACTGAATACGCCATGGCCAATTCCAGCAACGATCGATCCGCGGGCAGCAATGTGGCGTGGTCGACTGTCACCTGGCTGCGCGGCAGCTGGACGTAGCCCACCACCAGAAAACCCTGGTTCTTGCCATGCTCCAACGCGTCGGCAATCGCGTGCGCGTTGACGCCGGCACCCAGCACCAGCACGCGACGCCGACGCGACTCAACGTCGACCTGACGCGCGAACAATGCACGCACCAGACTGATACCGATGAATGAAAAAGCCAGACTCAGCCCGACAACGCCGCGTCCCATGAATAGCACCGGCACCGCGTAGAAGCCGACGGCCAGCAGTACCAACCCCAACACGAAGGCCAGACCCAACCGAACGCCGAAGCCCGCCTCCGCTTCTTGGGCGCCGCGCTGGTAAAGCCCCATGGAAAGCATGGCCACGCTCATGCCGACGGCGAAAAAAAGACCGGTGGCAACCCAGGAAGCGGGCGAGACATTGGGCGGAAGCACCCATCCGAACCGAAAAAAGGCGCCGAACTGGGACGCCAGAAAAAAAACGATCGCCTCAAAAACGCCGAGGTAGACGTAAGTTCTCGACACGTTCTTATCCTATATCTATACACCCCTTCGCCCACCGAGTTAACGCGACCCACTGTGCGGCGACCCCCACGCGCACACTCGGCGACGACGCGGTTTCAGGCTCCAGCATCCTATCACAGACGGCGCGGCACCCAAGTCAAGCCTTCGCCGGGACGGCAAGCGCCGTGGTCGCAATGGGGTCGACGCACTGTTAAGATATCAGGCGACAGGTGAATTCGGTTCCCCATGCCGGCGCGGGAGCAAGCGGCGATGATCCTGGAAACCAAGCACAGCGTGCGCGGCGGCGTGGTGGGTCCCGGCGATGTCGGACCGCGCCGCCTGGCAGTCGCGTTCGGAAAACGCTGCGCGACTGTCGGCTTCGATATCAACGGGGCACGCATCGCCGACCGGATCGCGTCCCGGAACAGTGCGTGATCGTGGCCGGACTCCATAAAACATGAAGCAACTCGTCTCCAGGGAGCAGGTGGACGGGCGGCGGTGAGGCTGAATCGATGAAAGTCTTGATCACCGGCAGCGCCGGTTTTATCGGCTCCAACCTGGCCTTGCGGCTGCTGGAGCGCGGCGATCAGGTCATCGGGGTCGACAACCTCAATGATTATTATGATGTCGCCCTCAAGGAAGCGCGGCTGGCCCGCACCCTGGATCACCCGGCCTACACGGATCTCCGCATCGATATCGAGGACAGCGCCCTGATGCGTGAGGTCTTCGCGACCCATCGGCCGGAACGGGTGGTGAATCTTGCCGCGCAAGCCGGCGTGCGCTATTCGATCGAGAACCCGATGGCCTATGTCGCGACCAATCTGGTCGGGTTCGCGAATGTCCTCGAGGGCTGTCGTCATACCGGCGTTGAGCACCTGGTCTACGCCTCCAGCTCGTCCGTCTACGGGGCTAATACCAAGATGCCCTTTTCGGTCAGACACAATGTCGACCATCCGGTGAGTCTGTATGCCGCAAGCAAGAAAGCCAACGAGTTGATGGCGCACACCTACAGCCATCTGTACGGCTTACCGACAACCGGTTTACGCTTCTTCACCGTCTACGGTCCCTGGGGCCGGCCGGATATGGCCCTCTTCAAATTCACCCGTGCGATCATCGCCGGCGAACCCATCGACGTCTTCAACTATGGCAAGCATCGCCGGGATTTCACCTACATCGACGACATCGTCGAAGGCGTGATCCGTGTCCTGGATCGCGTCCCCCAGGGCAACCCCGAGTGGTCCGGCGAGGCGCCTGACGCCGCCAGCAGCCGCGCGCCTTTTCGTCTCTACAACATCGGCAATAACAACCCCGTCGAATTGATGGAGTACATCGCCCTACTGGAACAAAGCCTGGGACTCAAGGCCGAGCTGAACTTGTTGCCGTTGCAGCCGGGGGATGTGCCCGACACCTATGCCGACGTGAGTGAACTGGTGCGCGATACGGGCTATCACCCCAACACCTCGGTCGCCGATGGGGTCGCCCGCTTCGTCGCCTGGTATCGGGACTTCTACCAGGTGTGAGCCGCGGCTCAGGCGGCCGGGGCGGTGTCACCCATCAAACCGAACAAGGTGTCGAGACGCGCGATCAACTCCCGCAATTGCAACGCCATCAGGGCGAATTCCGCGTCCAGCCGCGCGGCCGGATCATCGCCGTCGTCGAGTTCGTCGAGCAAGGCATCGCCAACCCGCAGACGCTTGAGCGACAGATCGTCAGCCAGCACAAAGGCCAGTCGCTCGTCCCACTCCAGCGCCAGCTTCACCACCTGCATACCGGCACGCAGATGATTGAGAATCTCCTCACTGCCAAGATCCTGACCCTTGCAGCGGATCACGCTGCCGCTGTCCTCGCTGTCGCGCAGTTCACAGGCATCGGCAGGGACGAAATCGGCAGGAGCGCCGCCGTCCAACAGCCAAGCCGTGAGAATCCCCGCGGGCGGCTGCCGCGGGGCCGGGGGTTTGGCCGGCAGCGTCTCCAGGGTCTGGCGCAGCATGGACACGACCTCTTCCGCCTGCTTCTCGCTCCCCGCGTCAACCACCAGCCAATCAGCCTCGGTGTCGATATAGAGCCAGGTGCGCCGCGAACGGGTGAAGGCGCGCGGCAGCATCTCCCCGACCACCTGCTCACGCAAGGCCCGCCGCTCGGAGCGGCCGACATCGCGCGCCTCGCCGGTCTCGATCTCGGCAATGCGCTCATCCACCGCCTCGGCCACGGCCGCGGACGGCAGCAGACGTTCCTGCTTGCGGGCGCACAGCAGCAGACAGCCGCCCACCCCGTGCACCAAGGCCGCCGTCTCCTCACCCAGCGGTGCGGACCAGCCCATGACCGCCGTCTCCACCGGCCCGCACGGCCGGAACCGGCGCGTCCCCAGCAGTTCCTCCAGTGCCGCGGCAGTATGGCCGAACGGCGCCCCCAAACGATAGATCCTGGCGTTCTTGAACATCGCATATCCCCTGGTGAAAAAGGGCGGGATTATGACCGAGCGGGACGGCCGGGGGTACCACAATCCTTGTCGACCACGTTTGGACGCATGGGAGAATCAGGCGATGGCCGTCGCGGGTGATCCGCAGATCGTCGCGCTGTGCCCGGAACCGCTGGCGCCGGGGAGCTTCATCGAGCGGCTCGGCACCCTGGGTCTGCCGGCCGCGACGCTCTCGATTGGCTCCCTGCTGACCCTCGTGATCGTGCTGGCGGCGGTCCAGCACAGCGCGGCGCTGCGCTCGGATTACAGCCTTCCCGCGCTGCCCGCGCGCTGGTTGTGGCTGATCGCACTAGGCTCAGCCGCCCTGGCCTGGAGCATCGTCAGCATCGGCAGTCGGCGGCCGGGTCCGTTCTGGCCGCGTCTCTGGGCCTTATCGCTGGCCCTGGCCGCATCACTCGTCGTCATCGGCACCCTGGTGCAACCCCTGGTGCCATCGCACTGGCTGCCCAGCGCGCAACTGCACGCCCTGGTGACCGCGGTCCTGGCCGCCGTGCTGTCCCTGACGCCGCGCCTGGCCCGGATCCGCCCCGACAGCGTCTGGATCGCGCGCATCGCACCGCTGACATTCCTGACAACACTGGCATTGATCCTGCCTCCAGCCCTCCTGGGTTCCTTCGACCTCAGGCAAGCCCCAGGCCCCGATCAGGTTCGCGCCATGCCGCCAACCCGCGACGCCCGCCTCCAGGATAGCGGCGGCGCGGATCAACGAGTGCTTGACCTGATGCAGCGGTTCCTGTTCGCGATCGATGGCAGGGACTATCGGGCCAGCGACATCGCGGCGCTCTGGGACATCGACCTGGCGACAGCAAAACGTTTACCGCCCGGCGGACGCAACGGCTGCATCGGTAAGGCCGCAAGCAAGACAGCCGAGTATCGCATCGACTGTGCCGCCTACGGGCCGGCAGCACGTGGCCAGGGCGCGGACCCACGTGCCGAGATCCGGATCGTTTACTCGGCTAAGGCCGGTCCACTGACCGATCGATCCCAGCCGGCCGAGATCTGGTACGCCTTCGCCATCCCGGGCGGGACGGCGCGCGCCGCTACCGACGGGCTCAAGCGGCAGACGATCAACGCGTTCTTCGACGCCTTACCCGCCGGAACTGTCGACTCCGGTCGCCGCGCCATGGTGGATCAGGGATTCAGGGTGAAACACGGCATCCGGGCATGGAAGGTTCAGCCACCGCGGATCGAACGCTACCTCGCGGACCGCGAGTGGATCGTCATCCGCGTGATTGTCGACTGACATGACCGGGCGACAGGACAATTGGGGCGACGTGGTCGAGGATGCGGGTGACCCCTGGATCAGTCTCGACGACCTGCCCTCCCCAGCAGCGCCGATCGGGACCGGACCGCCCGCGAGTGAAGCCCAGCCCCCATCCCGACCGACCGCGTGGACTCTGCTGGGCGAGGAGGTCTTCGATGTCGAACCGGAACCAGTCGGACGCTACCGCAGAGTCCAGCAACTCGGTATCCTGGGCGGCAAGGGGGTGGGTAAGAGCTATCTGTTCCAGGCGATGGTGTACCGGACCCAGCACGCACAGCGGGCCGGCGCGCTGTCTTACTTTCTCGATAACGCCGGAATCGAACTGGTGAAGACCGCGAACCCCGAGGAGCGCGCGCGCACCGTTAACCTCCAGCGTTTCAACGCGGAGTATGAAAGCTGGACCCGGCTTCCCACCACCCTGGCCGCCCATCAGCCCTGGTACCGGCTGACCCTGCCGTATCGCATCGGTCTTCTTGGCCGGTCACGTGCCGCACTGGAGGTCGAGTTCTTCGATGGGTCCGGTGAGCAGTTCTTCGAGGCCCAGGACCCGCGGCAGCGCGGGCTCTGGGCGCAGGCCTACCGTGAAGCCCGGGTGCTGGCATTCTGTCTGCCGCTGTGGGCCGCATTCCCCGCGGCTGACCTGTCCACCGCGGCGCGACGGGAGCGCGACGAGATCATCGCGTCATTCCACGACGTGGTACAGAATTACAAGGATATGCGCCGGCACCTCAAGCTCAAGGCACCGGTGCGCACCATCCTGGCCCTGACCATGGCCGACGACCGCCGCTGTGCCCTGACCGCCTTGCGCGACACCTGGATTGCCGGTTATCTGCAACGACCGGAGGCCTTCCTGGCACAGACCCGCACCGGTCGGGGCGTCGCACGTTATCTGGCCAATGCGCGCCGGGTCTCGCGCAGCCTGCTGGACGCCTTTGCCGCGGCCCGGTCGCCAGGGATCGCCGGCATCCCGAACCTGCTGCGCTTCGGCGCCGACCGGCCCTGGCTGATTCCGGTCAGCGCGATCCACGGCGACGCCCTGGACGCCCTGGAGCGCGCCTACCCCAACCCCGACGACCGCCCGGCGCGCCTGCCCCCGGTCCCGGTGCATGTGGAACTGCCGCTGCTCGTGGCACTCTGCGAGCACGGGAACGCCCTGATGTGAGCCCGGATGTGCGCGCCGATCAGAACCCCGATCAGAACCTGGACGTAAACGCGTGATCCCCACCAGCCTCAACGTCTACCGCGGCCAAACCGATCAAGGCATCGGCGAGGCCGGCACCCCGATCCGGCGGGGCGAACAATTCATCGCCGCGGACGCGCCGCTGCAAGCCGATCCCAACCTGCTGCACGCGATCCGCGATTGGCTGACCCTCGATGCCACCACCGGCGACCAGGGCCGGCTCCAGGAGCGTCTGGCGGGCTGGTCCTGCTTCCCCCGCGGTCCCTACTATTTTGTCTGTCGCCTGAGTCCCGCCGGGAAGTACGACCGCCGCGAGGCCTACTTCGCGCACGGCCGCGCCTGGCCATTGACCGCCTTTGCGGCGGATTTCGATCCCGGGCTCTATCTCGGCAACGACGCGGCCTTTCTCAGTCAGGTGCCGGACACGGCCGTTGCCCTGCCGCCGGCAACCGCCGAACCCCTGGACCCGATCCTGACGAACCCGGGGCTCACCGTCAGCCTGATCGCTCATCTGTTTCACGGGATGGTCACGGGCTATCCGGTGATCATGGCCGTCCCGCTGACCGACTTCACCGCCGCGGCCCCGCTGGCGCGCATCGTCGCCTTCGCCCGCGGGGCGCTGCCTGGACGACTGCGCCGCCGCTGTCGGATCCGTCTCTTCAGCCGCAACCCACAGCGGTTTCTGGAGACAACCCGAGCCACCGGCGACGGGAATGGGGACCGGGCGGACCTCCTGGTGATCCCCGAGGAGCTGGCGGTTGCGGCCCTGACCGCGGCCAGGCGCCGGGCGCTGCTGCTCGATGCCCAGGGTGAGCGGCGCGATGGACCCGAACCTGCAGCCGGACTGCTCGACTATGCCCGCGCCGTGCTCGACAGCGCCCGCCGCTTTCCCGCCCACCTCACGGCCTTCGGCGAACGCTTCGATCAATTCTGGACCGACCCCGGCACGCTGCCCGGACCGGAGCAGACCCACTGGGTGACACTGACCTACAACACGGCGGTTGCCCTGGCCGGCACCGAAGCACAGTGCGGCAGCCTGTTCGCGAACTATCTGCTCAATCAGGCCCGCGCCGCCGCTCAACTGCCCTGGGCAGCACTGTTCCGCACGCAGGATTGGGCCAGGTTCCCACAGGACCCATTGATCCGCTTCATCCTGCGGGCCGATGAGGACCGCAGCGTGGGCGAACGCCACCTCCAGGACGTCCTGACCACCGCCTTTCAGGAACGCGGGGTGACGCTCGATGCGGGCCTCGCGGCCTGGTGGGATCCGTCCGATCCGGGCAAGCGCGACCGCCTGCTGGAACTCGGTGACCTGACGCCACCGGTGATCACTGCGGAACAGTCGGCCGGGCTGATCCGGACCCTGCTCGGCGACGACCTCGCCGCACTGCCGTCGTCCCGGTTGGCGGCCCTCGCCCAGGCACTGCTCGCGCACCCGCGAGTGCTGACCATGGCCGACCTGTCGACCCGTCTGAGCGCACGCCTGCAGCACCAGCCCCACATCCTGGAAGCCCTGGCTGATGACCTGGAGCGGGCAGTCGAGACCATCGACGCCGCCGCCTTCCCGGAGCGCGTCCTCGACCTCGCCGGGCTCCTGGCCCGGACGCGGCCGGCGCGGACCGCAGACCTGCAGCGCCGCTTCTGGACCGCGACCGACGCACTGGCGCAGACCCCCGACCCGGCCGGGCTGCTGGCGCATGGACTCGCCGGCCGCTGGACCATCCTGAATCTTGATGCACTGATGCGGCAGGAGCCCGCGACCACCACGGCACTGCTCATCCGCCACAACGCCTGGCTGGACTGGCGGCACGCGGCCGACCGCGCCTTGGACCAAGAGGCCCGGCGCGCGCTCGCCATGCACTGGATGACCAGCCCGAGCTTCGCCGAACTGCGCACGGATGCGGCCTGGCAGCGACCGCCCCAATGGCGCAGACACCGGACCGCGGCCGAACCGACCGTTGCAGTGGACACCACCCTGGAAACCTGGCATCAGGTGCTTGATGATCTCGGCCGCCTCACCCCCGACGACTGCCGTCTGCTCGGCCGGTCCCCGACTCATTGGCCCTGGATTCACCCATTCCAGTGGGACCAGTCCCAAGCCCTGGCCGCCCGCTGCGACAGCCTGGAGGCCCTGGCTGAATTGGTCGCGTCGCTGGTGCGCACGGCGGGCGCGGACAGCGTGACCGCACGGCTGTGGCAAGCGTCAGGACTGCCCGAGCGCCAGCCCGACGCGACCTTGGACGGGCTGCGCGACGCGGTTTCCGAGCTGTTGGAGCCCGGAATTGCGGCACGCCGCGCCCAGGCCGCATGGGTCGATGCGATCATCGCCGCGCTGGCGGGAGACTCCGGGGAAAACCACGCGCTGGACGCGCTGCGGCAGCGCCTCGCGAACCGGGCGGAGCGCGGCGCCGAGACGCATCCGCTACTCCTGATCGCTCAAGCGATCCGTGCGCTGCCCGTGGCGCAACGCGCACCCACCAGCCCCCTGATGGCGCACGGCTGGAACAACCTGCGGCAGGTCATCGCCGGGGCGAGCACCTGTTACGATTGGGCCTTGCTGACCAACGGACAACCGATCCTGCCCCTGTTCCATGTCGCCGCCATCCTGCGGCCGCAGACGCGCCGTCAAGCCGGCGGCCTGGCCCGGTGGCTCATCCATCAACCAGCCATCGCCGGGTTGCGCGTGGATCAACAGTGGTGGCAAGGACTGCTCGGCAGCGTGCTGGCGGAGACAGCGCTATCGGGCCAGGGTGCGGACCGCCGGTTCAAGCCGCCGCCTGAGGAGGCTGAAGCGACCCGGCAAGCGGCCCTGGGCCTGATCGACGCCGAGCGGGACGCACTCCCGGAAACCGCGGCCCGGGCACTCGCGTGCGCCTGGCACCACATGCAGATCGATTTTGAACCAATGAACGGATGAGCAATGAACGAACGGCTCGCCTATTTCTGCGACCGCGCGACCGCGCACTGTCATCTCTACGCCTGGCCGGGCACGGACGGGGCCGGGGCATCCTTGTATCAGGTGTTTTGCAGAGCGCCGCTGGATACCTCCCGGCTGGATCCGAACGGGTCCACGGTCGACAGCGAGACCCTGCGTCAGTGCGTCGCCGCGGCTGGCGGCGGGCTGATTGCGCAAACCAGACAGACCGACACGACAACTGAGTTGCGCGTCGCCGTGATCCCCGGCGACGGCTACGCGCCATCCACGCAATTCCTGTTGCTCAATCCAGGTGCCGAGCCGACACCGCTGCCGCTCGACAACCGCGCGCTCGCACTGGCATCAGGCACCTTCGTTCTGCTCCCCGCCACCCGCACCGATCAGTCCATCCTGGGAACCTTCCTGGAGCACCTGTACCGACTGCCGGGGGATTACCGCGGTCTCTTGCTCAACGTGCTGCGCCGACCCGGAATCGAGGCGACCATGGGACGGCTGGAGCACCGGCTCGACCGGCTCGATCGGCTGCTGGCAGCGCCGGCCGCGACTGTTCCGGAGGGCGGCGCACCACACCGGTTCGCCGACCGCTGGTCCTGGCTGCTGGCCAGTCTGTTGGTGCTGAATCTGCTCGGCGTGATCAGCCTCTGGGTCAAGATCACGACAGACCAGGCGGCAGCGCCCGTCTTCCAGATCGCGTGGCCGGACGCGACTGATGCGCCATTCCTGCCCGCGGCCACCGGATCAGCGATCGAAGCACCGTTGCCCAAGGCGAAGGATGGCCACGCGCCGCAAGAACCGGGTCTGGACCGGCACGACACCGCCGATCGCCCGGATTCAGGACGCGACGAGGCTGGTCGATAAACAACCCTTTTCGGACTGCGCGCAGCCCCGCTCCGGCCTGAGAATCGCCTATGGAATCCGATCCGCTGTCCACGATTGACCCGCACCGGCCGGTCACCACGCCGGCATCGCCCGCGACCATCACCCTGACCGTGATCCCGGAGGGCGGCAGCAACCCGGAACCGGTCGCAATCGCACCAGACGCACAGGGCCGCTGCCACTTGCATCTGGAGTGTCTCCCCGGCGCCGATGCCATCCATCTGGAGGTCGCGGTCGGTGGCACATGCCGGTTGCGCGCCGAGGTGCGCGCCCAGGCGGGCGAACGGGTGTCCCTGGACCTGCGGATCGAGACGGACGGGATACCGGCGCTGCACGCCGGCAGCCATCAGATCCTGTTCCTGCCCATCGAGCCCATCTACGGTCCGCTGCCGCCGATTCCGCCACCGCATGGGAACGAAGCCTGGGACTGCTGCCTGGTGATCGATGCCACCGCCAGGTGTTCCAGGATCGCCGAGCGCACGCGCGCACGGGGTCCCGCCGACGCGCAGAACTCAGCGGAAACCGATCGCGCGCCCGCGGACCAGCAGGAGGCGCAGGACGCCGCGCCCGCGGGCCTGGACACCTTTTTATTGAACTGCCCGGACCAGTGGGGTGCGATCGTTGAGTCCGTGGTCGAGCTGATCCGGCAACTGGGGCAGCCCGGCCCGAACTGCCGGCTCGCCGTCATCGCCTTCGGGGACGAGCCGCCGGCACCCGGCGTCTTCGCGGCCGATCTGGTCCCCCGCTTCCACCTGCTGCACCTGCCCGACAACCGCCCCGCACACCTGCTGATGCCGCTCGCGCCGGAGCGTCTGAGCGAGTTGCTGAACCGGCAGATCAAAGCGACACCGGGGGCGGATTTCGTCGACGCGCTGGCCGATGCCCTGATCGCGGCCGGCCAACTCCAATGGGGTGACCGGACCCGACGCCTGCTGGTGCTGATCGGCGACTCGCCCGGTCACGCCACGGCGCATCCGGTCCCCTATGGCGGCGATGCCCTGGCCCGCCGCGGCGATGTCGATGCCGCGGCAGCCCACCTGCACCGCGACCGCGTCACCCTCATGACCCTCTATCAGACCCCGCCCGCGGCGATCACCGCCGCCCTGCTGGAGGCCCAGAGCGCCTTGATCGATCACGCCCGCACTCAATACCGACGCCTGGCCTCGGTGCCCGAATTGGCTTTCACCACCGCCGATTTCGACCCCCAGGCCGCACTGACGACGCTGCGCGAACGCACCGCCCCACTGGGCCGCGGGCCCTGCTGGGGACGGCTGGTTCAGCACGCGGCTGAAGAGAAGCACGCTAACGCGTCAGAAAGTGATTAACCGACGAATACAATCGTTGTCGTTGTCGGAGAAGCCATTCAATTTGGTCATGACAGCAATTCCAAATTTGACCCTACCCCGTATTTGGCCGGCTTCGGGGCTTGCGCGAAGCCGGCCGCAGACCCTCCAGCATGAAGTCAAACAGGTCATCCCAGGAGTCGAAAGGCAGATACTGAGAAAGCGCGCGCAGG
>NZ_CAIZIZ010000578.1 GCF_903933125.1 uncultured Lamprocystis sp. | reverse complement strand
CCTTGTAGGTTGGGCTGAGGAACGAAGCCCAACGAGCAGCCAAACGTAAGGCGCGGAAATGTTGGGGTTCGTTCCTCACCCCAACCTACGGCATTGCGCTGTTTTCGGATTCGGAGCGAATACTTTCATAATCTCTGGAGCGTGGGAACGAGAAGACGATTCCTGGCTCCCACGCTCCTGCGTGGGAGCAGGTGCGGCATTCCCACGCGGAGCGTGGGAACGAGAAAACGCTCGATTACGATTACGACAACGACAACGACAACGACAACGACAACGACAACGACAACGACCGGGGTGCCACAGCAGAATTCGGTGGACTGCGCGGACGCTTGTCCACCCTGCGGCCGGAATGATCCTCAAGGCCGGCGGCCGGATGTAATCTACTGCAGCGCCCGATCGTTGGGGTTGCGATACAACTCGACCATCTCCGCCGAGAGCGGGAAGTTCAGGTTCAAGCCCTTGGGTGGAATCGGGCTTTGAAACCACTTGGCATAGAGCGTCTGCGCCTCGCCGCTGGTCATGAGTCCGGCGATGGTCGCATCCACCAGTGTTTTGAACGCCGGATCATCCTTGCGCAGCACGCAGCCATAGGCTTCCAAGGATTGCGGGGTGCCGACCACGACCCAATCGTCGGGGCGCTTGGCCTTGGCCAATTCGCCGTAGAGGAGCGCGTCATCCATCATGAAGGCGGCGGCGCGGCCGGTTTCCAGCGTCAGAAACGACTCGCCGTGATCCTTGGCCGAGATGATCTTCATGTTCAACTGCTGGTCTTCGTTGAGCTTGCGCAGCAGCCGCTCGGACGTGGTACCGGCGGTGGTCACGACATTCTTGCCGGCGAGGTCACTGAAATCCTGGATGCCCGACGCTTTCTTGGTCAACAAACGCGTGCCGACGATAAAGATCGTGGTGGAGAAGGCGACTTGCTTCTGCCGCTCGGTGTTATTGGTGGTCGATCCGCACTCCAGATCGACGGTCCCGTTCTGAATCAACGGAATCCGATTCTGCGAGGTAACCGGGTTGAGCCGGACCTGAAGGTCCGGCAGTTGCAGTTCACGCTTGATCGCATCCACGACCCGCAACGCGATGTCCTGCGAGTAGCCGATCACCCGCTGCTGGTCATCGTAATAAGAGAACGGAATCGAGGATTCACGGTGACCCAAAGTGATCGAACCCGCATCCTTGATTTTCTCCAGCGTGTCGGCGGGCGCCGGGACGGCACCGGCCAGCAGCACGCAACCGAACACCAGGGGCGAGAGACGGGGGAGTGTCATGACTTGGCTCCGGTCAGGTTAACATGGGGTCGCAAACAGGTTTAGCCTTCATACTCGATATCCAGACCGACCCTTGGTGTAGGGGCGGGTTTGAAACCCGCCCCTACGTCCGGTTATCACGTCCGATGGCGATATCACGTCCGACGGCTTACGCCTAGCATAACAGCGGACCCTGACGACAACCCACCCCCGCCGTGGGGCGCGCTTGACCACACGCGGAGAGCCGCATCGTGAAATATATCGTCTTGCAGACCGGCGACGGCGAATGCCCGGTGCTCTTCACCAAGGAGTTCTCGCATCGTTACATGGCTGGCCTGTTTGCACCCATGCCGGTCGTGGCCGCCGGCGTCGTCCGCGAGGTGCAGGATGGGCTCAGTTGCGGGGGCGGGAGCGGCGGTCTGCGGACCTCATCCAGATACGGACTGGACACGGCGCTGATCCGTGAGGCATTGGGGGAGGACTAAGGCGATTTCCGTCTGCTTTTTTTGCGCATCCAGCAGGTCTGTACGGGCAGACCCCAACAGACGAGACGTGACGACCGCGGATGTCGCCACGTCCCGACCGGCGTCAAAATGTGACGGTCACACCAGCATAGAGGGTGCGGCCCTGGCCCGGAACTGGAGTGCCCCATTGAGGCTGATTGGGTGCCGGCGGGATGGTCATGGTCGTGCCTTGGCCGACATAGGCGCCACCCAGCGGCAGGTCGTAGGAACGGTCGAACAGGTTTTCGATACCGACTTCCAGGCTCCAGGTCTTGCGTTCATAGCGGCTGCGCAGGTGAGCGAGCCCATAGCCCGCGGTTTGCATTTCATTGCGCACTTGCGAGATCTCGTCCTTGGCATCGACGAACTCGCCCTCAAGGGTATTACGCCACTGCCCGATCTCCTGCACGAGAGCGAGTTTGGCGTTCAGCGGCATGATGTTATAGAGGTTATCCCCGGTATCCTGATTTTCGCCTTTGGTGTAGCTCGCCGCGACCTGGGCCGTGAAATCGCCTAAACCGGTGGCGTGCGCAACCAGGTAGTGCGCCGACAGGTCCAGACCGTAGAGCACGGCCGATTGGTTGAAATATTTCAGCACGGTAAAATTATCGACTACCGGTATTATGCGGGGAGCATTGCTTGTCGAGTCCCATTGCACGGCGTCGATGTAGTCCTCCACATAGGTATAATAAGGCGTTACCGTGACACCCCATTGCGCCTCGTCGGCATCGTGCCAGTCCGCGGTAAGACTGAGGGTGCCGGCGACTTCCGGTTGTAGGTCAAGGTTACCCACATAACCATTGCCGTCGCCGACGAAGTTATTCATGAAGGCGGCCATCTGCCAGGTAGACCAGGTATAGCGCTCATACAGATTCGGCGAGCGTGTTTTTTGTGCAAGGCCCATCTGGTAGGTCTGGTTGGCGTCCGGCGTGAAACGGGCGAGCCAGGACAGATCCCAATTGTTGTCCGTCTGTTCGCGTGACTGCGCGTTGAAGAGTGCGGCATCACGGGTCTGATTACCCAGGCCGCCGACCCCACTGGTCGGGTAGGTATTGAGATTGTAGCCGTGTACCGGGCCCGCATCCATGGCCACGTTCTCGAAACGCAGACCCAGGATATGCGTCCAACGGTCCTTATGAATTTCCCACTCGCCGAAGACGGCAAAGCGGTCGCGCTTTCCATCATTGATATTCCAGAAGACATAAGGCCACATGCCGGCCCCGGAGGGATCCCACCAATCGTCCAAACGATAGTTCTGGTACTCGACGCCAACGCGCAACAGATCGCTCCTGACCAGCGGAATGTCGGCACTGACCGTGACCCCGGTATTCTTGCCATCGGTATCCATCGGCATCCCCGCGGCACAACCCACCATCATGCCTTTAATCACGGTGACGCCGGAAATCGGCGCGCAGGGTGTACCATTGATCGCGATGTCGCCTCCGGAGCCGCTCGGCGGTTTCCCCGGACCATACCAAAACCGCTTATCGTCACCGAAGTCCATCTCGTGCTGCGTGTGTTCATAATAGACCCGCGCCTTCAGCTTGGCCCAGCCTTGATCGCCGGTGTAAGCCAAGTTGAATTGGTCGCTCAGATTATCCGTCATATCCATCCGCTGGTTTGGATAGTTCTCATAGGGAATGTGCTGGTTGCTGTAGGTGAAATTCAGCAGATTGTCATCGTTTTTCCAGGCAAACCCGATAGACTGATTGATGGCCTCATAGGCAGTGGAGCCCACCTCATCCAATGGCAGGGTATGCCCGAGCCGCCCCGTAAAGTTGTAGTCCTTAAAGTCGCCGCCGGCCGTGTAGTTGTCCGACTGGGCATAGGCGCCGGCATAATGAAAGCTAAGATTCTCGGTGGCGAATGTACCGGAAAGGTTCCCTCCCCAGCTCTCCCCATTGCTGCGGAAAAAAGTGCCGGCCTCGCCCGTCGCGAGAGACTTGTTCGGACTCGCAAAGACAGGAGGAGCCGACTGCACCAGGATACTGCCGCCGATGCTGTCACCACCCACGCTCACCGGAGTCACACCGGCATAGACTTGTACAGTATCGACCGCCGTCGGGTCGATGGAGGACAGCGGTGAGTTCATGTGGTTCGGACACGCGGCGACGAGGTCCATGCCATCCACCTTGGTGCGCAGGCGATCATCCGCCAGCCCACGGATAACCGGCAGGCTGGACACCCCCCCGGCGCTATAAGCACTCACACCGGGGATGCTCACAAGCAAGCGGGCGGTGTCGCTGGTGCGGGCGCGTTTTCGGGCGATCTCGGCGCTGTTCAGGGTCGTCGCACCGGAACTGAGCGGGACGTCCTGGGGCGCCGTGACGAGGACTTCGCCCAGCGTGGCGCTGGTATCCGCTGCCACGCCCTGCGCAGCGTAGAGGGCCAGGAATGCGGCAACGGGTTTGAGACGCGACTGCATGTGTTCAGACTCCATCATGACCGGAAGTGCGGGCGAAGCCCGGGCAGGGCATAAAAAACCAAACTGTATCGTAGGTGTAGAGATTTTGGTGGCGATCACGGGTATTCCTGATCCAGATCAAAAGGACATGGGTGATATCACGCGACAGAGCGTCGGCCCGCAGCACAATGCCCATCCGGTGCTGACGGGAGCGTTGTCCGCTGTCCTATGGGGGGCGATCGATCATTCACCCCGAACGAGTGCCGATACCCGCCTTATCCAGCATTTCATGCCGACGGACAGCGGCCAGCCGGCGCTGCCGGTAAAAGACACCGGCGGAACCGCGTGACCGCCAGCTCGATCTGCGCGTGCTGACCGAGCGCAAGCGCGCCGAGGAGGCTCTGCGCGAGTCGCGCGCCCTGGCCGAAAGCATCGTGGCTGCCATCCCCACGCCACTGGTGGTGCTGGACCAGGAACTGCGCGTGGTCTGCGCCAATGCGGCCTTCTATCATCTGTTCCGGGTGACGCCCGCGGAGACCCAGGGCCGCTTGCTGCACGAGTTGGGCGGCGATCAATGGAATATTCCGGCACTGCGGAAACTACTCATGGACATCCGCGGACAAGGCACTACCATCGACAACTATGAAGTGAGTAACGGTTTCCCTCGCATCGGACGGCTCAACGCCAGCCCGCTGGCTCCTGCGGCCGGCAAGTCGGGAGTCATCCTGCTTGCCTTCGCGGACATCACCGGGGGCGCACGCGGAAGCGACGCGGATTCCACGTCGAACCCATTGATCAGTCAGCTTCCGGAACATACTGGTGACCAGCGACCCGAATGACCGGGACAGCACGGATACCCCGTTCGTGAACCTGTCCGACACCGCTGTCACGTGCAGCGCCGCCCTGCGCCAACGCGCGGAGGAGCATCTGCGCAGCCTGGAGTCCGCCGTTCCGCCGGGACTCACGCCCCTGGATCTTGACCGGCTGATCCATGATCTGCGCGTCTATCAGATTGAACTGGAAATCCAAAACGAAGAACTGCGGCGCGCCCAGGAGATCGCGCGAGAGCGCTATTTCGATCTCTACGACCTGGCCCCCGCGGGGTATGTCACACTCACCGACCGGGGGCTGATCCGCGAGGCCAATCTCGCCGCCGCCACGCTGCTGGGGCTCCCGCGCGGCACGCTCATCAACCGGCCCTTGTCCGCGTTCATCCTCCCCGAGGATCAGGACAGCTTCTACCACTGCCGACATCATCTGCTCGAAACCGGCGAGCGGCAGACCTGCGAACTGCGGCTGCGCCAGCCGGACGGCGCCGACTGCTGGGTTCGACTCGCACTCTCCACCGGAGCGGATCAGGAGCACCAGTCGAAGCAGTGCCTGATCATCCTGAGCGACATCAGCCTGGCCAAAGCGGCCGAATCCCAAATCATCGAGGAAGGTGAGCGTATAGATCGCTTCCTCGCCATGCTCGGTCATGAACTCAGGAATCCACTGGCCGCCATCCGCTATATCGCCGAGGGCCTGCGGCTCGCGCCGACCGGCGACCCGGCACGGCTCGGCCGGTCGGCGGAAGTCCTGAATCGTCAGGTCACCCATCTCACCAGCCTGGTGGATGACCTGCTCGACGTCGCCCGCATCGGCCGCGGTACCATGCAGTTCGTCAAACGGTCATGCGATCTGCGCACGGTCATGGAAGAGGCCGCGGAACAGGCACAACTCTTCCTGGAGGACCGCGGGCAACGCCTTGACCTGAAGCTTCCCGACACCGCCGTGCAATTGGATGGTGACCCCGTGCGGCTGGCCCAGATGCTCGTCAACCTGCTGCGCAACGCCAGTCAGTTCAGCCCGGCAGCCAGCCCGGTGTCGCTGACGCTGGGGGTGGATCAGGGCACCGCCGTCATCCAGGTCCATGGCCAGGGCGAGGGCCTGGACCCCCGCCGCCTGCCGCGGCTCTTCGAGCCCTTCGCGCGGGCCGAACGGGCCGAGAACGGCGGCCACGACGGCGGTCTGTGGATGGGGCTGCCGCTGGCCAAGGGGGTGGCGGAACTGCACGGCGGAAGTATCGCCGCAACCAGCCCCGGCCTCGGCCAGGGCAGCACCTTCAGTGTCCGCCTGCCGCTCGCGGACGCGCCGGACACGACCGCACCGCCGCAGGCCCCGCCGCAACATCAGGCCATCAGGCGCGTTCTGGTGGTCGAGGACAATCCGGACGTAGCGGCGGCCTGCACCCTCTTGCTGAGACTCCTGGGCCACCGGGTCGAAGCCGTGCAGGATGGCATGGCCGCGCTGGAGGCGGCCGAACGCCTGCGCCCCGACCTCATCCTGCTCGACATCGGACTCCCCGGCATCGACGGCGTCGAGGTCGGGCGCCGCCTGCGCGCGACCGCGGCCGGACGCGCTGCCCGCCTGGTCGCGGTCACCGGCTACGGACAGCCCGAAGACATGGAGCGCACCCGGGCGGCCGGCTTCGATGAGCATCTGCTGAAGCCACTGGGAGAAGTGGCATTGGTCGGGGCGCTGGCGCGCTGTCCGCGGCAATCCCGAGCCGTCGAGTGATGGTATGGGCTGAGCGCCTGCCGTACATTGAAAACTCCGGGCGGCCTGCCGCCTCCTGAAACCGAGTCTACCCATGCCCCGATGCCTTTCTTCCTGGTTCCGTCCGCTGATCGTCCTGTTGCTGTTGAGCGGGGCCTTGACCGCCCGCGCCTTCGAGCTGACCCCGACCCCGGTCGCCGACGGGGTCTATGCGCTGATCGGCCCCACCGGCGCGCGGAGTTACGACAACCACGGACTCAATAACAACCTGGGTTTCGTGGTCACCGACGCGGGCGTAGTGCTGGTGGATTCAGGCGCCTCCAGCCAGGGTGCCGCCCTGGTTGCGGCGGCCATCCGCCGGGTCACCGATCAGCCGGTGCGCTGGGTCATCAACACCGGCAGCCAGGATCATCGCTGGCTCGGCAACGGGTATTTCGCCGATCAGGGGGCGCAACTCATCGCGCTCCAGCGCACGGTGGACACGCAGCGGGCCTTTGGCGCCCAGCACCTGAGCACGCTGGAGCCCGTTCTGAAGGACCGCCTGACGGGAACCCGGCCGGTGACCGCCGCCGCGCCTCTGCCCGGGCCGCGCGAACCCCTGACGCTCGGCGGCGTCGCGTTCGAACTGATCGACCTGGGCGACGCCCATTTCCCCGGCGATGCGGTCCTCTGGCTGCCGCGGCAGCGGGTGCTGTTCACCGGTGACCTGGTGTATGTCGACCGCCTGTTGGGCGTGCTGCCGGAGAGCCATGTCCAATCGTGGCGCGATGCCTTCCGCGCGATGGAGGATCTTGAGCCGCACGTTCTGGTCCCCGGCCACGGACAGGTGTGCGACCTGGCCAAGGCGCGCCGCGACACCGGCGACTACCTGGACTGGCTGGTCACTGAAGTGGGAACCGCACAGGCCAATTGGGAACCGATCGACGAGGTCGTCGCCCGCCTGGCCGATGCCTCGCGGTTCAGCCACCTGGACAATTTCGCCGAGCTGCACCGATCCAACATCAATCGCGCCTATCTGGATTTCGAGCGACGCTGAACGCTGTTGCTTTCAATCTGATCGAGGCCGAGGCCGCCGCTGATCGCCTGACCACCGGGATCTACGACCTGACCCAGGGTCTGGCGGAAGACGAACGGCGCCTGCACGGTGACCGCCAGGAGCGGATGGAGTACGCCCATCGCCTGCTGCAGGGATCGGCGATGGGTTCAAAGAGGTCAACGACCGTTTTGGTCATGACGTGGGGGACGCCTTATTGATCGGCGTCGCCCGACGACTACGCGCCGCGCTGCGGGACGGCGACACGCTGGCGCGGCTGGGCGGGGACGAACTGGCGCTCGTGCTGCCGGACCTGACGTGCCCGGCGGACGCCGCGGCGAATCTTGCGCGTAAGCGTTACGATGCCGCGCTGGATCGACCGGAAACCTGAGTGCGTCCACCGCGTGCCTGACCGCCCTCGCCTTCGAGCTGACCCCGACCCCGGTCGCCGACGGGGTCTATGCGCTGATCGGCCCCACCGGAGCCCGTCGTTACGACAACCACGGATTCAATATAGCCATCGGACGTGATAACCGGACGTAGCTGAAGATGCGCCAGGGCGCGACGCTCAGGACGGCGATGACGTCTTGTTGTTCGCGGTGTCGGCCAGCACCCCAAGCAGGACCGACAGTTCGACCGGTTTGACCAGGTGCAGGTCGAACCCGGCCTCCTGGATCCGCCGCCGGTCGTCGGCCTGGCCCCAACCGGTCAGGGCGATGATCCGCATGGCCCGCCCCCAGGGTTGTTCGCGGAGACGCCGACAGGCACCGTAGCCGTCAAGCCGGGGCATCCCCAGGTCGAGCAGCACGATCTCCGGGCGCTCGCGCGCCGCCGCCTCGCCCCCCGCCAGACCGTCGTGCGCCGTGGTGACGGCGTATCCGATCGCCCCCAGCAGAAAGGCGAGCGACTCGGCGCTGTCGACGTTATCGTCCACGACCAAAACGCGCACCGGGGCGGCCGGCCCGGTCGGTTGCGGTGCGGGCGGGTCCGCCGGGACCACCGGCGCGGCCGGCAACGCCGGCAACGCCGGCAGCAACACGCTGAATTCGCTGCCCTGACCGGGACCGGCGCTGTGCGCTTCCATCGTGCCGCCGTGCAGTTCCGTAAGCCCCCGGCACAGCGCCAGACCGATGCCGAGCCCGGACGGCAGTTGCCCGGACGGCGCGCCCGCCTGCACGAACAGCTCGAACAAACGCGGCAGATCCTCCGGCGCGATGCCGATCCCCCGGTCGGCGACCCGCACCACCACCTGCGTCCCCGCGCGCTCGGCGGTCAAGCAAATCGCGCCGTCTTGCTCGCTGTATTTGCAGGCGTTATCGAGCAGGTTCTGAAACACCTGTGCCAGCCGCACCGGGTCAGCTTCGAGCATGATCGGCTCGCGCGGCAGCGTCGCGGTGAGTTGGTGCCCGGCCCGGGCGAACTGGGGCCGGGCGACCTCCAGCACCTGCTCCAGGACCGCCCCCAGCGCGACCGGCTCCCGGCGCAGTTGCAGCCGCCCCTGGTTGATGCGACTGACGTCCAGCAGGTCATCGACCAGGCGGGTCAGATGCCGCACCTGCCGGTCGATCATGTCCCGCGCCGCTTGCTGAGTCGGATCGGGCGAACCGATGAGCTTGAGCATCTCGACGGCGTTGCGGATGGGGGCGAGCGGGTTGCGCAGCTCATGGGCCAGGATCGCGATGAACGCCTCCTTGCGGCGGTTGGCCTCGCGCAGCGCGTCCTCGGCCAGTTTACGCGCGGTGATGTCGCGCGTGACCGTCGCATAGCACCAGGGCTCGCCCGTCTGTGGGTTCTTGATCAGGATGTTGTGGCGGCTGACATCCACCAGCGCGCCGGTCTTGAGGTTGCGCAACTGCATCTCGACTCGAACTCCAGTTCACGCGGCTGCCCGGTGCGGAAAACCGCGTTGTAGTGGGCCGACCAGAGCGCGCACAGGTCCGGCGGATAGCCCAGCTCGTCGTTGGTCTTGCCCAGGTACTCCTCGACCGCCTTGCCGGTGATGCGGGTGATGACCCGACTGACGAAGACGTGCCGCAATTGCCGGTCGACGCGGCCGATGATGTCGGGTGAGTGATCGGTCAGGGTCTGCAACTCACGCTCATGTGCGCGCAACTCCGCCTCGACCTGCCGGCGCGCGGTGATGTCGCTGAAGGTATTGATGGCCCCGATGACTTCGGTGACGAAGCCTTCGAAGGCAATCAGGCCCTGGGCCGCGTCGAAGACCCCTTGGCCCTGCTCCAACAGCCGACGCTCCGTGCCGTCCCGGTGACGAATGCGGTACTCGAATAGCCGTGCTGAAGCACATCCCGGCGCTGCAGGAGGCCGCTCGCCAACAGGCTGAGCAGGATCATCAAGGGGAGGCCGAGCATGAGCGCCATTGCGCATGCCCAGGGAAGGGGGTGTGGGCGGATTGATTGATAGCCACCGGCCGGGCCTGGCGGCCCGGTCGGTGGGCGACCCCGCGGCTTACTTGGCCGCAGGGGCAACGTCCTTGTTGGTGCTGAAGTGGAACAGGGTGTAGGCCGGGCAGAACCGCAGATAAGCGGTGCCGATGACGACCGCGCCGATCAGTCCGGCCAGCCAACTGCCGCCGCGAACGGCGCCGATGATCAGGAGGATGCCGACAGCGAAGCGGATCAGGCGGTCAGTGTTGCCGATGTTGGGGTTGGTGACGTCGAGATTCATGATGAGTACTCCAGTTGATGACGATCGATTCCGGCTTCCGAGCCCGATCGGTTTGCGACCAGGTCGGTCGAGACCCGCGCCGCGCTTCCGGTATTTGCCTTCCGGCTTGTTGCGGATGGGCGTTCCTGAGAGAAAAGGATTGGTAAAGATTCGACCGGTGCTTCGCCCCTATCCGAAGCGGGCCAGGGGGCGGCGGGATATCCGGTGATATCCGCAATGGTCCCTATGACCTGATGAGTGGAGGGCGCCGTTGAGTGCCTAATCTAGGCCGAAGTGGTCCTGCTTTCCGTGCGCTAACGAACTTAGGCGCCCACGCAGCGGGTGAGGACCGCACCGCGGGCCTTTGGATCAGGCCGCGATCTTTGGCGGGAGGCGTCGCGGACGGTCGTGCAGTCCAGGAGGTGGCCGGGGCGGGCCGAGGCCCGTTCAGTCCAAAAGTCATACTCCTGTAACCCGCGGACGAAGACCTGGCGTTAGGATTGACCGCAGATCGCGTTCAATTCGGGAGTTTCTTATGCGTATCCGTGCCCTCTCGCTCGCCATAGCGTCCCTGTGCTCATTGCCGGTCGCGGCAGTCTGTCCCGGCGGTGCACCGCCGGCCAAGGTCGAATTCACCGGCATGCCGGCGCCGGCCACCGCCGACGAGAAGGCCGACATCTATACCCGTGCCACGTTGCAGATGACCTGTGCCGACGGTCAAACGACGGCTGTTCCGCTGAGCTACCACCAGATCTTCGCCACCACCGACCGCGTCGGCGACGCGGTGGTCGGCGGGCTGTTCACTGCGGCTGGAGCACCGCTGACCGACCGGGACGGTCAGTTGGCCTCCGACAGTCCGGACGGGACCTCGCTCATGCAGATCGCGGGTCTGACCGTACCCGGCGCGACTGGCCATCCGCTGGCGCTGGTCACCCAGTTCGAGTTCCGTGAATTACCCCCGAATGACGGCAGCAGCACCGGCTCGTTCTGGTCCAAGCTGCCCGCCACTGTCGGGCTGACCCTGCTCGATCAGGACCCGGCGAGCGGTCGGCTGACCGCCAAGCACTATCAAGCCATCGACTTCTCCGCAGTCCATGGCGGCTGGATCCATTGTGGTGCCACCCTCTCGCGGTGGAATACGCACGTCGGTTCCGAGGAGTATGAGCCCGATGCCAAGGTCCGCGGCGGGGGCGTCAAGGCCGAAGGCTCGGATGACAAGACCGACATCGCGAGTTTCAGCCGCACCTATTTCGGCGATCCGGCCGCCGCCAACCCCTACCATTACGGACTGTTGCCCGAGATCACCGTGGCCGCGGACGGCACCGCGCGGGTGGTCAAGCACGCCGCCGCCGGCCGTTATGCCCGCGAGATGCAGATCATGGCCGCGGACGATCGCACCGCGATCGGCGGCGACGACGGCAAAAACACCGGGCTCTTCATGTTCGTCGCCGATCAGGCGCAGGATCTCTCGGCCGGGACCCTGTATGCGGCCAAACTCGCCCCGGCCGGCGCGGCCGACGGTGATCGTTTCAACCTGCAATGGGTACGCCTTGGTCATGCGACCGACGCTGAGATCAAGGCCATCGTCGATCGCGGGATTCGTTTCAGCGACCTCTTCGATGTGGCCGAGACCGACCCGAAGGATCCCAGCTTCACCAAAGTGTTGACCTATAACGGCACCGAGTGGCTCCGACTCAAGTCGAGCACCGCCTTCGACGTGGCGCAGGCCGCCGCCTTCCTTGAGACCCGCCGCTACGCCGCCCTCCTGGGTGCCACCACTGAATTCTCCAAGATGGAATACATCGCCTACAACCCGACCGACAAGCGGTTCTATCTCACGATCTCGCGCGTCGAGGCGGGCATGGTCGACACGCAGGGCGCGATCCGGCTGTCACCCAACGACGGCGGCATGGTCTTCGAGATGGCGACCGCCGAGGGCCAACAAGACACCCGCGGCACCCCGATCGACAGCGCCTATGTCGGCGTCAGCCTGGCCCCCATCCCCGAACTGACCGGCGGATGGCTCGGCAAGGACAACCTGGATGCCGAAGGTAATGCGTGCAGCCAGGACCGGAGCTGCGGTCCGGACAACATCGTCTATGCCGATGCGATCCGCACGCTGTTCATTGGCGAGGACACCGGCAGGCGCAACAACAACTACCTCTGGGCCTTCAACATCGATACCCGTAAGCTTGCGCGCATCCTGTCGGTACCTATGGCCGCTGAGGTGACCGGCCTGACGCTGGCGCCCGACTACAATGGTCACGCCTATCTCATGGCCAACTTCCAACATCCCGGTGACGAGAGCATCAAAGCCTATCAGGGTGTCGACAAGGCCGAGGTCGTCAGCAAGATCAATGCGCAGTGGGGTGATCGCAAGAAAGCGGCAATCGGGTATATCGGTACCGCCGAGGGGGCACTTCCGGCATTGCAGTGAGGGGGTAGGTAACAAGCCAAAGGTTAAGCAACGACAACGACCGAGACGCCAAGGGCGTTCCCTAATGGACTTGTTTAGCTTGCGATCCGGCTCCCACGCGGAAGCCGTCACGTGGCGCCACCGGCCGCTGGAGCGGCCGGAAGGCATTCCCACGCTGGAGAGATTGTGAAAGTATTCGCTCCGAACCCGAAAACATCGCAATGCCGTAGGTTGGGGTGAGGAACGAACCCCAACATTTCCGCGCCTTACGTTTGGCTGCTCGTTGGGCTTCGTTCCTCAGCCCAACCCACAAGAATACTTGCCCAAACTCTGGAGCGTGGGAACGAGAAAGAAAACGAGTTAAACCCTCACACGTACAGCGGCGCCATGTGCCGCCAATCATGGCCGCGATGGGCGCGTCCCTGCCACTCGTGCAGGGCGTGCCCGATGCCCTTCTCCCATAGCAACCGGCTCAGGTAACGATTGTTGTCGAGGAAAGGATCCTGGTCGCCGATCACCAACACGATGTCCATGCGCCGCAGGGCGGCGAGCCGCTCCGGGCAGTGGAGATTGGCGAGATAGTGCGCCGGGGTATGGAAGTAGATCAGTTCATCCCGGTGCCCGTTGAACAGGTCGCGGAAGCAGTCGACATTCAGGGTGAGATCATAGCGCCCGGAGAAGGCCGCGACTTTCTGAAAGAGATGGGGATGGCGCAGCGCGATATTGACGGCATGGAAGGCTCCCAGGCTGCACCCGTGAGCAATGGTGCAAGGATGGCGATTCTTGGTCGCCATCAGCGGCAGCACTTCGTTGAGGATGTAGTCCTCGAAGGCGCAGTGGCGGCGGATGCGATCCGCGGGGTGGCACCAATCGCAGTAGAACGACTCCCAGTCGACACTGTCCACGCAATAGATTTGCAGTTGGCCAGCCTGAATCTTGTGGCCCAGGGCCTCGACCAGACGCAGGTCCTCGTATTCGTGAAAGCGTCCGTCGCGGGTGGGAAACACCAGCACCTTGGCCCCGGCATGACCAAAGACCAACAGCTCCATGTCCCGGCCGAGCCGGGCGCTGTACCAACGATGGTATTCGCGATTCATGATGACCTGCCGGGTGGATATCTCAAGCGGAAACAGCCGGATTCTAGTCCTCCAAGGTTGCAATACCGTGAACCGAAGTCAGAGCGGCCCGAAGAAGGCCCACAGCTGGGCCAACAGATTCCGTTCCTGCCGCGCCCGGTCCGGATAATCAAAGTGTCCGGCCGGCAGAACGAACAGGCGTTTGTCTCCGCGGATGGCGTTGTAAACCGCGAACTGCCCAGGCGGTGCGACGGCCGGATCGAACCGGGCGGCTGCCAGGTGCACGGGTTGACGGATGTGCCTGGCGGCGACGGCTGCATCGTAATACGCCAGGGTTGTTTGCACGTCGCTCCGGGTCCGTGCGTAACGCTGGACGGCAGCGGCGCTGCCGACGCTCGGCAGGGTGAGGCGCAGGGGCTGGTGGCCGAAACTGGGCACGTTGAGGTGACCACGACTGACGCGGTGATCCCAGGCCAGGGCCATGGCCCCGATACCGCCGCCGAAGCTGATGCCCAGGTAACCGAGGTGCCCGGCCAGTTCGGGGAAGAGCCCGAGCAGAGCCGAGATCCCGGTCCAGAGGTCGTCCACGCAGCCGCCCAGGATGTACTGATCCCGCCGATCGATGTCATGGAGCACATGCCAGGAGGGGTCGTCGGAAATCGGCGGCCGACGGCTGCGGCTCAGGCCCCGGAAGCAGGGTATCAGGTAGGCGCCATCGTCACGGGGGAGGTCGAGCGGCGGCCGGTCGACCCCGCCGTAGCCGTGACCCAGCACGAAACCGCGTTGCGGCGGTCCGGCGGTGGGTGTCAGGAGCCAGCCGCGGATAGGAAAGGCGTCGGTCGAGTCGTATTCCAAGTCGTAAACCCGGAAGCGCGGGTGGGCATCGGCCGAGGGACGCAACCGTGGGTTGGGCGTGACCGCCGTCGCGCGGTCATAGCGGGCACGCCAGAACGCGACGAAATCGGCCGGCTCGGGCGGAGGCTCCACCGCCAGCAGGTCATCCAGGCTGTAGCCGTAACCGGGATCGAAAGGGAAGTCGTGGGCAAAGGGCATGAGGCGAAACGAAACCGTCACAAATTGGCGTCAGGGACGATGATACAGTGTTGTCATGGCAATGGCAGGCGGACCGGTGCTTGGGCCTTGATCGTAATCCCGGCCAACGGCATGCGTAGTCAGGGCTTCCAGCCCTGACGGTGTCAGGCCAGGATGGCCTGACTACGCATCCGGCGAACCCAAGCGGCCGGAATCTTGATCGAGTCCGGTGCTTGGGATGATGCGATCCTGGGACGGTGCCGCCGCCGCACCGCCTGCAACCCCCATTAGGACCGGAGCAACCGAATGAGCATTGATGAGAAGCAATTCGACGGCATGGATTGGATCAAGGCTGAGTTGGAGGATGCCTTAGACGAAGACTACGAACTGGAGTTGTCCGAGCCGGCGATCTCCATGGAGCTGCGTCGGCTCTACAAGAGTAAACATCCGGCGACCCTGGACCGCCTGACCTACTTCAAGGCGTTGCTGACACTGCAGGCCGAGCTCATCAAGCTGCAGGACTGGGTGGAGCACACCGGTGAGAAGGTGGCGGTGATCTTCGAAGGGCGGGATTCGGCGGGCAAGGGCGGTGTCATCAAACGGATTACCCAGCGTCTCAATCCGCGGGTCTGTCGGGTCGTGGCGCTGACCAAGCCGACTGAGCGCGAGCGGACCCAGTGGTATTTCCAGCGCTACGTGCCGCATTTGCCGTCCGGCGGCGAGATCGTGCTGTTTGATCGCTCCTGGTATAACCGTTCCGGCGTGGAACGCGTTATGGGCTTCGCCTCGCCCGATCAGGTGGAACAATTCTTCCAGGACGTGCCTGAGTTCGAGCGGATGCTCGTCCGCTCGGGCATTCGCCTGATCAAGTATTGGTTCTCGATCACCGACGAGGAACAGCAGTTACGCTTCCTGATCCGGATACATGACCCGCTCAAGCAATGGAAATTGAGCCCCATGGATCTTGAGTCGCGGGTTCGCTGGGAACTCTATACGAAGGCCAAGGAAGAGACCTTCGCGCGGACCAACATCCCCGAGGCGCCCTGGTTCATCGTCGAAGGCAACGACAAGAAGCGCGCACGGCTCAACTGCATCCATCACCTACTCGAACAGATCCCCTATGAGGACGTCCCTCACGAGGAGATCACCCTGCCCGAGCGGGTCTTCAACCCGGACTATGAGCGCGCGGTGCTGCCCCCCGAGTTGCAGGTTCCAAACCGCTACTGAAGCCGCTCATGTCGCTCCTGACAACGCGTGCAGCGGGTCGCGTTCGGCACGTGCATCAAGCGCCGCGCGGGAATTTCGCAACCACAGTCGAGGCAGGTTTCCCGACCTGGGGCGAGGCTCGTGCGCGCGCGAATCGCGGCGATTGCCAGTTCTGTCACTTGGTCGATACGACACTGCGCAAGGTCGAGTTCGTCAGCAAAGCGTTCCAATGTAGCCGTCTCCGGGTCTGTGGTCGCGAACCCAGAGCATCGCAGACGGATGTGACAACCGCATGACTTCGCATGTCCAACGCGATCAACAGCGACCGGAACGCTGATCAAGACCGTCTCACTCACTACCGGCACTCTATGCACATTCGAACCAAGCTCGCCGCCGGGCTGATTTCCATCTTGTTCGTCAATCTGACTGTCGGTCTTCATGGGTTCTCCTTGCTGACTCAGGCATCCGCCCGGGAATCGAGGCTTCGCGAGACCAGTTCACTGATCGTCACTACCGCACTCGTGACGCAGGTTCAGTTCAAGAAGCAGGTCCAGGAGTGGAAAAATATCCTGCTGCGAGGGTCCGAAGCCGGTCTTTTCGATGACTATTTCGTTCGCTTTGAGCAGGAGGAGTCGCGTACGCGTGAGACACTGGGTCAACTGATCCGGTTACTGGCCGGCGATGGCCAGTCGCACGCGACCGCCAGCCGCTTTCTGGAGGCGCATCGGCGCCTGGGCGAGGACTACCGCGCCGCGCTCGCATTCTATCGCCCGCAGGAGCCGAGTTCGCAACTCGAAGTCGATCGACGGGTGCGCGGCATCGACCGGGAGCCGACCGACCTGATCGATCAGATTGTGGCTGACGTGCTTGACCACAAACAACGAACCCTGGCCGCGATTGACGACGCGACGCGGACCCTGGAGCGGCAGATCCTGGTCTTGATGGTCGGGGTCATGAGTGCCGCGGTCATCTTTCTCCTGTGGCTGATCGATCGCACCATCGGACAGCCGATCGCCATGGCCACGGTGGTCGCACGCCGGGTCAGCACCGGTGATTACTCCACCCCCATACAGGTGAGCGGCAGCGATGAGCCCGCGCAAATGTTGGCCGCGCTCAAGACGATGCAGGAGAACGTGACCGGTGCCCTGAAGCGTCTGAGTGAGAGCGAGGCCCGCTTCCGGCTGCTTCTGGAGTCGACCGGCGAGGGCATCTATGGGGTCGACAGGGAGGGTTGCTGTACCTTTTGCAACCCCGCCGCCGCCCGGATGCTCGGCTACCGGACGCCGGATGATCTCCATGGCCGCAATATGCACGAGACCGTGCACCATTCACAGGCCGACGGCACCCACTATCCCGTCAGTCGCTGCCAGGCCGCGGTGACCTATCGCGAAGGAATCGCCGCGCGAGTCGACGACGAGGTCTTCTGGCGGGCGGACGGCAGCCGGTTCCCCGTCGAATACGAGGCCAACCCCATCCATCAGGACGGCACGCTGGTGGGCGCAGTCGTCACCTTCTTCGACATTTCAGCACGCAAGGATGCGGAAGCGGCCTTACGCATGGCGCATGACGCGCTGGCGCAGGAACGCACCCAACTGGCCGAACGGGTGCGTTGCCGTACGCTGGAGCTCGACCGCGCCAACGCGGCGTTGGCTCGCACGGCACGTGCGAAAGACGAGTTTCTCGCGGCCATGAGTCATGAACTGCGGACCCCACTCACCTCCATCCTCGGGCTTTCCGAGACCATGGCCGACGGCTTGCTCGGTCAGATGAGCAAGCAGCAGGACCGGGCCGTCCACATCATCCATGAGAACGGGACCCATCTGCTTGATTTGATCAATGACATCCTGGATATGTCGCGGGTGGCTTCCGGGCAGATGCAGCTCCACTGGGATCAGGTGTCCGTGACCCAACTCTGTGACGCCAGTCTGCGGCTGATCGGCCCCGCGGCCAAGTGCAAGGCGTTGACCGTCTCGACGACCCTCGACCCCAGAGCCTGTCTGGTGCGGGGCGACAGCCGCCGACTCAAGCAGATGCTGGTCAATCTGCTCGGTAACGCGGTCAAGTTCACGCCGTCGGGTGGAGCGATCGGGTTGGATGTTACCGCGAACGTGCAACTGCAAGAGGTGCGCATCGGCATCTGGGACACGGGCATCGGCATCCCCGCCGACCAATTCGACCGTCTATTCCAGCCCTTCGTCCAGTTGGACAGCAGGCCCGCGCGCCAGCATGACGGCAGTGGGCTCGGATTGGCGCTCGCGTCCGCGATGGCGGAGCTTCACCACGGCCGAATCGAGGTGCAGAGCGACGTCGGGCGGGGCAGTCGTTTCGAGATCGTCCTGCCCTGGAATCCGCAGGCGCAGACCGCCGACCAACTCCCACAGGAGCCGGACGCACACCACGACGCGGACGCCAATGCGCCGTCGCCGCGGCGTCCGCGGGTTCTGCTGGTCGAGGACAATGAAAGTGTGCTGGAGATGCTGTCGACCTATCTCCGGATCAAAGGCTGCGAGGTCCTCGCTGCCGGTAATGGCAGCGATGCCATCGCGCTGGCCCGCGAGCAACATCCCGATCTGATACTTATGGATGTCCAGATGCCCGTCATGGACGGGCTGGAGACCACCGGACGCCTGCGCACAGACCCGGCACTGCGGCGCATACCGATCATCGCGCTCACGGCACTGGCCATGCCGGGCGACCGGGAACGCTGCCTGGAGGCCGGCATGGACGACTATCTGAGCAAGCCGCTCGGTCTCAAAGAGTTGCACCGCACCGTCATCTCCTGGATCGATCGTACCCGCGCGGCTTGAGTGGCGGTGTTGTGGAGCCGCGACGGCCGTGATCATCATTCCGGCCACCCGTCGTTGCGGCAGCCCGTCGCGGCCGG
>NZ_CAIZIZ010000577.1 GCF_903933125.1 uncultured Lamprocystis sp. | reverse complement strand
CCCGACCTACGGGGTCTTCATCTGTGAACATCTGTGACATCTGTGGATAAATCCGGATCATGACAGGTTGCCGCGAACCCGTTACCCTGACCTCCGACGACCCGCGTCCCCGCTTCCGAGGCCCGCCATGCACCGCCGCAGACTGCCGATCGGCATCCAGACTTTCGCCAAGATCCGTGTGGACGATCATTACTATGTCGATAAGACCGGCTTCATCCGGCAGTTGACCGACGAGGGCACCCACTATTTTCTGTCGCGCCCGCGCCTCGCTGCTGCTCGATACCTTGGGGGAACTCTTCGCCGGTAACGAGGCACTGTTCCGGGGACTGCTGATCCATCCGCACTGGGACTGGACCACCCGCTATCCGGTCATCCGGATCAGCTTCGGCGGCGGCATTGTGCACAGCCGCGCGGAACTGGAGCAGAAGATCGGGGAACAACTGCGCATCAATCAGGACGCGCTGGGGTTGCGCTGCACCGAAACCGGGAGCGGCGCCTGCTTTGCGGAGCTGCTGCGGCTGGCCCATGCCGCCACCGGCCACCGCGTGGTGGTGCTGGTCGACGAATACGACAAGCCGATCCTCGACAATCTCACGGAACCCGACACCGCGCGCGCCACCCGCGACGGGCTGCGCAATCTGTATTCGGTCATCAAGGACAATGACGCCCATGTCCGCTTTTTATTCATCACCGGAGTGAGCAAGTTCAGCAAGGTGAGTATCTTCTCGGGGCTGAACAATCTGCGTGACATCACGGTGTCTGCCGAGTATTCGGCCCTGTGCGGCTATACCGAGCAGGATGTCGACACCGTCTTCGTCCCTGAACTCCCTGGGCTCGATCGGGACGAAATCCGCCGCTGGTACAACGGTTACAACTGGACCGGCGCGGCAGTGTATAACCCCTTCGATCTGCTACTGCTGTTTCAGGAACGCGAATTCAGAACCTGGTGGTTCGAAACCGGCACTCCGACCTTTCTGGTGGATCTCCTTCTGCAGCGTGGCTTTTTCACCCCACGGCTCGCGCATTTGCGCGCCGACGAAGCGCTGCTGTCGGCCTTCGACGTGGATCATCTGGCCACCGAGGCGCTGCTGTGGCAGACCGGTTATCTCACCTTCACCGGCACGCGGCGGATCGGCGCGCGGCTCGAATACACCCTGGGTTATCCCAATCTGGAAGTCGAGAGCGCGCTGAACGATAGCCTGATCAAGGCGCTGATCGGCCAGCCGGGGCAGGCCAGCGAGCTGACGAGCCGGCTCTACGATCTCCTGGCGGCAGCGGATTTCGACGGCCTGCGCGCGCATCTCGACAGCCTGTTCGCCGCAATCCCTTATCAATGGCATACCGTCAATCCCATCGCCCGTTACGAGGGCTATTACGCCAGTGTGTTCTACAGCCACCTGGCCGCGCTGGGCCTGGACTTGACGGCGGAGGACGCCAGCCGCCAGGGCCGGGTCGATCTGACGCTGAAGTTCAATGACCGGATTTGGCTGTTCGAGTTCAAGGTGGTCGAACTCGAACCCGCCGGGCGGGCGCTGCAACAGCTCAAGGACCGGGATTATGCGGCGAAATACCGCGCTCTGGGCCAGCCGATCCATCTGATCGGCATCGAATTCAGCCGCGAGCAGCGCGGGGTGGTCGGCTTTGAGGTCGAGACCATTTAAACCGCGCCAGCTCCAGCAATCGTCGAGTCTGCCGGGCCGATCTCATCCAACAACATCGCATACCGCGCTGGGCGCGGTTTAAATGTCATAGGCCAGATTGGGTCCCAGCCAGCGCTCCATCTCGGCGAGCGGCATTCCCTTGCGCTCGGCATAGTCGATCACCTGGTCTTTATTGATCTTGCCGACGGCGAAATAGCGGCTGTCGGGGTGAGAGAAATAAAGCCCCGAGACCGCCGCGGTGGGGACCATGGCCTTGGACTCGGTGAGCCAGATGCCGGTCTGGCGTTCCGCGTCCAGCAGCTCCCACAGCAGGTCTTTCTCAGTGTGGTCCGGGCAGGCCGGGTAGCCGATGGCCGGGCGGATGCCCTGGTATCGCTCCTCGATCAGTGCCGCGGTGTCGAGACCCTCGTCCTGCGCATACCGCCAGTGCCGGGTGCGGATCCGGTGATGGAGCAACTCGGCCAGAGCCTCGGCGAGGCGGTCGGCGAGCGCCTTCAGCAGCAGGGCCGAATAGTCGTCGTGATCGGCCTCGAAGCGTTTGACATGGGCATCGATTCCCGCGCCCGCGGTGCAGGCGAAACCGCCCAGATAGTCCGGAATTCCGATCTCCGCCGGGGCGATGAAGTCCGCCAGACACTCGTTGGGCCGGCCCGGGGGCTGCTTGCCCTGTTTGCGTAGAAAGTGAAAGCGCAGACGCTCATCACTTCGGGTCTCGTCCGTATAGACCACGATGTCGTCGCCAATCGCGTTGGCGGGGAAGAGTCCGATCACGGCCTGGGCGGACAGCCATTGTTCGGTCACGATCTGGTGCAGCATGGCCAGCGCATCGGCGTGGAGTTTGCGCGCTTCCTCGCCCTTTTCGGGGTCGTCCAGAATCTGCGGGAAGCGCCCTTTGAGCTGCCAGGCGTGGAAGAAGAAGGTCCAGTCGATATAGGCGGCGATCTCATCCAGCGGGATGTCGCGCAGCACCTGAAGACCCGGCTCGGCCGGGGTGGGCGGCTGGTAATGCTCCCAGTCGATCGGCACCCGGTTGGCCTGGGCCTGCGCCAGCGGGATCAGGTCGCGCGCCTCGTCGCGGGCGGCGCGGCGGACGCGGATCTCCTCGTACTCGGTGCGGATGGCCGCCACATAGTTGGGCTTAAGATCCTTGGAGAGCAGGCTGCCGGCCACGCCGACGGCGCGTGAGGCATCTTTCACATGCACCACCGGGTGCGCGTACTGGGGCTCGATCTTGACCGCGGTATGGAGCTTGGACGTGGTCGCGCCGCCGATCAGCAGCGGCACGGTGAAGCCCTGGCGCTGCATCTCCTTGGCGACATGAACCATCTCATCGAGCGAGGGGGTAATGAGCCCGGAGAGCCCGATGATGTCGGCCTTGACCTCGCGTGCCTTGGCGAGGATGCGGTCGGCCGGGACCATGACGCCCATGTCGATCACGTCGTAGTTGTTGCATTGGAGAACCACGCCGACAATGTTCTTGCCGATGTCGTGCACGTCGCCCTTGACCGTGGCGAGCAGAATGCGGCCCTGGGTGTCGCCCTCGCACTTCTCCTGTTCCAGATAGGGTTCGAGATAGGCGACGGCTTTCTTCATGACGCGGGCCGATTTCACGACCTGCGGCAGGAACATCTTGCCCTCGCCGAACAGATCGCCGACCACGTTCATGGCCGCCATCAGCGGGCCTTCGATGACGTTGATCGGTTTGCCCAACTGTTGGCGGGCCTCCTCGGTATCGGCCTCGATGAAGTCGGTGATGCCCTTGATCAGCGCATGCTGGATGCGCTTCTCGACCGGCTGTTCACGCCAGGTCAGATCCTGTTTGTTCTCGATCCCCGAGCCGTCGCCCTTGTACTTGGGGGCCAGGTCGGTCAGACGCTCGGTGGCATCGGGGCGGCGGTTGAGGATCACGTCCTCCACCGCGTCGCGCAGCTCGGCGGGCAGGTCGTCATAGACCGCCAGTTGGCCGGCATTGACGATGCCCATGTCCATGCCGGCACGGATGGCATGGTAGAGAAAGACCGAGTGGATCGCCTCGCGGACCGGGTTGTTGCCGCGGAACGAAAAGGACACGTTGGAAACGCCGCCCGAGACCTTGGCATGGGGCAGGTGGGCCTTGATCCGGCGGGTGGCCTCGATGAAATCCACCGCGTAGTTGTTGTGTTCCTCAATGCCGGTGGCGACCGCGAAGATGTTGGGGTCGAAGCAGATGTCCTCGGGCGGGAAACCGATCTCATCGACCAGGATGCGGTAGGCGCGCTGACAGATTTCAAACTTGCGCGCTTCGGTGTCGGCCTGACCCTGTTCGTCGAACGCCATCACGACCACCGCCGCGCCGTAGCGTCGGCACTTGCGGGCGTGCTCACGGAAGGCGTCCTCGCCCTCTTTCATGCTGATGGAGTTGACGATCGCCTTGCCCTGGACACACTTGAGCCCTGCTTCGATCACCTCCCATTTCGAGGAGTCGATCATGATCGGCACCCGCGCGATGTCCGGCTCCGCGGCGATCAGGTTCAGAAAGCGGACCATGGCCGCCTTGGAGTCCAGCATCGCCTCGTCCATATTGATGTCGATGACCTGGGCGCCGTTTTCCACCTGATTGCGCGCCACGTCCAGGGCGGCATCGAAATCGCCATTCAGGATCATCTTCTTGAAGACGGCGGAGCCGGTGACGTTGGTACGTTCACCGACGTTGATGAAGTTGGCGGTGGATCGGCTGGAAGTAGTCATGGCTGCTTGCGGAAGCGGTGTTCGACCTTGATGCAGTCGCTGTCGCGGCCGTGCTTGCAGGTCTTCGGTGTTAAAGGATGCGGGCCTTGGCGCGGCGGGTGGTCACGACGTCATGCGTCGTCCCGAACGGTCTCAGTGTATCACGGGGCGGCGTGGTACCCCAGCGTTGCGCCCTGGCCCAGCAATTCCAAATTTGGGCAGCATCACGCAGCCCCTTGGTGGATGCAGCGCGCACGACCGGCGTGCCGAGTCCCTGACACCGAGCGGCGCGCCTTATCCACCCTACAGCGGGGCCGGTTCTGTAGTTCTGTAGGGTGG
>NZ_CAIZIZ010000576.1 GCF_903933125.1 uncultured Lamprocystis sp. | reverse complement strand
TGCACTTGGATATTGGGCAAATCTAGCAATAGCTCTATTGCTTGTCTAAGTGGCTCGTTGTTGGAGTCCATGATGACCTTCAAGACCTCGCAAGATGCTGAAATATAAGTATATCATAACCTACGGAGATCCCGAAGAGCCGAAACCGTCAGACGGAAACTCACCCAGCATCAGCGCCGCGGCCGGCTCCTCGTAGTATTCGACCCCGGTCGCACAGATGCCGATGCCCACCGCCCCCACCCACGCCTGCACCCCGGTGGCGGTGCGCACATGGGCCAACAAGTCGCCGAGCTCATCCGCCAGCGAATCCGTCACATAGAGAAAACCCAGATTGGCGCCGGTCGGGACCGGGCCGAGCCGGTCCAGACAGTCGTCTGCGATGACACGCCAGTCGGCGCCCTCAGCGTGGGCAAATTGAAATGGATGCATATTTTGTGCCCTCGGTAACTTACGCTTCAGCCCGGACAGAAGAATTCAGCCGCACCGTTAGACCTCCGCCAAGTCACCTTTCTCCTGAAGCCAAGCACGACGATCGGCGGCCCGCTTCTTGGCCAGCAGCATGTCGAGGAGTGCGCTGCTCTGATCTTCCGTCTCGATGGTGAGCTGGACCAGCCGGCGGGTGTCCGGATGGATGGTCGTTTCACGCAATTGCGCCGGGTTCATCTCACCCAATCCTTTGAAGCGCTGCACGTTGACCTTCCCCTTGAGATGCTCCGCCGCGATGCGGTCAAGGATACCCTTCTTCTCTCCGTCGTCCAGTGCGTAGTAGACCTGCTTGCCGACATCGATCCGATACAGCGGCGGCATCGCCACATACACATGCCCCTCGCTCACCAGGCGGCGGAAGTGCTTGAGAAACAAAGCGCACAACAAGGTCGCGATATGAGCACCATCCGAGTCGGCATCCGCCAGGATACAGACCTTGCCAAAACGCAGCCGCGTCAGATCATCGCTGCCCGGGTCCACGCCGATGGCCACGGCGATATCGTGGACCTCCTGGGAGCCCAGGACCTCGGCGGGATCGACCTCCCAGGTGTTCAGAATCTTGCCGCGCAACGGCAGGATCGCCTGAAACTCCCGATCGCGCGCCTGCTTGGCCGAACCGCCGGCCGAATCGCCCTCCACCAGAAAGAGTTCGCTGCGATCCGGATCGGTGGAAGTGCAGTCCGCCAGCTTGCCGGGCAGCGCCGGACCCTGGGTAATTTTCTTACGGGTCACGGTGCGCCCGGCACGCAGCCGCGCCTGGGCCGCGGTGATAGCCAGTTCAGCGATCCGTTCGCCTTCCGCCGTGTGCTGGTTGAGCCACAGACTGAAGGCGTCCTTGACCACCCCGGAAACAAAGGCGGCACACTCCCGCGAGGACAGCCGTTCCTTGGTCTGACCGGAGAACTGCGGGTCGATCAGCTTGACCGAGAGGATGTAAACCAGCCGGTTCCACACATCCTCCGGGGCCAGCTTGACCCCGCGCGGCAGCAGGTTGCGAAACTCGCAGAACTCCCGCACCGCCTCGGTGAGCCCGCTGCGCAGGCCGTTCACATGGGTGCCGCCCTGCACCGTCGGGATCAGATTCACATAGCTCTCGGCCACCGGCTCCCCGCCCTCGGGCACCCAGGCCAGGGCCCAGCTCGCGGCCTCGCTGGTACCCTCCAGATCGCCGACGAAGGGGGTGGCGGGCACCGTCTCGCAGTCGCCCAGGGTCTGGAGCAAATAGTCCTGGAGCCCGTCCTGATAGCACCAGACATGCGCCTCGCCGGCGGCCTCGTCGCGCCAGCGCACGGTCAGCCCGGGGCACAGCACCGCCTTGGCCTGCAGCAGATGGATCAGCGGCTTGGGCGCGAACTTCGGAGTGTCGAAATACTTGGGGTCCGGCCAGAAGCGCAGCCGGGTGCCGTTGCGCCCGCGCGCGACAGTGCCGAGCTGCGCCAGATCGCTCGCCTTGTCGCCATGGGCGAACGCCATATGGTACTCGTGCCCGGCGCGGCGCACCCAGACCTCCAGACGATTGGAGAGCGCGTTGACCACGGACACGCCGACCCCGTGCAAACCGCCGGAGAACTTATAGCTGCCGCCGCCGAATTTGCCGCCGGCGTGAAGCTTGGTCAGGATCACCTCCACCCCCGGCAGCCCTTGCTCCGGGTGGATATCGACCGGCATGCCGCGGCCGTCGTCGCTGACCTCCAGCGAGCCGTCGGCGTAGAGCACCACCTCGATGGTCCGCGCGTGACCGGCCAGCGCCTCATCGACACTGTTGTCGATGACCTCCTGGGCCAAATGGTTGGGGCGCGTGGTATCGGTGTACATTCCCGGGCGCTTGCGCACCGGGTCGAGGCCGCTCAAAACCTCGATTGCTGAAGCGTCGTAATTGCCTGTCATGGGCGGATCGGTTTTCCCTCTGGTTTGCCCTAGGTGATATCGGGCGTGATAACGCAGACGCGGCGCGCGGCAGGCGCTCGCCGGTTTGACCGTCAAACTGCGGTACGCTACCGTAGCTCTAAACCCTGATGCAAACCTAATGAAAAAAGCCGCAGCCACCGCCCCGCCCCCCTTCGAGCAATCACTGAGCGAACTGGAGGCGATCGTCGACGCCCTGGAGAAGGGCGAGATGACCTTGGAGGAATCCTTGGGCGCCTTCGAGCGCGGCGTTTCTCTGACCCGCGCCTGCCGCCAAGCCCTGGAGGCCGCCGAGCAGCGGGTCCGCATCCTTACCGACGGCCGGCCCGACGCCGAGCCCGAACCCTTCAGTCCTCCATCGAAGACACCCGGCACCCCACATGAGTGAATCAGAACTGGACTCCTTTCGGGCACGCTGCATCGCGCGTGTCCAGGCGACGCTCGACCAACTCCTGCCCGCCCCACAGATCGAGCCCGCGCGCCTGCACGAGGCCATGCGCTACAGCGTCATGAACGGCGGCAAACGCATCCGCCCCCTGCTCTGCTACGCCGCCGGCGAGGCCTTGGGCGTCGCCCCGGCGCTGCTCGACCGCCCCGCTGCGGCGGTGGAACTGATCCACGCCTACTCGCTCATCCATGACGACCTGCCGGCCATGGACGACGATGAACTGCGCCGGGGCCGCCCGACCTGCCATAAGGCCTTCGACGAGGCGACCGCCATCCTCGCCGGCGATGCGCTCCAGACACTCGCCTTTCAGACCCTGGCCGACGCGAACGACCTGAGTGCCGCGGCACGTGTCAGCATGGTCGCCGCGCTCGCCCGGGCCAGCGGCTCGCGCGGCATGGCCGGCGGCCAGGCCCTGGATCTGGCGGCCGAGGGCAAGCACCTCGACCGTGTGATGCTGGAGCACATCCACATTCACAAGACCGGCGCCCTGATCCGCTCCGCCATCCGCCTTGCCATCCTCGCCGACGGTCCGCTGGACGTCGAACACGCCGAACGCCTGGACCGCTATGCCAAATGCGTCGGTCTGGCCTTCCAGATTCAGGATGACGTGCTCGACGTGATCGCCGAGACCGCCGTCACCGGCAAGACCCGCGGGCGCGATCAGGAACTCGACAAATCCACCTACCCCTCGGTCGTCGGGCTGAGCGAGGCCAAGGAAATGGCTAATAACCTGTTGACCGACGCGCTCACCGCCGTCTCCGTCTTCCCCAGCCGCGCCGACCCGCTGCGCTGGGTCGTCGAGTCGCTGCTGCGGCGGACGGCCGAGCGGCCTAGCGAACTCAATCCGGTCAAGCCGCTGGCACAATAATGGCAGAATCGCTACCGGTTATTGGTTTTTTCGAGGTGTCACCAAGACGTTCTCGCAGCTAGAATCCACGGCGCTCACCCTTCCACTGGCGCAGCGGGCCGCGCTTGCTCAAAGACTGCTGTTGGGTCTGGAAGAACCGAATGATGCCGAGGATCAAGCCTTGGCCGAGGTCCATCGCGTCCTCAAGCCCGGCGGCCGACTCTATTGTTCAGAGCCGGTCTATTGGGGATCCTTCAATGAGATCATGCGCCTGATCGACGACGAGCGGATCGTGCGGGAAGCCGCCTTCGCCGCGGCCTTGATCATAATTCCGGCCAGCCGACCCGTCATTGCGGCAGCCCGTCGCGGCCGCGGGCCG
>NZ_CAIZIZ010000575.1 GCF_903933125.1 uncultured Lamprocystis sp. | reverse complement strand
CCTGAGTACGCACAGATGTCAGGCCAGGATGGCCTGAGTACGCACAGATGTCAGGCCAGGATGGCCTGAGTACGCACAGATGTCAGGCCAGGATGGCCTGAGTACGCACAGATGTCAGGCCAGGATGGCCTGACGACGCACAGGCCTGACGACGCACAGGCCTGACTACGCACAGGCCTGACGACGCGCGCGGCGAGCTCGATTGGCCGGAACGACGAACGAGAAGAGGACCTCGGTAATGCAACTCGACGACCTGGATCGGAAAGCGGCGGACGCTTTCGAGGGCTATGTCGTCCGCAAGGATCTGGTCCGCACCTTCAGCCGGCAATTTCCGGTCCCAACCTATGTCGTCGAGTTCCTACTGGGTCGCTATTGTGCGACCACGGACGAGGCCGAGATTCAAGAGGGGCTGGACATCGTCCAGCGGCAACTCGGTTCCCGCACGGTGAAGGCGGGCGAGGAGGAGCTGTTCAAGGCGCACGCACGCGAGTCGGGCTCGGTCAAGATCATCGACATCATCACGGCGCGTCTGGACGCGCGGACCGACTCGTACGTCGCGACCCTGCCCAGCCTGCGGCTGACCGATGTCCGACTGACCCCGGCGATGGTCACGGACAACGAGCGGATGCTCACCGGCGGTTTCTACGCCGAGATGACACTGAGCTATGACGCCTCGATCGCCCAGGAAAAGGGCGGGCGGCCCTTCGGCGTCGACTCCCTGCGCGCCATCCAGTTGTCCAAGCGCGAAGTCTTGGACGTGCTGGCCAAGGGACGACAGGACTTTTCCACCTCCGAGTGGCGCGACCTGTTGCTGCGCAGCGTCGGTTTCGAGCCTGGCACCCTGTCCGACCGGGCCAAGGATGCGCTGCTGCTGCGCATGGTGCCGTTCGTCGAGCGCAACTACAACCTGGTTGAGCTGGGGCCTCGCGGTACCGGCAAATCGCACCTGTTCCAGCAGGTGTCGCCCTATGCCCATCTGATCTCAGGCGGTAAGGCCACCGTGGCGCGTATGTTCGTCAACAACGCCACGGGCCAGCGCGGCCTGGTATGCCAGTACGACGTGGTCTGCTTTGACGAGGTGTCGGGTGTCTCCTTCGATCAGAAGGACGGTGTCAACATCATGAAGGGCTATATGGAGAGTGGCGAGTTCTCCCGCGGCAAGGAGAGTATTCGCGCCGACGGCTCGGTGGTCCTGGTGGGCAACTTCGAGGTGGACGTGGAGCATCAGCAGCGCATCGGCCACCTGTTCGGGCCGCTGCCGCCCGAGATGCGCAACGACACGGCCTTCATGGACCGCATCCACTGTTACCTGCCGGGCTGGGACCTGCCCAAGCTGAATCCGGGCCTCTTCACCGAGCACTTTGGCCTGGTGAGCGACTTCCTGTCGGAGTGTTTCACCCAATTGCGCAACGGCAGTCGCGTGTCGGTGCTGCAGGGGCGCGTGTTCTGGGGTGGTGCCCTGTCCGGCCGGGACCTCAATGCGGTCAACAAGACCGTCAGCGGGCTGCTCAAGCTGTTGCATCCGGATGCCGGCGCCCCGGTCAGCGACGCGGACCTGGAGTGGGCGGTGCGCCTCGCCCTGGAGGTGCGGCGCCGCGTCAAGGAACAGCAGAAGCGCATTGGCGCCGCCGAGTTCCGCAATACGCACTTCAGCTACACGATGGGCGCCGAGGGCGTTGAGAAATTCGTGGCGACGTCCGAACTGCAAAGTCAGAGCAGCATCGGTGACGAGCCACTGGAGTGCGGCCAGATCTGGACCCTGAGCCCCGGCGGGCAGGACGAGCATCCGGGCCTCTTCCGGCTGGAGGTCACCGAGGGGCCGGGCAGCGGTGTCAGGGTCTTGAACAACCCGGTGCCGGCGGCGTTCAAGGAGTCGATCCGGTATGCCGAGCAGAACCTCTATGCGCGCTCGCAGCAGTTGGTGGGAGACCGAGACCCGCGCGCCCACGAATTCTCAGTGCAACTGCGGGGGTTCGACGCGGCCAGGTCCGGTGCCAAGACCGCCGTGGCGGCGTTGATCGCGCTGTCCAGCGCACTGCTGAAAAAATCAGTCCGTGGCGGGTTGGTGGTGGTCGGCGAGGTCACCCTGGGCGGAATCATCGAGCCGATACACAACGCCGTGACACTGGCCGAGTTGGCGGTTGAGAAAGGAGCAAAGTCGTTGTTGCTCCCCGTGGCGTGTCGCCGGCAGTTGTTCGATCTGTCGGACGAGATGGCGACGAAGCTCGACATCGAGTTCTATCAGGACGGGCGGGATGCGTTGCTTAAAGCATTGGTGGACTGATGCGTGGTTTATTGGATTCCGTGCTTTCCGTGTACTTCCGTGGATAAAGCCCCCTGACCGGAACGCCGGTCGTGGTGATGCCGATCTAGGCCGACGCGGGTATACTCCCCGCCATGTCGGGGTCCTGGCTGTCGTCGGCGCCCCCTGGTTGTGGCCCGATCCGGGGTTCGCCCGGTCTTGTGAGGTCTCCCTGTGGAACAGCACCGCGCCGACCCGCGTCCGACACTGGGCCATTATCTCTTCACCATGGCCGTGCTGTTTCTGTTGTGGGTCCTGCTCGCGGGAACCCTGCGTCAGGATGAACTGATCGCGGGCGGCGTGGTCGCGGTCCTGGTGACCCTGATCGCCGGCCCGCGGCTCGCCATCCTCGGCGGGGTGCGCCTCTCGCCGCTCGCGCCGGTGCATCTGCTCCGGTATCTCTGGGTGTTTTTCGCGGCCTTGCTCCGTGCCAATCTGGATGTCGCGCGCCGGGTGCTGTCGCCGTCCCTGCCGATCCGCCCCGGGGTGGTCGAGGTGCAGACGCGGTTGCAGTCGTCGCTCGGGCGCATGTTGCTCGCCAACAGCATCACCCTGACCCCCGGCACGCTGACCATCGACGTGCTCGGCGATCGGCTGCTGGTCCATTGGATCGATTGCTCGCCCGGTACCGATCTTGCCGCGGCGACCGCGGCGATCTCCGAATCATTCGAACGGCACATCCGCGGTTTCCTGAAATGACCCTTTACGCCATCACGCTGAATCCACTGGAGACGGCGGCCTTCGTGCTGCTCGGGCTGGCGCTGCTGCTGGCCTTGGTGCGGCTGGTGCTGGGGCCGCGGGCGCCGGACCGGGTCGTGGCCTCCGACACCCTGACGGTGATCACCACGACCGGGATCGCGGGGCTCGCGCTGCTTTTCGACAACCCGCTGTTTCTGGATGTGGCGCTGGTCTATGGGGTGCTGTCATTCATCGCGATCGTCGCCATCGCCCGCGCCATCGACGGCACCGGTGGGTCGCGCGGCGAGCGGGACGGCGCCGACGGAGATCGCTCATGATCCGGTTCATCGCCGATCTGGTGTTGCTGGGCGGGGCGGTCTTCACTCTGCTCGGGGCGCTTGGCATTCTGCGGATGCCCGATGTCTACAACCGCATTCAGGCCGGCACCAAGGCCTCGACCCTGGGGGCGATCGGTGTGCTGATCGGGATCGGCCTGTTGCAGCCCCAGTGGTGGGCCAAGCTGGTCTGCATCGCCGGTTTCATCCTGTTCACCAGTCCGGTGTCCTCGTCCACCATCGCCCGCGCGCTCTACCGTTCCGGTGTGCGGCCCTGGCAGGCGGCGCCCGGTCTGGCCGACGACGATCGCACCGGACGGGGGTAAGGCGATGCTCACCTGGATTGCCTTGGTGATCGTGTTGGTGATGCTGGTCGCCGCGGTGCTGGTGTTGACGCTGCGCAGTTTCGTCGCCGCGGTGGCGGCCACCTCGGTGGTCGGTTTGGCGTTGTCCGTGCTCTATGTCCTCCTGCAGGCCCCGGACGTGGCCATGACCGAGGCGGCGGTCGGCGCCGGGCTGAGCGGTGTCATTCTGGCCCTGGCCTTGCGTCGGCTCGGCTTGTGGCAGTTGGATGACGGCGACGCGGTTGCACTGAAGCCCCCGTCAGCGCGCGCGGGGGCGGGGGGCGATGCCGATGCGTAACATTGCCTCCCTGGTCTTGACCGCTGGAATGGCCTTCCTGCTGCTGGTGATCGGTGCCGACTTGGCACTCGGCTATCCGGATATGCGGGTCGGGGCCGAGTATCTGCGGATCGCCGGTCCCGAGCTCGGCGCCGCCAACATCGTCACCGCCATCCTTGCCGGCTATCGCGGTTTCGATACCCTGGGCGAACTGTCCATTCTGTTCGCGGCGGCCACCGCCGCCAGCCTGGTGCTGGGGCATCGGCGCGCGGACGCCCGCCGCGATCCGCCCGGCGGGCTGGTGCTGAGCGCCGGCGCCGACCTGTTGTTTCCGCTGCTGCTGGTGGTTGGGATCTTTATCGTGGTGCACGGGCATCTCACGCCGGGCGGTGGGTTCCAGGGCGGCGTCATTCTGGCCGCGGCTTTTTTCGTGGCGCTCCTGGCCAATCCGGCGCGGACGCTCAATCATGCTTTGCTCGGCTGGATCGAGGGGCTGGCGGGTGCGGCTTTCATCCTGATCGGCCTCTGGGCGCTGGTCGAGGACGGCCACTTCCTGACCCCCTTGCTGCCGCTCGGAACCATGGGCGAACTGGTCTCGGCCGGAACCTTGCCGCTGCTCTCGGTGGCGATTGGGCTCAAGGTCGGCGCCGAACTGGCCGGGCTCCTGGCACATCTGGCCGATACGGAGGCGCCCGACCGATGATCCCATTGACCCTTGAAACCGTGAGCTATGCGGGAGCCGTCGGCCTGGTGGTCATCGGCGGCCTCGGGCTGGTGATCTGCAACCATCTGTTCCGCATGTTGCTGGCGCTGGTGATGGCCGAGTCGGGCGCGAACCTGCTGCTGGTTCTGACCGGGTTCCGCGGCGGGGCCATCGCGCCCATCATCGGGTACGGCCCGGCCGGGGCGCCGATGGTGGACCCGCTGCCCCAGGTGCTGGTGCTGACGGCCATCGTCATCGGGGTCGGCGTGCAGGCGCTGGCGGTCGCCGTGCTGGTGCGGGTCTACCGGACTTATGGGATCTTGGATATGCGGGAGTTGCGGCGGCGGATGGAGGGCGAGATTGCCGTGGCCGCGGGTATTGCGGCACCCGGCAGTGCCCAGGTGCCGCTCGGTCAGCGCCCGCTGCCGCCGGTTCCGGACTATGAATTGGTGCGGCGTTCCGCGCCCGTTCGGGAGCGCGGCGCATGACGCTTGAGCTGCCTGTCGATCTGCTATTCGGTCTGAACCTGGATCTGAACCTTGATCTGACCAAGGTCATGACCGCGAACGCGATCGTGCTGCCGGTGGTCCTGCCGCTGCTGGCCGCCTTTCTGATGCAGCCGCTGGCCCAGGTGTCGCGCACCCTGGCGCGGTTGCTGGGTCCTCTGGTGTTGGCTCTGGGCGCCTGGATCATCCTCAACGCGTGGCTGGATGTCGGTCCGGCACCCTTCAGCGTGGCCATCGGCGGCTTCGCCGCGCCGCTGGGGATCGTGTTTTACGCGGATCAACTGGCGCTGCTGTTCGCCCTGGCGGTCCAGGTTTTTACGCTCCTGTTCTGGCCCGGCCTTGGTGCCGCGGCGAAGGCGGATGCCGCGGCCGATCGGCAGCGGGCACCGCGCCGCGACGCGCTGGCGCTGCTGCTGGCGTCCGCCGCGACCGGGCTCGCGCTCTCCGGTGACCTGTTCAACATTTTCATCTTCTACGAGTTGGCGGCGGTGGCCTCCTTTGGTCTGGTTTGCGCCGACGGCAGCGGGCGCGCCCGGATCGCCACCCTGCGGTATCTCTTCGTCAGCGCCTTCGGGTCGGTGCTGGCCCTGGTCGGCATCGCGATCCTGTATCTGCAGACCGGCACCCTGAATCTGGCCCAGCTTGCGCAGGTGGCGCCCGAGACCTTGCAGGGGCCGATCGGTCTGGCCGCTTTCGCCCTGCTGCTGATCGGTTTCGGGGTCAAGGCCGAGCTCTTTCCGCTCAACGCCTGGGTGCCGGAGGTCTACGCCACCGCGCCGGCACGGGTCTCCGCGCTGCTGGCTGGGCTGGTCTCGAAACTCGCGATTCTGGTGATCGTGCGGCTGCTGATCCTGGTCTTTCAGCAACCGGAGGCGAGCCAGTTGCTGCTGGTGCTGGGCGTGCTCGGGGTGCTCACCGGCGAGTTCTCGGCCTGGCGTGCGCAGGACTTCCCGCGCCTGCTCGCCTTCTCCTCGATCGGCCAACTCGGCCTGGTCGCCATCGCTTTTTCGATCGACGGGACGACCGGCATCCTGGCCGGCACCGCGGTCGCATTGCACCATCTGATCATCAAGTCCGCGCTCTTCGGGCTGGCCAATCGCTGGAGCGGCGGGCTGGATGCGTTGACGGGGGCGGCCAAGGGCGCGCCCCGCGCGGCCGGACTCTTTGTGCTCTTCGCGCTATCCCTGGTCGGTGTGCCGCCGCTCTGGGGGTTCTGGATCAAACTGCTGATCATGGTGGGGCTGGTGCAGGGCGGCTCGCCGCTGGACTTGTTGGCGCTGGGCGCGATCCTGCTGGCGACCGCGGTGGAGGCCCATTATCTCTTCCGCGTCGCCCTGCGGCTCTATCAGCCGCCGGTGCAGGATCAGGCGTCCCGCCTGGCCCCGCCGGCCCGCTGGGATACCGGCGTCGCCTATCTGCTGGGGGCCTGTCTGGTGGTGATCAGCGTCGCGATCACCCCGGCGACCGAGGCCCTGCGCGTCCTGGCACAGCAGACCGGTGATGTGTTGCTCTATATCGACACCGTCTTTCCCCAACCCTTGGCCTACAAGGAATGACCATGGCGACGAGCCCGACGACCGTGGTGGATCAACTGCTCGCCGGGCTGCACCTGCCGGACGGGTTCGATGCCGTCGCGGGCGTGATCCGGGAGTCCCTGGCCCACGTGACCAACTCCGCGATCTGGACGCGCTACGGTCAGCAGTCCCTGGAATGGCTGATCGGCATGAACCCGGTGGATCGGCTGTTCATGCTGAGCGCGCTCACCCTGTTGCTGATGCTGCTCCTGGGTCGGCTGCGCAGCGCCGGAGTGCTTGCGGTCCTGCTCTATGGGGCCCAGTTCGCCGCCCTGCTGTCGACCGACACGCTGTTCGGCGCACCGGTGGCCGCCGAGGTCCGGATCACGGTCGCTGATCAGTCGCTGCACTGGTCCTACGATGCGCTGTCCTGGTTCTTCGCCATGATCACCATCGGAGCCGCGTTCGTGACCGCCTGGTATGCCGCCGGGTCTTGGATGCGCCGTTATCGCGAGGCCGGGCAGAGCGCGCGCGCCTTCCATGTCGCCCTGGCCCTGAATTGTTTCGGCATGCTGCTGCTGGTCGGCAGCGCGGACCTGCTGTCGTTGTTCCTGGGCTGGGAACTGGTGAGTTGGGCCAGCTTTCTGCTGATGGCCCTGGTCGGCGGGCCGGGTGCTCAGGCCGCCCTGAAATATCTGGCCTATGCCATCAGTGGGGCCATGCTGCTCCTGGGGGGCATCGCCCTGATCTACAGCATTGGCGGCTCTTTCGAATACGGTGCGGTCGTGGCCGCCATCCGGGGCATGACCGATGTTCAGGTCTGGACCCTGCTTCTGCTGCTTGGCGGGGGCTTTGCGGTGAAGCTGGGGCTCTTGCCGTTCCATCTTTGGCAGGCCGCAGCCTATGCCGAGGCGCCGGGCGCCGGATCGGTCTTCCTGGGCGCGATCTCGGCACGCATGGGGCTCTTCGGCATCATCGTGTTCATCGTCGGGATGATCGGGGTCAGTCGTTTGATGACTCTGGAGATTCCCTACACCTTCATGAGCAGCCGCGAGCTGATCGCCTGGATTGCGGCGCTCACCATCATCGTGCCCACCTATACGGCCTTGCAGCAGCATGATGCGCGTTATCTGCTGGCCTGGCACGGAATCGGGCAGGGCGGCTATATGCTGCTCGGTCTGATGGTGGGTGATGCGGTCGGCTCCGCCGGGGGTCTGCTGCATTGCTTCAATTACGCCATCACGCAGGCGGCCCTGCTGATGGCGGTCTTTGCCGTGGTTCACCGCACCGGGACGGCGGATCTCAACCAGCTCGGCGGCTTGGTGACGCGGATGCCGCTCACCTTCCTGGTGCTGCTGTTCGGCATCATCAGCCTGGCGGGTCTGCCGCCCATGGCCGGTTTCGTCTCCAAATGGATGGTCTACCGCTCACTGATCACCGAGGGTATGCCGCTGTTGTTCGTGGCCGCGGTGGTCGGCACACTGGGCACCATCCTGTCGGTCTATAAGCTGATCCACAACATCTTTTTGGGCCAGTTGCGGGTGGAGCACCAGGGGGTCGCGGAAGCGCCGCTGTCGATGCTGATCCCCATGCTCGGGCTGTCGGCGCTCATCTTCCTGGCCGGCTTCATCCCTGGGCCGGCGCTGAGCTGGGTCGCCCAGGTCCAGGGGCAACTCGGGCTGCCGGTCGTGCCCTGGGTGCTGGGCGGCATCGTCGACCCCCGCGGCGGCCTGGATATGATCTGGCTGGTCGGCATCCTGATGGCCGGCTTTGGTGTCGGCGCCCTGGTGTTCTACGGTTTCGGCGGCCGATCCAGACGCGTCCACCAGCTCGACAACTATGCGGGCGGCCATTTCCTGACGGCCGATGTGCACTATCAGTACAGCGACAATTTCTATGCGGGTCTGATGCATCTGATCGGCCCCTGGTATCGCGGCGCCTTCCGGTGGCTGGAACGCTCCCTGGCCGCCACCCTGGATCTGGTCTCGTTCGGGGCCGAGGGATTGTACCGGGTGGCGCAGCCGACGTTGTTGATGCTTGCCGCCGCGGTGGCGATGCTGGCCTGGGTCTTCTGATTCACCACAGATGCCTGATAAGGGGCGAATGATGGACTGGTTGAGTGCGATGCGTCTGGATGCGTTGGCGGCCGTGGATTTCCACTGGCTGGGCCTGGTGCTGGAACTGATGCTGATGCCCCTGATCGCCTTCGTGGCGGGCTTGGGCCTGGTGCTGATGTTGCGTAAGATCGCGGCGCGACTCCAGCGCCGGGTGGGTCCGCCGCTGTTGCAGCCGCTGTGGGATATCATCAAGCTGCATGCCAAGGAGACGCAGACCTCGCATGGGCTGATCCACGAGATCGGCATCGTCATGGCGATCGGCGGCTATGTGGCCGCGGTGACCCTGCTGCCGGTGCCGGGCATGAACGGTCTGGCGCAGCAGGGCGGCCTGATCGCCTTGCTGTACATGACCATGATCCCCTCCCTGGGATTGGCCCTGGGGGTGGGGCAGTGCGCCAACCCCAACGGCTCCATTGGTATCTCGCGGGCACTCACCGCGATGCTGGCCTATGATGTGCCGATGGTCATCGTGATCTTTGGGGTGGCGTTTCACTTCGGCTCGCTGAATCTGGTGCACATGATCGCGGCCCAGCAGGCCGGCGGTGTCGCCACCTGGGGCATGGTCCAGATGCCGTTGCTGGCCCTGGCCGGGCTCTTCGCGCTTCAGGGCATGTTGGGCAAACAGCCGTTCGAGATCTACGTCGCCCCGGCCGAGATTGCCACCGGCCCCATGGTCGAGATGGGCGGCAAATTCCTGGGCGGGCTCTTCGTGATGCAGTGCTTCCAACTGTATACGGGGGGCGCGCTCTACGTGACGCTGTTTCTGGGCGGCGGGGAGCATTGGCTGACCTTTCTGTTCAAGGTCTTCGTCGTGACGGCGATCCCCATGACCATCGCCATGGTCTTCCCCCGCTATCGCACCGAGGACATGGTGCGCCTGTTCTGGAAGTGGCCGACGATGATCGGGCTGCTCGGCATCGCATTTGTGATGAACTGACGTTTCCCCCGCGGATGAACGCACGGCTCATGGGCTTCATTCGCGGCCCCATCCTTCTTGGCAGGTGACGCGTGACCCACATCGATCAAGTTCCGACGCCCGGCGCTCCGCTGCCGGTTGAGATTGGCGTGAAGGCCGGGGCGGCGCGCACCAACCCGTTCGCCCGGGTGTTCGACGAACTGGTGCGGTTCGCGCAGTCGCGGTCGCTGTTCATGCTGCATTACTGCACCGGCTGCGGCGCGGTCGAGTTGCCCCCGGCGATGACCTCGCGCTTCGATATGGAGCGGCTGGGCATTCAGCCGATGGTCTCGCCGCGTCAGGCGGATATTCTGCTGATCACCGGCTATGTCTCGGTGAAGACCTTGAAGCGGGTGATCCTGACCTATGAGCAGATGAACTCACCCAAGTATGTGATCGGTATCTGCTCCTGCACCGTCAACGGCGGCATGTACTGGCAGAGCTATGCGACCGCGAAGAAACTCAACGACTATATGCCGGTGGATATTTACATCGCCGGCTGCATGCCGCGTCCGGAAGCGGTGATCGAGGGGTTGCGCGGCCTGATCGAGAACATTCGCACCGGTCGGGCCGACGCCTGGAAGGACTACTACCGACGCTATGACTATTATCTGGGCAATCAGCAGCGCCTGTTCGGCGCCGACTGGCAGACCTCGACCGATGTGATTGCCGAGGCACGTCATTACGACCTCTTCGGACCCGCGACCCTGGGGGCGCATACCGCGCTGCTGGAACAGCATCAGCGTCCGCTGGAGGCCCTGGAGATGCGCATCGAGATTCCGGAGTTGATGCGGCGGCGGAGCCGTTCGGACCAGGATGGAACAGCGCAATGACGAACGAACTGACGACCTGGCTCGACACCCTGCTGGCCGAACTGGACGGCATCGAGGTCCGGCGCACGTCGCGTCGGCGGCTGCGGGTGGAGGTGGCGTCCGACGCCTTGCCGGCGCTGCTGGAATTGCTGCGCGGACGCGCGTCTTTTGTGCACCTGTCCGCCATCAGTTGTGTCGACTGGATCGACGCCGGCCAGTTCGAGCTGGTGTATCACTGCTGGTCTTATGAGATACAGTCCCTGGTCTCGGTGCATACGCGTATCCCGCGCGAGCCGGGCGTCTATATCTCCGTGTATGATATCTATACCCCTGCCGCGTTCTTCGAGCGGGATATCCATGAGATGTTCGGCGTCTGGTTCGAGGGCAGTCCGGATCTGAGCAGGTTCATCCTGACCGAATGGGACGGCCCACCGCCCATGCGCAAGGATTTCGATTCGGAAGCCTGGGTGAATCAGCACTTCGGCTGGCAAGACTATCATCCGGACTGGCTCAAGGATCTGGAGGCGCGCGGCGGCGGCATCGCCGTGCCGCCCAACGAGCAGCGCTTCAGCCGGAGGACTGTCGATGAGACCTGAAAACTATGAGGCGCAGCGACAGCCGCCGAGCTACGACTATGAGCTCAATATCGGTCCCAATCATCCGGGCATCGAGGGCAACTACGCCTTCAAGCTCCGTCTGAATGGGGACAGGGTCATCGCCGGGCGGGCCGATGCCGGTTATCTGCACCGCGGGTTCGAGAAGCTCATGGAGGGCCGGCTGTGGATTCAGAACCTGGCCATCACGCCGCGCATCTGCGTGCCGGACCCGGTGCCCATGGAAGTCAGCTATTGTCTGGCGGTCGAGGATCTGTGCGGACTGGTGGTCCCGGAGCGGGCGCAATGGCTGCGCGTAATGCAGCTCGAACTCTCACGCATCGCCGCGCATCTCTTTATCTTCGGTGGTCATGCGGCCACCACCGGCATGTATACCCCCATGTTCTGGGGCATCGCCGATCGCGATCTGATTCTGGATCTGTTCGAGGAAATGACCGGCGGGCGTGTCTACCATATCTACAACATTCCCGGCGGCGTGCGCCGGGATCTGCCGGACGGTTTCGGCGAGCGGGTCACCAATACCCTCGACTATCTCGAATCGCGTTTGCCGGACTATGACAACCTGCTGTTCACCAACCAGGTCTTCGTCCACCGGGCGCGGGGTTGCGGTCCGATCAGTCAACAGCAGGCCCTGGAGTGGGGGGTGACCGGGCCGAATCTGCGTGCCACCGGTCTGAAGTTCGACGTGCGCCGGGATGATCCCTATCTGGTCTATGATCAGCTCGAGTTCGAGATTCCCACCGAGGCGCCGGGCGACGCCTGGGCGCGGGCGCTGGTGCGGCGCCGGGAGATCAAGGAGAGTATCCGGATCATTCGTCAGGTCGTGGCGCGGCTGCCCACGCTCGCCGGACCCATCCGCTGCCCCATCCCCAATCCGCTGGCCTGGAATGTGCCCGCCGGCTCCACCTATACCAGGGTTGAGTCGTCCAAGGGTGAACTCGCCTGGTATGTGGTCTCCGACGGCGGTGAGCGGCCCTACCGCACCCATGTCCGCGGACCCTCCCAGATGCACGCGGTCCAGGTGCTGGAACAGCTTGCGATCGGGTGCCGGATCGAGGATGTCGCCCAGATCATGTTCTCACTCGACGCCTGCCCCCCGGAGGTGGATCGCTGATGCGCGACATCGATCACCAGGACCGGGGCGGTTTGCTCGGTCCGCTCAAGAACCTGTCGTTCTTTGCCCGGCAGCCGATCACCGAGCCCTTGGGTCCGCGGCCGGCCTCGGCGAACTACCGCGGCTTCCATCTGAACGACTGGGACCTGTGCATCGGTTGCAGCACCTGCCAGAAGGTCTGCGACAACGCCGCGATCACCATGGTCAAGGTCCCCGGCCTGGCTGAGGACCCGGCCAAGGGCATCCGCAATCTGCGGCCGGCCATCGACTACGGCCGCTGCTGTTGGTGTGCCTTGTGTGTGGACTTGTGTCCCACGGGGTCGATCGCGCTCTCGCGTGAATATGTTCATACCTGCCTGGACAGCGAGCTGGACAGCTATTTCATTCTCCCCGACGCCCGGGGGATCCACGGCACGCCCTATCCCAAGGGCTGGGCCAAGTCGACCGACGCGGATCTGGTCGCACTCGAACGCCAGCCGATGACTGAGCAGGCCGCGGCGGTCCGCATCGAGAATTTCGCTGAGATCGTGGCCGGGTACGACGCCAATCAGGCGCTCATTGAGGCGTCGCGCTGTGTCCAGTGCGGCATGTGCCACGACGCCTGTCCGACCCACATGCACGCCCCCGAATACATCCGCGCCATCTGGAAAGGCGATCTGGAAGGTGCGGTGCGCGAGATTTACCGCACCAATCCGTTCGCTCACACCTGCGGCCGGGTCTGCACCCATCGCTGCGAGACCGCCTGTTCGGTGGGCCATCGCGGTGCCCCTATCGCCATTCGCTGGCTCAAGCGCTACGCCATGGACGCGGTGGACCACGCGCGGGTCAAACAGATCGCGGCCGAGGGTCGGGCCGATTTCATCTCCGGTAAGCGGGTCGCGATTGTCGGCGCCGGACCGGCCGGACTCACGGCCGCCTTCGACCTGGTTCGGCAAGGGCATGACGTGACTGTCCTGGAAGCCCAGGCACAGGGCGGCGGCATGGTCCGCTACGGCATCCCCGACTATCGGATGCCGGCCGACCGGCTCGACCGTGACCTGGATATCATCACCTCCCTGGGCGTAAAAATTCGCTACAACACCCGGGTCGGTGTCGACCTGACCATGGAGCGATTGCAGGCGGAATATGACGCGGTGGTCCTGGGCGTCGGCCTCTGGATGGGCCGTTCCACCCGGGTGCCGGGCGCCGATCAGGCAGGTGTCAAGCGGGCCGTGGACCTGCTGCGGGCGGTAGCGGCGGGTGAACCAATCGAGGTCCCCCAGTCCGCGGTGATCATCGGCGGCGGTAATGTGGCCATGGATATCACCCGCACCCTGGCGCGGCTCCAGCAGCAGCGCTATGGCGAGGTCAGGATCACGCTGACGGCGCTGGAAGACCTGGACCACTTCCTGGCCGATGCGGATGAGATCAGGGAGGCGCGGGAGGAGGGCGTGCAGATCCTGGATGCCCGCGGACCGCAGGAGATCCTGATGCGCGAGGGTCAGGTCGCGGGGTTGCGGACCTGGGGCGTGCGCTCCATATTTGATCCCGCGGGTCGGTTCGCCCCCAGTTATGACCCCGCCGATGAGCAGATTCATCCGGGTGACCTGGTGGTCGAGGCCATCGGTCAGGCGGCCGACGTAAACCTGCTGGGCGAGGCCCTGACCGAAGCACTGCAATGGCATCGCGGGCGCCTGCAGGTTGACAGTCAGGGTCGCACCAATCTGGAGTGGCTGTGGGCCGCGGGCGACATGGTGCGCGGTCCGGATGTCGTGTCGGCCGTCGCCGACGGGCATCGGGTCGCGGACAGCATTCACGCCTATCTCTCCGTTCAGGAGCACGCACCATGATCGAGGGTCACCAGGGCAGCTACGATCGGATCAAATCCAAGACCTCGCTGAAAGAGATCCTGGAGGTTGCCTGTTCGTTCGAATCCAGCGCCCGTGATTTCTACCGCGACCTGGCCCCTAAGGTGAGTAAGAACATCCGCTGGCTGGCGGAGGAACTGGCCGCCGAGGAGCAATGCCACTACGATCTGCTGCGTGGTCTCGCGGACCATCCGGACAGCGTCGAGCAGGTCGCGGTCGAGGTCCAGACGCCCGCCAACAACACCCGGTTTTCCGACGCCATCCACCTGCCCGACTTGGGCCCCCGCCCGGACGACCAGGCGGTGCTGCAGTACGCCATGGGGCGCGAGCACATCGCCATGGAACACTACCAGTCATTGGCCGATGGCACCGCGCCCGGCCCCATTCGGGACCTGTTCGTCTATCTGGCCAACGAGGAGACCAAGCACAAGGCCGAGCTCGAGAAGCTCTACTACGAGACGGTGCATAGCGGCGGCGTCTGAGGCCGGGAACAGCCGTCCGCTTTAGCGTGACAGTCGCACGGCGCCCCCGTGGGAGCGGCCTCCGGCCGCGATGGAGTCTCGCCGGATCTATGCCGGATCGGAGTTCAGCGCGGCACCGCATCGCGGCCGGAGGCCGCTCCCACGAGTGATTTTCAGCTTTTCTCAGTCTTCATACCCGTCGCGGATACACTTCTTGCCCTTCTGATTGGAATGGTAGCCGCCGGGGCAGTTGCCATGCTTGTCAATGATCGCCGGCGGTTGGTAGGTCGGGTAGCCGGAGTGGCGTCCTGGCGGGGGCTCCTGGGAATTACCGTAATAGCCGCGCGACGGCGACCGAGCGTCGGAATCACTGACGCAGTAGTTGCCGTCGGGATAGTAGCCCCTGGGGCAGTTGTTGGGTCTCGGAATGACATCGGCAACAGCGACCGTCAGCACGGACGGGAGCAGGGCAGCGAGCAGGACTGAAGGAAATCGGGTACGCATGGCCGGGTCTCATGATGTCTCGGGGACCTGAATCATACACTCCTATGCACGTCCTATGGATCTCGCAGGAGTCGCATCGGGAGGTCGGCCGCGGCAGCGCCGCTCCATCATAAGACGTTGGCACGGAGACTATTTGACTGGCTCGGTACCTGGCCGACGGGCCGCGGCCAGGACGTAATCGAATGGTTCATACAGCGTCTCGGGAATGCTGCGAAAGCGCTCGCGGGTCTCGAAATGGAAGGCGCACTCGACGGCGGTGACCACGTCGCAACAGGCGTCGGGCAACCCGGTCGCGGTGGCCGAGCCTTCGCGCAGATCGATCCGCTCCTCCAGGCCGAGTTTCCGGACGCGGACCCGCGCCAGGCGCACCTGTTCGGGCGTGATGTTGATGCCGATGATCCGCCGCGGGGCAAAGCGCCGGGTCCAGTAAATATCCTGCTGCGCGAACCCGAAGCCGACATCCACGACCTCGTCGGCACTGGTGAGGCCGGCCGTTCGGCCGACCAACTCAACCATTGCTTCGCAGGCCTCGTCGATCGTCCGCGCCTCGGCCCAGTAGCCGAGGTTCAAATACAACCCGCGCTCGGAGAACGCATTGGTTGATGAGAACCGATACATCCAGCGCACCGGCAGGGTCGGGATGGTCATCCCGACACCGCCGCCAAAGGCACACTTGGATGCCCGCATGGCAGCCTCCTTCGATGCGGTCCTGCTACGCCTTTCGACCGATACACGTTGTCTCCTTGAGGCGGAAAGGGTTGAACGTGTTGCCCACCCGAATTGCGCCGGAATAGCCGCCGTTGATTACTCAGGGACGACCTGCCCCTTGGTTCCGGCATCGGCATCCGACCAGTGATCCTCGCCTTTCAAGCGCCGATCACCCTGAATAGTATAGGTGATGCTGCCATCCCGGAACACCAGTGCGCCGTCGCTGCGTTTGGCATTCACGCAGGGCAGCGAAAGCCATTGGCCCTCATGAAACCTCGACTTCTGTCGATGGCTACCCAAACCTGCGGATAGTTGGCGGATAGCGCGGGCCAGGGGCCGGATGAAGTCGCGTAGATCCGCGTATTCCCGGACCTAGCCCTCTTGCCTTTGGCGGGCGGCTTGGCGCGGGGCGCGTGCGCGGTTGCGTCCAGTGCGCCCAGGATGGCCAGGTGCAGTCCGCCAAAGAAACGCTCAGGGCAGGCCTGGCTCCAGTCCTGGGTGGTCGCGTGGATGCACACCAGGTTCGGCTCGGCGGCGAGCGCCTGCCAGACCTGGTTCAGAAAGGACGACTTGCCGAAGCGCCGTTCCCCGAGCACCGAGACGCTGCCGGGCTTGTCCGGCCGGCGCAGGACACCCAGGGTCTCCGCCAGTTCGCGCTCCCGGCCGAAGAAGACCGGGGAGTCAGGCGGCAGCGAGTGCCCGGTGACATAGGGGTTGCGCCCCGGCACGATGCGCGCGAGGCGCTCCGTCTGGCTCGCGAGTCCGGGATGATCCGCGCGGCCCAGTTGGGCCTTGAAGTCCGCCATGGTCCGCTCCGTTCGTGGGGGTCGGTGACGGCTGGATTAAAGCACCTATCGGGGTCAGGGGAAAAGAGACGCGGTGGTCTGACGCTCAGGCTGTCTCTTTCGCAATGCCCAACGCCTGCCGATAGACGGCATCGCTCAGCCAAAATCCGGCCTGTGAACGTAAGGCATCCAGGCTCGGACGGACGGCCGACAGGAGCCCGCGCTCCTTTGCGAGGAGCAGCACGCCAACGACCCCCATGGTCCGCAGTCCCATGCGCTGCGCCCGATGCCGACCGTCTCGCTCGTCCATCAAGACCAAGGTCGCACCGATCGCGGCCAGGTTGGTCAGTGGCGAGGTATTGCTGACGACGCCAGTCATGATCCGGTCTGGCGCAACTCGCTCAAGGCGACGAGATCTTCGGCGAGGTCCAACTCATCGTAATGCGGCGGGATGCGCCGGGAGCCCAGCAGTTGGCGGAACTCCCAGAGCGACAGACCGGCCAGTTCCCGTGCCTTGCCGATGGACAGGCGCCGTTGGGCGTAGAGCGTGAGGGCCAGATCCTGCTTGACCTCCTGCACCGACAACCGTGCGGAGTCCAGGACATCTATCGGAATCTCGATGTGGGCCAAGGTCATAGGCTGCTCCTGGTCGATTGTGCGGGGGCGTGCGCTGGTGGCGAGTATACGCGCGGTCCAGGAAGATCAGTGGCGAGACGCTGTCCGCATCGTCGGGCCGGCGCAGGACGCCCAGGGGCCTCCCCCCGTTCGCGCTCCCGGCCGCAGAAGACCGGGGAGTCGGGCGGCAGTGACTGCCCAGTGACCGAGGGTTTTGGTCCCGGCACGATGCGCGCGAGCCGTTCGGCCTGGCTTGCGAGTCCGGGATGATCCGCGCGGCCCAGTTGGGCCTTGAAGTCCGCCATGGTCCACTCCGTCGGTCGGGCTGCTGTCCGGTGATTTTCATCGTTTTATTAAGCGAATTCCGGGGACAGTTTACTTATTTCATACTTTGTTGCTGCTGCAATCGAGCAAACTGTCCCCGGAACTGACTGCGGCAGGTTGACGACGGTCTCGACCGGCAGGCCGGTCGCGGCGACGAGGGTCGAGTTGTCCTCCGAGGTGCTGCGCACGAGGTTGACCCCGGCGACGCACATTGCCCTGGCCTCGCCCTCCGCGAGACCCATTTAACGGCTAGCGCAGTACCGGGACACCTCCCCGGTTTCCCACCGGTTGCCCACTAGATCGCCTGGGATGCGGTCAAGAACAAGGCGATGACCGAACGTCTGGACAGCAGCTACGGGATGCCCGTACAATCGTCCTCATGCGCACCGTGATCGAAACGCCGACCTTCCAGAAGCAGGCCGAAAAGGTCTGGACGGAGGCGCAGCGGCTTGAATTCATCGACTGGATTGCCGCCGATCCTTTGGCGGAGGGATGTGATCCCAGGCGCAAACTGCGCTGGGGTCGCGCCTGGGCGGGCAAGCGCGGCGGTGTGCGGGTGATCTACTTCAACCTGACCGGGCAGGGGTACGGTGGTGTTGAACATGCTCTACGCCAAGTTGGAACCTGCCAACATCGCACCCGCCGACATTGAACGAGAGATCTGACATGGACATTGAGGCGATTGCCAAGGCCATTGAGGCGGACGCGGGCGAGGCCCTGCCGGACCTGCGCCAGGCGCTCGAGGAGGCTCAGGCGGGTATGGGCCGGGTCACGACGGCCGAGCAGATCCTGGTGCGTTCCGCCCGAGCGCAGTCAGGGTTGTCGCAACCGGCATTTGCCGAGCGCATCGCCACACCGGTCGCGACCCTGCGGGATTGGGAGCAAGGCCGATTCGCGCCGCCGGGTGGGGTGCTATGTCTGTTGCGGCTCATCGTGCGCCATCCCGAATTGATGGATGAGATGTCTGCGGCCTAGCAGCCTATCGGACTTGATGAGGTAACCGATGGAAGCTAAAGAGTTTCAGCTTTTTTTGGCGCAAACTATTAATCTATTCCCGGACAAACGGCATTGCTGGTGCTCAAGGCGACGCTCCGCGACGGCCCCGATCTGTTCGAACTCTTTGTTGACCCGATCCTCGGGATAGGCTAAGCCCGCGCCGCCACGATCAGCAGGATCACCACCAGCACCACCCCGCCCAGGGGCAGCAGGGCGGCCAGCCAGTCGCCCTTCTCGGCCTTACGGCCGCTTTCTTGCCAGTGTTTGTAGGCCGGCCACAGCCGGAACAACAGCAGCACCAACACCGCCGCCATCGCGATCTTCAGAAAAAGCTCCATCGCCGTATCCCCCGTGAGTGTCGCAAACAAGAAAAACCCCGGCACCGGGCCGGGGTTTCAACGCGGTCAACCTCGACCACGGGCCGCCGCGGTCAGGCGGCCCGTGTCAGGTCAGTCGTCGCCCATGATCCCCAGGATCTGCAACAGGCTAATGAAGATGTTGAAGATGCTGAGATAAATGCTGTAGGTCGCCATGATGTAGTTGTCTTCTTCACCGCGGGCGATCCGGCTGGTGTCGTAGAGGATCATGCCGCTCATCAGCAGGATGATGGCCGAGGAGATGGCGAGCGACAGCGCGGGCATGGCCAGGAAGAGATTGGCGATGATCGCGAGCATGACGACCATCATGCCGGCGAACATGAAGCCGCCCATGAAGCTGAAGTCACGCTTGGCGGTCAGGGCATAGCCGGAGAGCCCCAGGAAGATCAGCGCGGTGCCGCCGAAGGCCAAGGCGACGGTCTCGGGACCATTGGGCAGTGCCATGTAGACGTTGAGGATTGCGCCCAACCCAAAGCCCAGCAGGCCGGTGATGCCGAAGATGACGCCGATGCCGGACGCGGAGTTGGCGGTCTTGGGCAGCACGAAGATGCCGAGCAGCATGGACACGATGACCGCGCCCATATAGACCATGGGCGGCATCTGCAGGGCCATCGACAGCATCGCCGTGACGGCCGAGAAGGCCAGCGTTGCCGCCAGCAGCATGTAGGTGTTCTTGAGCACCTTGTTCGCGCTGATCGCCCCTTGGGCGCCGCGCATCAGGGTGTAGTCGGTGTTGGCCATGGTGGTCATACTCCTCGTGAAGATTGCTTGACGTGAACAGCGTCGTGGAACTTGGCGTGTGGTGAGACCCGAACGGAACGGCCGAGTTCCCCTAAGGATACCGGAGCGCGGCGAAACGGCAAGAATTTCGGTGCTTGGGTGCGCGAGCGGATTCGGTTATCCTGATAGACTGAAGGTAGGGTCAGTGGTCCCAGGTGCAAGGCCCTGGTCTCGATCCCGCCTCCTTATGGAGAGGTGGCTGAGCGGCTGAAAGCGACGGTCTTGAAAACCGTTGAGGGTTTACCCCCTCCGTGGGTTCGAATCCCACCCTCTCCGCCAGATCAAACACTTAGCTCTCGTTTGACGCTTCCCCCCGCGCTTCCCTCCCTGGTTTGAGTCCAAATTGAGTCCACAACCCTGATGGGTTGCTCTACACTGGCGCCGTGTTGCGGGTTCTTGTGGCCCGTAAACAAGCGAGCCCCGAGGACGTGCGACCATCCCCGAGGCTCTGTCCACCTTCCAACCTGTAACGAGGTTCGGCCGATGGCTACCCGTCATCCTACCCGGTCGGACTGCGGGAGTGCAGACCGTGGCGAGCATCACCAAGCTGGAGAACCGCAAGGCTAAGCCCTGGCAAGTGCGCATCCGCCGCAAGAACCAGACCTTCGTTGAGTACTTCCGCACCAAGCGCGAGGCCGCCGACTTCGCCGCCAAGGTCGAAGCCGACTTTGACCGTTGGGCCAAGCTGCTGGGGGGCGAGCTGCGCCGTCATACCTTGGCGGAACTGATCGACCGGTTTATGGAGCGGTACCGCGGCAAAGACGTGAGCGTGACCGCCCGTGCGGGTTGGTGGCGTGACGAGTACGGCAACCGTCCCTTGTCCGAGTTCACGGGCGACACCGTGCGGGAGGGACTTTCCCGGCTTGCTGGGATGACCGCGCGGCAAGGGGGGCACCTGGTCACCGCGACCGACCGCACCCTGTCACCGGCCACCCTGAACCGCTACCGGACCGCAATCAGCACGATCTACAAGGCCGCCATGGACGCGGGTTGGTTCGGGATCAGAGAGAACCCCGCCGCCGGTATCCGGCAACGTCGCGAGAACAACAACCGCTTCGGCCGCTGTCTGGAGGACGGGGAGCGCGCGCGCTTGCTCGAGGCCTGCGACCGGGCCAACTGGACCGGACTCGGGGTGTTCGTCCGCCTGGCCCTGGCGACCGGCGCCCGCCGTGGCGAGTTGATGAAACTCACCTGGGCAGACGTGGATCTGAAAGCCGGAAGCATCCTGCTCCGCGAGACCAAGAACGGCGAAGATCGTCGGGTTCCGCTGATCGGCGAAGCCCGCGCCCGCCTGGCTGAGTGGGCCAAGGTCCGGCGCCTGGACGATCCCCGCCTGTTCCCTGGAGTGACGTCCGACAAGAACCCGCCGCTCGATTGGGCATGGAACCAGGCCAAGGCCGCCGCGGGAGTCGAGAATCTGCGCATCCACGACCTACGGCACTCCTGCGGTTCCTACCTTGCCCGTGCGGGGGCTTCGGCCTTCCAGATCGCCGCGATCTTGGGGCACCGTTCCGGCCCGGGTCTGACCGCGCGCTATGTCCACCTGGTTGCAGAGGACTCGCGCGCGCTTCTTGAAGGTGCGTTGTCTGGCGTGCTGGACGGCAAGCGCAAATGAAGGCACCGGATCGGATTGATCTTGCAGTGCATGAGGCGATCCAATCGGCTGATGGACACTGCCGGGAGCCGGTGTCTGGCCCCGCGTATTCGCAGGGTTCAATGGTCGGTTTCGTCAATGGGTCTCTTGCTCTTGACGACCACGGCAGACCAATACTTGATTTGGTGTTTATTGGTCTACCATCTAACCCGCCGAGTAAGGTCAAAGGCCGCCCCCGTCGTGATGCTCGCCGCGTTGCTGTGGCCTTGGCGTATTGCCTGCAAACCGGCTGGTTCCATCAGGGGAAGATGGTCGCGTGCCAAGCAATAGAGCGAATGCTTTCTTATGGCGAGGGTGGGGTTTACCGGGTTCTATTCAAAGAGCAAGAGCAGACCGGGAAACTTCTAGCCAACGGTTTGCAGATTGTTGGTGAAACAACCAGCGACACGGGCACGAAGGAACCTCTATCCATCTGGTTCGATCCGAGCGCACGGATTCACAGTGCGCCGCTCGCCCTGACGATCAGCGGCCCCGCCTGGTATTGGCGCCCCGGAATGCGGGAAGCGGAGTTCGAGGGGCGATACACCTTCAAAGCGACCGCGGGCGATCAGCAAAGACTCGCCGCGATTCTGGCGCATGTCGCAGGGTGGCAACATCAAGCGGGGAAAACCACACCCGCCGCCTAATGTCAATGGGCAATAATCGGCTGTATTTATTGCCCATAGTTCCGCTCGCCGTCCGCGATCACACTATCTCGCACCATCATTTAGCGAGATACAGCATATGTTCGACCATCCCACCCCAGCGCCCACGGCCGCCCCCGACCTGACCGACTTCCACACCTTCAAGCACTTCGCCCGCGACTTCGAGCGGCAGAAGTTGGGCTCCGTGCAAAGCCTTCGCTGGCTCGCCCGCTTCCGCGAGACGAACGGGCTCCTGGCGTCTGGTGCCATGGTGGAGTTGAAAACCCCCGGCGCGACGCGCCCCCGTCTCCTGGTGAATCGCCCGCGGTTCGCTCAATGGCTTGCGACCCAATCAACCGCCGTCGCGGCATAGGGGGCACGTCATGAACAATCACCGCACCACGTATGACGACCTATGGCGCTTGGTTCACTCGATCAGAGGGTGCGCCGCCAGTCAACAGACATTGATCGACTCGCGCGATGATGGGGCCAAGGAACAGTTGTCGGGGTTGATCGGCGCCGTCGAATACCTCGCCGAGCGGGCGGCCGAGTTGGCAAGTACCGCCCGCGATGAGTGCCCTTGGACACCCCCGGACCTGTCCGCCCTGAGCGATGCGCCTGACGAAGTGGAGCAGCCGCGATGAGCCGCCGGTCTGTCGCTATCCGCCGCGCCCGCCAGAACCGCCAGAAAAGCCGCTGGGGCACCCCCAAAAAGACGCCCCGTACAGGGAGCGAGCCTGACGAGGCGTCTGGGGAGCTTGCGGGACTGCCACAAGCTGGAGTAGGGTTATGCCGTCGCGATGGGCCTGCCTTGGCAGAAAGGCCCACCGCGTAAGGACCGCGATCCGGTCGCCGGCATGAAGATTGTACCCCGCCCGGGGTCGGTCTGTCGTGCCACGCCTGCCCGTTCGCGGTCAATCCCACTTGCTGGAGATTGACCCATGACAACCACCCAACACGCCCCCGCCGCACCCAAGCCCCGCGCCCCCCTCCGCAAAGAAGACACCCGGCGCGCGTCCGCCGTTTCTTGGGAAACGCGTTCATGAGCGCCCCCGCCCGCACCCGGCGCCGCGGCATCCAGCCGGGAGCCAACCTCTCAGTAACGGAATACCCACATACCCCGGTGCGTCCAGACGTGCCCCCCGAGGTCCACCCGGTCTGTCTGCTGCTGCCGAACATGACCCCCGCCGACTTCAAGAACCTCGTCGAGGACATCAAGACCCACGGCCAACGGCACTCGGTCTTGCTGTACGAGGACAAGATCCTTGACGGCCGGCACCGTGCGCGCGCCTGCGAGCAACTCGGGATCGAGACCCATTACGAGGCGTGGTCTGGCCCTGACCCTGTGGCCTTCGTGCTGTCGGAGAACCTACACCGCCGACACCTGACCCCATCGCAAAAAGCGATCATCGTTGCCAAGGCCATGGATTGGCATCGAGCCGCCGCTGCTGTTCGCGAGAAGGCCGGAAAAGCACACGATGAGGCAACCCTAGCGCCACGTGGCGCTAGGGTTAACAAATCGGGTAAGGCCACGGAGACTGCTGGGGTCGCTGTCGGGGTATCTGCGCGCTCCGTTGAACGTGCCCTCAAGATCGCCAAGGAAGGCACCACGGAAGACGAGCAAGAGGTTTTGGCCGGCAAGACGACCGTCAACGCCAAGCTCCGCGAGATCGCCGCGCGGACCAAGGCCGCCCCCAAGCCCCAGCCCCAGCCGGCGCCGCCCGCTCAAGCCGCAGTCACCGCCCCCCCGCCGCCCGCATCAGATCCAGCGCCCGCGGTCCGCCAGCCGGCGCCGTCCGAGGACGAAGAGAACGCGCCCGTTACCCTCACGTTCGACGACTACGATTGGGAGCGGTTACGCGCCATGGCCAAGGTGTGGTGCGTCCCGGTCACATCACTGGCGAAGCAGTTCGTTCTGCTGCGCCTGACCGACGAGGAAGAGCGCCGCGAAGGTCTGTGGGGTGGCCGATGACCGCCCCATCCTTCGCGAAGGTCAAGGCCGCCGCCCGTGGCCGCTGGCCGGACATGCTGCCATCGCTCGGTATCCCTGCGGAGACGTTGACCGACCGGCATCACGCCTGCCCTGGTTGTGGCGGGAAAGACCGCTTTCGCTTCGATGACAAGAACGGCGATGGGACGTGGATTTGTGGGGGAGGGGGCGAGCGGATCGCGGGCGATGGGTTCGCCTTGCTGGGGCACTGTCTTGGCATGACCCCAAGTGAGGCCCTCGCCGCCGTCGCCAAGTATCTCGGAGTCACGGGCGACGATACCCCCCAGGCACGGCAGGAAGCCCGTAGGCACGCGCGGGCCGCCGACCGTGCAGAGATCGAGGACGCACTGCTGCACGAGCTACGCGTCCTCGTCAGTGTGATCGAGAACCGGGTGACGAGCCGCACCCTGGCCCGCGATGCCAAGTTCCGGGCCGCGCGTCCCGACTGGCGCCCCTTCCCGGATGACGAGTGGGAGCGGGAACGTCTCGCCGCCCGTCGCATCGGCAACGGCCTGGAGGCCCTCTATGACGGCCGCCGTTAGCTCGATCCTGGACAGCCCTCCGCGTGGCCGGAAGAAGCCGCCCGACCCGAAACCAGCCGTTCCGGAGCAGACTCACTTCGACATCGCAACGGACTGGATCGCGACCCAAGGCGCGCTGGCACCCGTCGCAGACGAGGGGCGGCTATGGGCGTACCGCGAGACGAGCGGACTGTGGGAGGCGATCCCTCCTGAGCGCATCCATACCGACATCGGCGCGCGGTTCCGGTCCCAGAACTGCAAAAAGTACGCGGACTACAAGGCCGTGGCCGCCCTGGTGCACGACATGACCGCCTGCCCTGAATACTTTGCGGGGGCGCCCATCGGCTGCATGACGCCAGACGGGTTCTACGCCGTGCGCGGGTCGGAGTTCACCGTCTCGCCCCCGTCCCCGGAACTGCGGCAGCGGTGCGCAATGGCGGTCACCCCGGCCGATACGGATACCAGCCGCTTCGATCAGTTCTTGGATCAGAGCTTTCGGCATGACGACTTGGGCACGTCGATTGCGCAACAGCGCCTGCTCCAAGAGATCGTCGGCGCCGCCCTGGTCGGCACCTTCTACCGCTACGAGCGGGCCGTGCTACTGCATGGCAAGGCACAGGCCGGCAAGTCCACCGTCCTGCGCCTGATCGAGGCGTTGTTTCCGCCGCAGTTCGTGGGGTCGGTGTCGCCGTTCGCGTGGTCGGATGACTACCACGCGGCGGCCCTGGCCGGGTTGCGGATCAACCTCGTCGGCGAACTGCCCGCCGACAAAGAGTTACCTGCCGCTGCTTTCAAGCTGATCACGGGGCGCGATGCGGTACAGGGTCGGCACCCCTTCGGGCGGGTGTTCAGTTTCCGACCGACCTGTGGGCACATTTTCAACAGCAATGACTTCATCACGACACGCGACCAACACCCGGCGTTCTGGCGTCGCTGGCTGTGTCTCGACTTCGCCAATTCCGTGCCCGATACCGACCGCGACGAAGACTTAGGCGAGCGGATCATTCGCGAGGAATTACCCGGGGTTGCATGGTGGGGACTGGAAGGCGCCCGGCGCCTGGCCGCGCGAGGGGGATTCACCAACTCGCCCGCGCATCATGCAGTACTCAAGCGTTGGCGCCAGTCATCCGACGCGGTAGCGGAGTTCCTCGCCGATGCTGACGCGGTGCGCGTTGACGCTGCCGCCGTCGCGGTCCGGGGCGAGGCGTACGAGGCGTTCCGGGCGTGGTGCAAGGACAACGGCCGCCAAGCGCTAGCCAAGCGGAAGTTCTTCAGCAGAATCGAAGGGTTAGGCTATGTGATCTCGCAAACCAGTAACGGGTATTGGGTGATTCGCGGGATCGGGCTTGTTCCTACGTCAATGACCTGACACCTAAAGTGTTTTTGTGCGATCCAAGAACAAGAACTTGTCACTATCGTAATAACTTAAAGTGTATGTGTACAGAAGAAACAGAAGAAACAGAACGAAAAACGCCCCTTAAAGCCCTCTACGCGCGGGCGCGCACAGGCATGGGACCGGGGTCGGTTCAATCCTTCTGTTTCTTCTGTACGTCACCGGGGTCCGGGGTTGGCCAGGCAAGCGCGCCCGCGTCCCGATCTACCGACGCTTGGCCGATTCTGAGATCCACTGACCAATGCCCATGCTGAAGGGTCATAGGTACCTCTGACGCCTGGTCGCGCTACCGAGGCGCTCAAGGCGCGGTTTTTCAGAGATTTTGGGGTTCGTTTCGTCCGTGTTTATAAACGTAATAAACAGGTTTTTCCGATAACAATGAATTACATGATAGATTCAGACGATGACGCGAACCCGGCGGTTGCCCTGATCCGACTTTCCGAAGCCCTCGCGTCTGGTGAACTCCCCGCGTTCGAGGATCGGCGGTTGTTGGTGGGCGCCGTGCATCGCTGGATCGAGCAAGGCGTTCCCCTGGAGCTCGCGCTCGGACTCCGCGGTATGCCGTGCCAGGCCAGCGCCCGCACGATCTACCGGCGGGCAGAGCAGCACCGGCACCTGCGGGCCGCCCATGCGCTGTGCGAGGGTGCCACCCCCTGGGCACGCGCGGTTGCCCTGGCCGAGGAGATCCATCGCTTCCATCGGCTGTGGCCCGCCTACCGCGACCTGACCGCCAACCCAGACCCCAAAATGAGCCGAATCGTGCACGAACTGTTCATGGCCCGCAAGCTCGGGGAGCTACCAGAAACCGCGCGGGGCCTTTCCAACATCTGCTACTCGCAGTGAAAAAGGCCCCCTCTAGCGGTTTCGTTGAGCCTCGCGAAAAATGAAGGTCTCGCGTAGATGATTGCGCGAGACCGGTGCGGGTGTGGTCCCCGCGCGCTGTCGCCGGCGTGATAGCGACCGCCCCCCCCCGCGGGCCATCGGGGGGAACTTTTACCCAGTCGCGAGGCCCACATGGATACCGACCCACCCCCTGCCCACCGCTCCCGACTCGCCGCCCTGGACCTGCTAGGCCGCGATCCCTGGCTGATCGAAGCCAGCGCGATGCAACAACTCATTTGCATTGCCAGCCGACTGAATGACAGCCCCGAGGCCGTTGCCACCCGGTTGGGGCGCCCCCTGGACAATGCGCGCACCGTCCAGACCCACGGCCGAACCGCCGTGATCCCGATCCAAGGGCCGATCTTTCGCTATGCGAACCTGTTTACCGAGGTGTCCGGAGCCACGTCCTTGGAGATCCTGGCGCGCGACTTCCAGGCCGCGCTGGATTCCCCGACCGTCTCGCGCATCGTCCTGAGCATCGATTCACCTGGAGGTCAATCCTGCGGGATTGCCGAGTTCGCGCGGCAGATTCGCGCCAGTACGAAACCGGTTACCGCCTATGTCGGCGATCTGGCCGCCAGCGCCGCGTACTGGATCGCCAGCGCCGCCGACGAAATCGTTGCCAGTCCCACCGCCATTTTGGGCTCGATCGGCGTTGTGATGACCTACCGGCCCCCCGTGGAACGCCCCGGCGAAAAGCCCACGGTCGAGATCGTGTCGAGCCAAAGCCCGCTGAAACGCGTTGCCCCGGACACCCCGTCCGGCCGGGGTGAGGCGCAACGCTTGGTGGATCAACTCGCCGAGGTCTTCGTTGCGGATGTCGCCGCCGCGCGCCGTGTTTCTCAAGAAACGGTCCTTGCCGACTTCGGGCAAGGAGGCATGCTGATCGGACAGTACGCCGTCGCCGCCCGCATGGCCGACCGTATTGCGTCCCTGCAATCCCTGCTGATGACCGGCGCCCCTGCTGGGGCGCCCCCGATGGAGACCTACGCTATGTCCATTGCCACCCCCGCCGCTGCGGCCGTCCTGCCCGCCCCCTTCCCGACCTACGAGCGCGCCGTGCAACAGTACCAGGCCCACGGCATGACGCTGGGACAAGCCCACATGGCCGCCGGCCGTGCCCATCCCGACCTTCATCGGGACTGGCTGAATCGCGTCAACGCGCGCCCCGT
>NZ_CAIZIZ010000574.1 GCF_903933125.1 uncultured Lamprocystis sp. | reverse complement strand
CAGGCCAGGATGGCCTGACTACGCACCCGGCGAGCCCAAGCGGCCGGAATCTTGATCGAGGCCACCATGGGCCAGGGACGGAAATTTCATCCACAGATGTCACAGATGTTCCCAGATGTTCTTCTTCATCTGTGAACATCTGTGACATCTGTGGATAAATTCGGCTGGTTGCTTTGGCCGGAGCGGCGATCATGGCCTGGCTGTTGATGCGGATCGTTGCGATGCCGACCAAGCGCGGACAGCGAAGCCGCGCGGTGCGAGAGCATCCGGGGCGCTACGATAAACTCGATTACGACAACGACAACGAGAATGTTTCTTTTCGGCAAGTGCGTTCATTCGTGTTCATTTATGAGCCGTTCTTCTTGAGAGTCAATCACCCATGCCGCATTCCGGCTTTCTAATCGAAAACCGCATCTTCGACCCGGCGGAGACCCTGTCGCGGGCGGATCTGGCGGCGCTGCAACTGGAGCGTTTGCGTGACTTGGTGGAGCGGGTCGCGCATGTCCATTTTTACCGCGACCATTTCACCCTGCATGACATCACCAGGCGCAGCATCCGCACGCTGGATGATCTGCTGCGTCTGCCGTTCACCACCAAGGACGATCTGCGCCGCCACCAGCCATTGGGTTTTCTGGCGGTCCCGCGCAAGGAGGTGGCGCGCATTCACGGCTCGTCCGGAACCACCGGCCGGCCGACCTTCGTCGCTTATACGCCGGAAGACCTGCGCATCTGGTCCGGGTTGTGCGCGCGCTTCCTGGTCGCGGGCGGTCTGAAACCCGAGCATACGGTGCAGATTGCCTTCGGCTACGGGCTCTTCACCGGCGGCTTCGGGCTGCACTATGGGGTCGAGCGGGTCGGTGCGGCCATCATCCCCGCCGCTTCCGGCAATACCCGGCGTCAGCTCGATATCATCCATGATCTGCAACCCGAGGCGCTGATCTGCACCCCGAGCTATGCCCTGACCATCGCCGACGCCGCCCGTGATGCCGGACTGGACCCGCGCGCGCTGTCGCTGCGCTACGGCCACTTCGGCGGCGAGCCCTGGACCGAGGACATGCGCCGCGAGATCGAAGAGCAACTCGATATCCTCGCCTTCAACAACTACGGACTCTCGGAGGTCATCGGCCCCGGGGTCAGCGGCGAGTGCGCGGCCCGCAACGGCATGCATCTGCAAGAAGATCACTTTCTGGTGGAGTGCATCGACCCGGAGACCCTGGCGCCGGTGGCCGAGGGTGAGCCTGGTGAGCTGGTCATCACCACCCTGACCCGGCAGGCCATGCCGATGATTCGCTACCGGACCCGTGATATCGCGCGGATTTACCGCGAGCCCTGTCCGTGCGGCCGCAACACCCTGCGCATGAGCCGGGTGGCCGGGCGCAGTGACGACATGCTGATTATCCGCGGAGTCAATGTCTTCCCATCGCAGATCGAGGAAGCCCTGTTGCGGGTCGACGGCACCACCCCCCATTATCTGATCGAGGTCAGCCGCCCCGGCACCCTGGATCAGGTCACGGTCAAGGTGGAGATCCGCCGCGAATCCTTCTCGGATCGTATGGACCGGATGCAGGCGTTGCGTGAGCGCATTGCCCGCGAAATTCACACGGTCGCCGGCATTCGCGCCGAAGTCGAGCTGGTGGAACCGCGCAGCATCGAGCGCTTTGCCGGCAAGGCGAAGCGGGTGATGGATAAGCGGGGGTTGACCGAGGCTTGACCAAGCGAACAGCGGGAACTCGTCAACCGGATGGCCGTTCTCCTGGCCTATTTGCTCAAGTGGCAATGCCAGCCCGGACGCCGGGGCGCGAGTTGGCAGGTGACCATCCGCAATCAACGCCGCGGCATCGTACGACGCCTCACCGAGACCCCGAGTCTTCGACCCAAGCTCAACGAACCGGCTTGGTGGGCCGGTGTCTGGGATGACGCCACGGCTCGGGCTGCTGACGAGACCGGCCTTGCGGATTTTCCGGACTCCTGCCCATGGAGCGCAGACCAGATTCTCGATTCGGGGTGGTTGCCTGAGTAAGGATTGGTGTCCAAGATCCACCGGGCTATAGGGGCGCCTGTAGGGGCGACTTAAGTCGCCCCTACACGTCGGTAGATCATTTCCCTGAATTTACCCATGGTCAGGTCGGGATCTGTCGGGTGCGCCGCGCGGACCGACGACCGCGCAGATCGCGAGGCGGCCGGGTTCAGACCAACGCCCGCACGGGTAAGTCGAGGTCGTGGTCCAGTTTGATGGAGCGCCGTCTTGGCGGCGGGGTGGGGAGTGCGGTAGCCTCTCCGGACGGGGTAAGGTGCTTGGGTGCTGGACTGCATGCAGCCTAGGCGCGTCGGTCCGCACAGCGGACCCTACGGTAAGGCCGCGATCCGTAGGGTCCGCTGTGCGGACCAGCGGCCTCGCTGTCGGTGCGATGGCCGGGATTATGATCAAGGCCTACGCAGGCCGGCTTTGATCAGCGTTTCGGCCAAAGTGATCAATCGGATTTGTCCACAGATGGACACAGATGTTCACAGATGAAGAGAGAAAATCTGTGTTCATCTGTGAGCATCTGGTATTGATGGAAATTAAAATGACAGCGGAACACAATCAACTTGAGCAACAGGCCGCGACAATTTTGGGATTAATGTTGTTCGAGTATTCGCGGCTAGATATGGAGCTAGGACTTTTTCTTGTCTGGTCTGATGAGGGTCAACAGCTAGAGTGGTTGACGAAAAAGCTTACCAACCAGAACTTATCTGCGAGACTGAGGTTACTAGAAAAGCTCGTGCAAGAAAAGTATGCGGGTAGCCCTGCGGTTGACCTTTACGCTGCTTGGTTGAATGATGCTCACGCAATTCGTTTGCTTCGTAACCAATTATTTCATGGCCGATGGGGTTTTATACCGATTCAGCAGTTAGTGGCAAATGTAATCGGGCTTCCGACCTCGCCGGAGCAAAGCGAGACTCGTTACTCTATCGACCAATTAGGGGCATCTTTGGAATCCATGCGAATGCTGCGCGTTCGTCTCAGCGATCTTCGCAAGAAATGGCCCGTCTAGCGATGGCGGGCGAGTAAAAGAGGCGAAGTTGGATTACGAATTTCGGAAGACGAAGATCGCTTTCGCTCCGATAATCGTCTTTTCGATCTGTTTTTCGGGAATGCTCTCCGCGTGCTCCGATACCGATACCGCCATCGGTTCGTCCATCGTCAGCGCTGCCCGCGAACAAATCGGGAAGACCGTTCGCTACGACCCGGCATACCGATCGATTGCATATCCTGACGGGGATGTCCCGATCGATAGGGGCGTTTGCACCGATGTCGTGATTCGTGCCCTGAGAGCCGGTCTTGGTCTGGATCTTCAGAAATCTGTGCATGAGGATATGAAGCGTCATTTTGGAATGTATCCGAAGAAATGGGGCCTGGGATCGCCGGATAGCAATATCGATCATCGCCGGGTCGCCAACCTGCAGACCTACTTTGAGAGAAAGGGGTATTCCGTAGCAGTGTCAAAGGAAGCCGACGATTACAAGCCGGGAGACTTGGTCACCTGTACTGTTCCTCCGCGCTTGCCCCACATCATGATTGTCAGTGATAAAAAGACCCTATGGGGAGTCCCTTTGGTTATTCATAATATCGGGGCTGGAACAAAAGAAGAAGACCGGCTCTTTGAGTTTGAACTGACTGGTCATTACAGAGTCAACGAAATCAAGCAAGTTCAGGCGGCGGATGGGGCAGAGCCGCGCGGTCGGCCTTGATCACGACAACGACAACCTCTCTTTGGGAACCCATGAACCACGCTGCGGGCCTCATGGCCGTCCGAGGATGATATAACCGGTGGTCTCGCCGTCCCCGGTCAAACCGACACCGAAATACGCCGGTCCCAGCCAGGTATCGGCACCGAGAAACAAGCTGCTGCCGAAGCGGGTTCCGGATTCGTTCAGTTGCTCGATGGTATCAGTCAGGGTGCCGACTTCCAGTGATCCGCCGACATAGACTCCGCGGCCCAGCGGCGGCGGCAGGGCGGTGAGCAGGCGGTAGTAGGTCAGTGAGCCGAAGGCGAGGTTGTTGCCGCGGAACTCGTCCGTGGCATAGCCTGACAGGCGCTGGAAGCCGCCCAATGTGAATTGATCGTAATAGGGCATCTCGCTGCCGAAGGCGGTGCCGACCTCGGAGCGGGCGACGATGGTGTTGTCCCCGAAGCTGAAGGCCCCGGCCCAGTAGCCCGAGGCGCGGTTGAAGCTGACGTCTGCCCCCATCGCCGGTTGGGGCGAATGTAGGTCCAGTGCCAGGCGATTGCCGCGCCGCGGCAGAAAAGCGGAGTCGAGGGTGTCGTAGACGAAGGCCGCGCGCAGGCCGGTTTCATTGGACTCCGGTTCGGGGAGTTCAGGGTCGCCGGTATCCAGTTTGGCATTGGCGCGGCCAAGGATGGCGCCGATGCGCAGTTCCGCATTGCCGCCGAAGAGGGTTGCGCCCAGGTCCAGGCCGAGCGTGCTGCGCGACAGGTCATAGCGCGCGACACGTCGCCCGTCCTTGAAAACACTGAGCGGCACTCGTGAAAACCCCAGACTGGGCAATATGAAGGTGGAGCGTTCGACTGAGAACGGTTGGTAAAACTCGGTGTAGAGATCGGTGACGTTGCCGATCTGCGCGGTCGTATACCATTCGGCGCCGAGGTCGTTGATCCAGGTCCGGCGATAAGTCCCGCGCAGGCCGAAGCGGTTGTCGCCCTCGAAATCGGTGGCGATGCCGAGACCGAAGGTCAGATAGCCGGGTCCCCAGGGTTTCTCGCGGGCGTTGATGTCCAGGCGGTTGGTGCCGTTCTTCCGATCCAGGTCGTAGTTGATGTTCTTGAAGTCGCCGCGGCCATAGAGCTTCTCGATGTCGGACTCCAGCCGTTTGCGGTGTAGCGGTTGTCCTTGCTGATGGTCGATCAGGGGCTCGAAGATGGCTGGATTGACGAATTCGAGGCCCGCGACCTTGACTTCGTCGATGGGCGCCCGGTCCGGGATTGCCAGTGGGCGGCTGTCCCGCCAGGCCGCGTAGGCCTCCGGGCTGAGGCTCAGGTGCGCCAGTCGCGGCGCGGCTTTGCGCGCCGCGAGCTCTCCGATGCGGATGGCATCGGCGGCGCGGTCGAAGTTGCTCGAGGTGATGTCGCCCAGGTCGGGTGAGATCAGTATGTCTTTGCCGATGCGCAGTTCCTTGAGTGAGCGCTGGACGTTCTGCTCGGTGAGAATCGCGACCATCTGTCCCACGACCCCCACGACCGACTCCAGTTGATCGCGGGGCAGATAAGACCCGCCGAGGTTGACCGCGATGACCAGATCGACACCCATGGCGCGGGCCACGTCCACCGGCAGATTGCGCACCAGGCCGCCGTCCACATAGATGTTCTTGCCGATCTCCACCGGGGCGAAGAGCCCTGGAACGGACATGCTGGCGCGCATCACCTCCGGCAATGGGCCTGAGTCAAACACCTGCATGTCGCCGTTTTCCAGATTGGTGGCCACCGCGCGGAACGGGATTGGCAGTTCATCGAACTGCTTGATCCCGTCGGCGTTCTTGACCAGGTCACCAAAGAACAGTTCGACCTTCTGCCCGGCCAGCGCCCCGCTCGGCAGCCGCAGCTTGCCGTCACGCACGCCGACGCTGAAGTCGAAGTTCGGTTGCAGGCTCTGCTCGCGGCGGCGGATCGGCCAGTCGTCCCGCGGCGAGTCATCGACAAAGAGTTTGTTCCAGTCTACCTCGGTCAAGCGGCGCTCCATCTCGGCCGGACTCACGCCGCTGGCATAGGTGCCGCCCACCAGGGCGCCCATGCTGGTTCCGACCACGACCGCGATGGGAATGCGCAATTCTTCCAGCACCTTGAGTACGCCAACATGTGCCGCCCCGCGGGCGCCGCCCCCGCTCAGGACCAGACCAATCCGCGGGTAGGCCGCATCACGCGCCGCTGTCGGCAGCGCGACGCAGCAAATCAACAACAGCAACAACAGGCGTTTCATCAGGTTCGTAACTCCATGGGGGCGCGGGGCGGTGCGTCCATAGGCGGGATCATACCTGACCCGCTCCCCGTGCTGCCGTTGCGAATCCGTGACGGCGGATCAGGGCCATCCGATGCTGATGTAGCCGGTGCCCTCACCGTCGCCGGAGATCCCGAGGCCCAGATAGGCGGGTCCGATCAAGGTGTCGACCCCAAGGAAAAGGCTGCTGCCGAAGCGGGTCCCCGGTTCGGTCAGCGCCGGCTCGGTGTCCTCCAGGGTGCCGACTTCCAGTGAGCCGCCGACATAGACCCCGCGCGTCAGGGGCAGCTTCAGGTGAGTCAGGCGGTAATAGTAGGTGAGCGCGCCGAAAGCCATGCGCTCACCGCGCAGTTCATCGATGGCATAGCCGGAGAGACGCTGGAAGCCCCCGAGTGCGAATTGGTCGTAATAGGGCAGGGGGTCACCAAAGCCCGCGCCGAATTCGGCGCGGCTGACCAGCGTATGGGCGCCGATGCTGTAGGCGGCGGTCCAATGACCCGACACCCGCTGAAAATCCAGGTCCGCGCCCATGACCGGCTCCGGCGCGCGCAGGTCCAGGACCACGCGGTTGCCGCGTCGCGGCAGCGTGGCGCTGTCGAGCGTGTCGTACCTGAAAGCGACCCGCAGCCCGCTTTCGTTCGTCGACTGCTCCGGAATTTCCGGGACACCGGTATCGCGCTTTGGGGTTGCGGTGCCCAGGAAGGCGCCGATCCGCAGTTCGGCATTGCCGCCGGGGAGGGTGCTGCCCAGGTCCAGGCCGATGGCGTCACGGACCAGTTCATAGCGCGCAATGCGTGTGCCCAGCTTGAAGACACTCAGCGGGGCCATGCCGATGCTCAGGCTGGGCGCGACGAAGACCCTGCGGTCGATCGTCAGGGGTTGGTAGAACTCGGTGCGCAAGCCCATCAGGTTCCCGGCCTGGGCGGTCGTCAGCCATTCGCCCCCGAGCGGATTGACCCAGGGGCGGCGATAGGTCGCCCGCAGGCCGAAGCGGTCGTCGCCTTCGAAGTCGGTGGAGACCCCGAGTCCGAAGCTGAGGTAACCGGGTCCCCAGGGCTTTTCATGAGCGCGGATGAGCAGGCGATTCCGATCGCCCGACGCGCTCGGGTCGCTCAGCGGATTCAGGTCATAGTTTATGTTCTTGAAGTCGCCCAAGCCGTAGAGGGTCTGGATGTCGGACTCCAGACGCGCGCGGTCCAGGGGTTGTCCCTGCTGGTTGGCGGCCAGGGGCGCGAACAGGGCGGGATTGACGCGCGTCAGCCCCGCAATCTCGACCGCGGCGATCGGCGCTTCATCCGTGGTCGGGCGAGCGCGGGCGGTCCGCCAGGCGGCATAGGCGGCGGGACTGAGGCTCAGGTGATGCAGCGCCGATGCCGCCGCCCGGGCGGCAGTCTCGCCGCGGCGGATGGCTTCCGCAGCGCGGTTGAAGTCGCTTGAGGTGATGCTGCCGAGATCAGGTGAGATCAGGATGTCCTGGTCGGGGCGCAGCTGCGCGAGTGAGTCCTGGACATTCTTCTGGGTGAGAATGGCGAGCATCTGTGCCATGACCCCGACCACCGACTGCAACCGGTCGCGCGGGAGCAAACCGCTCCCCAGATTGACCGCGATGACCAGATCCACGCCCATGCGGCGGGCCACGTCCACCGGCAGGTTGCGGACCAGACCGCCGTCGACATAGATGCGCTCGCCGATCTCGACCGGAGCAAAGACCCCGGGGACCGACATGCTGGCGCGCATCACCTCCGGCAGGGGGCCGGCATCGAAGACCTTCATACCGCCGTCTTCCAGATCGGTGGCGACGGCGCGGAAGGGAATCGGCAGGTCGTCGAACGTCGGCACCGCCTCGGTGCCCGCGATCAGCGCGCTGAAAAAGTTCTCCACCTTTTGTCCGGCCAGGGCGCCGCCCGGCAGCTTGATCCGGCCCTTGTCCAGGCCGACGGTCAGGTCGACCGACGGCTGCAAGTCCAGTTGTTTGCGCCGGATCGGCCAGGTTTGACGCGGCGGGTCATCCAGCAGCAGGTTATCCCAGTCGGCCGTGGTCAGGCGCCGCTCCATCTCCGCCGCGCTCATGCCTCCCGCATAGACGCCGCCCACCAGGGCGCCCATGCTGGTTCCGGCGATGGCGCTGATCGGGATGCGCAGTTCCTCCAGCACCTTGAGCACGCCGACATGGGCCGCCCCGCGGGCGCCGCCGCCGCTCAGGACCAGGCCGATGCGCGGGTGGGGCGCGTCGGCCGCGAACCCCGGCCAGGCGATGCAGCAGAGCAGCAACAGGGACCACGGCAGCAACAGGCGTTTCATCGGGATACTCCACGGGGCAGCGCGACCGCGGGGCCGCGTGGGGGAGGATACCCGAGAGCAGTTAGGTTATCTTGCGCGGGTGCGCCGATTCCGGTTCGTTGTGTTCACTCATGTGTTAAGAGCAGAGTTTTTCGCGATGGGATATCGAAGCCGGTTTTCGCGGGATCAAGCAGGAAATCGGCAGCGCCGAGATGCCACCGCGCAACCCCGATGCCGTGACCAATCGTCCGTATTGCTGCATGGCGGCGACCGCAATCACCGGGATCTACGACGCGCCGTTATCCGACCACCAAGCGCACCGAATACGCTTTCGCCGACCTCCGGTGCCGGCTCGCACAAGACCTTTGCGGCGAGGGTTTCGGTATCGGTTGTGTGGGGGCCAACAAACCGACGCAGAATCCACTGATCGCGGCGGTTATGGGGCTCGAAGCGTAATTGAAAAAAAGAAACTGCAGGTTTGAACATGGGGCTGTCTTCGCTTGCCCGCAAACGTGTAGCATAAAGCGGCACGCGCCGCAGATGACTCTGCGCGTTCCCACAACGCCCGTTGCGCACGCTCGCATTTTACAGCGAACGGTAAGCTTCTCTTCTTGCTCGAGCGAATTAAGTGTCCCCGGAACTCGAAAACGAAATTTTATTCCGCGCATTGACAACGGGTGAGCGTGGACTATTCTTAGTTTGGTCTCGATCAAGATTCCGGCCACTTGGTCTCGCCGGGTGCGTAGTCAGGCCATCCTGGCCTGACATGGTCAGGGCTGGAAGCCCTGAATACGCACGCGCCGGCCGGAATTACGATCAAGGCCCTTAGTTTCGGGCGTCGGCTCTCGACGTTGTCGACAACATGGCCGGCGCAGACCGTGGGCGTTCAATACGCGAAATCAATAGTTGAGATTGACAATGAACAAAGACTTTCATTTTGGGGTGATCACGGTGCTCGCACGCTGGGCCGGATTCAGCAAAGAAGAAGCGGGCACCATTGCCTACAACAGTCAATTTGTTGACGAGTTGTATTTCAACGGGGAGATTGTCTTTGAGCGCGAACATGGAAGACCACCCTATGCTTACACGTTCCGGCAGACGGTAAAGCAGACGGCGACATCTCCTCAAATGCTTTATAATTTGGTCGACTTGACAAACAGGGATAAGTACTTCAAGTGAAATATCTGTAGCCCTCTATCAGCAATGAGCGAATTGGATACTGTACTTTTCGCCTACCGAACCTAGGATATCGCTAAGCGCCT
>NZ_CAIZIZ010000573.1 GCF_903933125.1 uncultured Lamprocystis sp. | reverse complement strand
GGTCCCTGACACCGAGCGGCGCGCCTTATCCACCCTACAGCGGGGCCGGTTCTGTAGGGTGGATAAGCGCAGCGCATCCACCATTGGCCTCGCTGCCGACACGCTGTTGGCGGCGGCCACCCAAATTTGGAACTGCTGCGCTGCCGGTGACGGGGACGGATAAGCCGTAGGGTGCGGTGAGGTACGGACACTGGTGGCGAATTCGCTAACCTACTGAAACCCAGCGCCTCCAGATCCTGCTATCAAGGAGTTACGGGCTCTCTGGGCATTTCGCCACCAGTGTCAGGTACGAACCGCGCCCCGCCTGCGCTTGGTGCGGTTCGTGCCTCACCGCACCCTACATCATCAACCCGGCGTGGGAACTGCGGGGGCGGTGGTCCGCGCAGCGGTCGGTCCGCGCAGCGGACCCTACCAGAGATAAGCCAGCGTGATCCCGACCAGATAATTGACTCCGGGCGCCGGATAGTAATAGCGCTCATTGGCGTCATTGACGTTGACCGCGCCGTTGTAGTCCTCGTCGAACAGGTTATTGATACGCGCGAACTCGCGGAGTTCAAAGCGGCCGCGGGTCTGCTTGAAGCCCCCGCGTACGCCGAAGGTCCAATAGGCGCCGGAGGTCTCTGTATTGACGTCGTTGACATAGACCCGGCCCTGTCCATAGACGTCCACCGCCGCGGTGAAGCCCCAGGGGTCATAGGCATAGGACAGCTCGCCGAAGAGGTTGAATGGAGCGACTCCGGGCAGTTGATTGCCGGCCGGCACGCGCGCCACATTCAGCAATGGGTCCAGGGTCCGGCAGGGGATCCCGATACAACCGAGGTAGCTCCCCGTGATTTGCGCGTCCAGATAGGTGGCCGCCAGGGTGCCGGCGAAACCATGGCCCAGATCGCCCTCGAGCAATAATTCGACCCCGCGCCGCCGCGACGACGGCGTGTTCTGATAGGTGGTGCGCCCGCCCTGGCTGGTGGCCACGGTCAGTTCGTTCTGGCTGTCGATCTGGAACAGGGACAGATTGAGCCGGGCCGCGGTACCGATCAGCAGTTTGGCGCCGATCTCGTAGTGCCAACTGGTCGCCGCCTCCAGGGCAAAGTTGAGCCCGGAGCCGCCGTCGGGCCGATAGGCCAACTCGGGGAAGGTGGGCGTCTCGAAGGTCTTGCCGACGTTGGCATAGAGATTGGCCTCGGGAGTCAAGGCGAAGACCAGCCCCAGGGCCGGGGTCCAGGCCGCGTAGGTCTGATTGCCACTGTCGTCCGGGTTGAAGTTGGCGGCCGTGATGCCGGTGGTCGACCCGCTGCAGGTGCCCGGCCGGGCGCCGGGTGCGGTCACTTGGCTGACGGTGCAAATGAAGCGGTCGTCCGAATCGAAATGAACGTCCGTGTAGCGCAGCCCCAGGTTCAGGGTCCAGCGGTCGGTCGGCCGCCACTCGGCCTGGACAAAGCCTCCCCAACTGGTGACACCGTCCACCTCGTCACGTTTGAGCGCGGCCTGCTCGCCCAGGAGGTTGAAATAGCCCTTGCGGTCGTCCGAGGCGCTTTCGTATTCCCCGCCCAGGGTGAAGGTCAAAGGCCTCCCGGCCAGCGCCGTTTCATGGCTCCACCAGAGGTTGCCCCCGAAGAACCGGCGCTCGAAGGTGCTCACGCCGCCGGAGGCGGTGATGGCGTTCTGGTTGGTCAGCGGCACGGCGAGGAATTGCTGGTTGCTGCGGGTCCCCAGATAGGCGGTGGCATGCAACTGGTCCTGGTCGGTGAGGGGCTGTTCGAGTTGTAAGCCCCCTTGCATGTTCTCCAGGGTGCGGCGCGTCTGGAATTGGAGCGCGGCGGGTTGGGCCTGGCGCCGATCGGCTTGCACCTGGGCGGCGGTGAGGCCCAAGGGGTCCTCGCTGTCCGGCAGATTCAGCGCATTGGCCACCAGGGTCAGGGTGCCGCCGTGTGCCAGGTCCAGGCGGAATTTGGCATTGGCCTGGTCTTTCTGCGCATGGCTCCACTCGCGGTAGCCGTCGGTCTCCATACGGTAGGTGTCGAGCACCGTGTTGAGCGTCCCGAACTGGCCGCCGAATTTCAGTCCGGCCACCCAGGCGCCGTAGCTCCCGGCCATGAGGCGTGCGGTCAGGGTCGGGGTCTCTGGTCCGTCCTCGGTGAAGAGTTGGACGACCCCGCCCGAGTGGTTGCCGTAGAGTGCGGAGAAGCCCCCGCGCATGACCTCGATCGACTGTGCGGACCCCAGGTCGAAGAGCCCCGGCCCGCCCTGTCCGTCCGGGGTGCTTGCGGGGATGCCGTCCGCCACCAACTTGATTCCGCGGGTTCCGAACTGGGACTGGGCACCGAACCCGCGCAGTTGGATCTGCTCCTCCTGGGCAAAGGTTCCGCGGTTCGACACCGCGGTGCCCGGCACCCGCGGCAGGACCTCCGACACCAGGACCCGGCGCGTCTGGTCCTGGATGACAGGCTTGCTCAGCGTGTCGATGGCCACCGGCAGGTCCCGGTTGTTCTCCCCGGTGCGGGTGGCGGTCACCACCACCGGGTCCAAGGTGGACACCGCACTGTCTTCGGACACATCGTCAATCCCGGCGGCGGGCGGCTCGGCGGTCGCGGTCTGCGCCCAGGCGGAGCCGAGGGTCAGCGCCGCCAGCAGTCCCCAGCGTTGGATCGGCCGCATCGCGGTCAACCCCCCGGCTGGCCGAAGGTCCAACCCGCCCCCGGCGCACCCACCGGCGTGAGGGTCGCGGCCTCGGCGTCGGTGAAGAGCCGCGAGCGGGTGTGGAAGCGGACCTCGCGGCCGTTCTCAAGCGAAAACATGCCGCCGCGGCCGGGGACGACGTCGATGATCAACTGGGTGTGGCGCCAGACCTCGAACTGGGGTCCGCTCATGTAGAAGGGGGCGCCCGCGATCTCACCGAGCAGGATGTCCTGGTCGCCGATCAGAAAGTCGCCCTGGGCGAAGCACATGGGGGACGAGCCGTCGCAGCAGCCGCCGGATTGGTGAAAGAGCAGCGGGCCGTGCTCGGCGCGCAGTGCTTCGATCAGGCGCTCGGCGGATTCGGTGGCGATGACACGGGCAACGGCGGTGAGCTCGCTCATGGTTCGTCTCTCTGGTGCTCGAAGGCGGGACGGATGACGCGGCGCGGAATGCGCAACCGCATGCGGTCAGTTCAATCACGCGACGGGCCATGATCGTCGTTTCGGCCAGCGCGCGGGCGTCGCGCACTGGGGGCTTTAGCCATGAACCTCGTGGGAGCGGCGTGCCGCCGC
>NZ_CAIZIZ010000572.1 GCF_903933125.1 uncultured Lamprocystis sp. | reverse complement strand
GCCAGGAATCTTTCTTGCGTCATTAAGCCATTCGTTACTCATGATCGACTCTCCTCGTAATCCAAAACCTAACTCTAAGTATAGACTATGCTAGAAAAATTGCATTAAGGCGCGTCCGGTTATTAAATGGCGCCTCGATATGACAAGCCCCAATCCGCGGCCGAATATGATGTATGAATGGAAGGGCTGCTCGTCTCCGCCAAACGGTTGGCGCTACTCCAAGGAGACGATGGAAAAATTGGACCATGCCGGGCTGATCGCATATCCGAAGGGGGGCGGTCGGCCGCGCTATAAGAGATATCTTGATGATGACGGACAACCTCTTCAGAGCATTTGGGATGACATTTCGCCAGTGAACTCTCAGGCGAGCGAGCGTCTCGGCTATCCCACTCAAAAGCCCGTTCCCCTCGTGGAGCGCATCATCTCCGCCTCCTGCCCACCCAACGGCCTGGTCCTCGACTGCTTCCTCGGCTCCGGCACCACCGCCGAAGCCGCCGAACGCCTTGGCCGACGCTGGATCGGCATCGACAACGGCAAGTACGCCATCCACCTGGCCCGCAAGCGGCTGATCCAACTCCAGGGCCAGCCGCGCCCGCCGGCGAAGGAGCAATTCGACTACGTCGAATGCGAGGAGTGCGGGAACATCGAGCGTAAACCGAAGAAGCAACGCAGCCCCGGCCAGTATGCGGTGCGTCCCTTCTCGGTGGAGTCCATGGGCGTCTATCTGCGCGCCGAGGCCTGGCTGGATGCCGCCGGCCAGCCCGCCGCCTGGCGCCCGGAGATGATCCGGGTCTTCGGCGGCGAACCGGTCTCCGGTTTCAACCTGCTGCACGGACGCGACCACCGCGGCTGGATTCATGTGGGTCCGCTGGACGCCCCGGTGCCGCTGCGGCAGGCCTGGGGGATCGCGCGGGAAGCGGCGGAGACCGACACCCGCTACGTCACCATCCTGTCGGCGGACCTGGACACCTTGCCGCACCCGGAGCGCGAGGAAATCCGCGCGAAGACCAGCGTCCAGGTCACGCTGCGGATCATCCCCAGCGCGGCTATCGAGCAAGTGGCGCTACGCCTGCGCCGCGGATCGGCCGCCGACGGGGCCTTGGAGTCCATGGCGGTGCCGGCCTTCTACACACCGCTCGCGATTGGCCTCCGCGCCCAGGTCGACGGCCCGCTGGTGCAACTGCACCTGGAGCGTTGCGAGGTGGACGTGCAGAGCTTTCTGCTGAGCCAGCAACCGGCGCTCAAACCGATCACCGACCGGCTCACGGGTGCTCAGCGCAAGAAGGCACAGGCCGAACACGACCGCTGGCAGGCGCGCCGCGCGGTCCTGCTTGAGTGGCTGGAGCGGGCGACGACTTGGCAGCAGTTCGTCGACTTCTGGGCGGTGGACTGGGACTATGCGGACCACCCTGATACACATGGCGGCCCGGACGGCAAGCCGATCTTCGACACCGACTGGCAGAGCTTCCGCATCCGCCGCGGCAAGGGCCGGGTCGACCCGCTGGTGCTGACCGCCGAGTGCCGGTATGAACAGCCGGGCCGCTACCAGATCGCCGCCCGGGTGACGGATGTGTTCGGCAATGACGGGATCAGCATCGTGGACGTGGAGGTGGGGCGATGAGCGCCGAGAAACCCTCCTTGATGGAGCAGATCCGCGCGGCGGTCGACGCCTGGCGCGGCTCGCCGCTGGGCGGGGCCGGAGACGCCTGGACCGCGCCCGGCCGCTATGAACCGGTGCGGGCGCAGGAGCAGCCGGTCTCGGAAACGACGGCGATCCTGCTCCGTCACTGGTTCCGACCCCTGCCGCACGAACTGCCGAGCGCGGCGCCTGGGCTGGGCGGCGGTCTGGTGCGCTTCCGCTACTGGCCGCACCAGCGCCGATGCGTGGAGACCCTGATCTATCTGCACGAAGTACTGGGCATCCGCGGCGTGGATGGGCTCTACGACGCCTTCGCGGTCGAGCGGGACTTCACCGGGCAGGATCCCTGGCCCAAGCTGGGCGGCCAGCTTGCCACCGGCTCCGGCAAGACGCGGATCATGAGCCTGGTGATCGCCTGGTCCACGCTCAATGCACTGCGGGAGGGGCCGGCACACCTGGGGCTGGGGCCGCAGGTGCTGGCCATCGCGCCGGGGCTCTTCGTCAAGGAGCGGCTGCTGTTCGACTTCGCGCCGACCGACAGACCGAGCGTGTTCCGCGCGGACCCGGTGATCCCGCCCGCGCTGGAACCGGACTGGCACCTGCCGGTCTATGGCCCGGAGACGGTCCCGCAACGCCTGGACCCGAACGAGCCGGCGCTGGTGGTGACCAACATCCATCAACTGCTGCGGGTGGAGGAACCGCCGCCGCCCTGGTTGGCCACGGAGTCGCGCGGGGCGCGCCAGCAACGGCTGCTGTTCGAGACCCCGGAGCCCAAGCGGCTGGAGGCGGAGGGCACACCGCTGCTGACGCGGCTGCGCCGCGGGGCCGGGCTCCTGGTCATCAACGATGAGGCCCATCACGTTGGTGACGAGCCCGCGCATCAACGTTACGAGAAGACTGCCGCCAACCGGCGGGCGGTCGGCCTGGGCGGGGCTGACAATGATGCGATGGCCTGGGTCCGCAGTCTGCGCGCCCTGCACCAGCGTGCCGGGCTGGGGCTTCAGGTGGACCTCTCGGCCACCCTGTACGAGGAAGAAGGCGGGGCGAGCAAGGCCAAGTCCACCAAGGCGAAGACCCTGCGGCCGTTCCGCCATACGGTCATCGACTATCCGCTGCGGGAGGCGATTGCCGACGGCGTGGTGAAGCATCCGGTGCTGGAGCGGGTGCGGGTGACGGCCAAGGACGGCACCGCGGGCGAGGCGGTGCGCGCCAACCAGCCGGACGCCTGGCTCACCTACGAGCCGCTGCTGCGGGCCGGCATCGGCCGCTGGCAGCGGGTGCGCGACCAACTGCGCGCCGAGGGCGACGCGCGCAAGCCGATCCTGTTTCTGCTCTGCGCAGACCGTCACGAGGCGCAGGAGATCGCCAACGCGCTGACCTATGGCGAGGCGACCCGGGAAGATCTGAGCGGCACCCGCGCCGTCACCGGCTGGGTCGACCCGGACTCGGGCGAGCGGCTGTTCGTGGAGCAAGATGCGGCCGGAGTGCCCCGCTCCACCGTCATCCAGATCCACATCGGCGCCAAGGAGGAGCAGAACGAGGACGCTTGGCAGAAAGTCCGGGCGGCGGTCAACGCGGTGGACCAGGATGCAATCCGCGACCCAAGCGGCGCGCTGGACGAACACGGCGAGCCGCGCCTGCTGCCCAACCCCTACAACGTGGTCATCAGCGTGATGATGCTCAAAGAGGGTTGGGACGTGCGCAACGTCAAGGTCATCGTCCCGCTGCGCGCCTGCGACAGCCGCACCCTGACCGAGCAGACACTGGGGCGCGGCCTGCGGCGGATGCACCCGCTGGAGCTGGACGAGGACGGGGCGGTGCAGGCATCGAGGGAGGAACTGTATGTCATGCAGCACCCGAGTTTCGACGCCATCATCGAAGAGATCAAGGACATCGTGGAGGTGCGCGAGGCGGGGGAGACCGCCCATATACCCGAGTATTGTCGGATCGAGCCGCTCGCGTCGCCGGAGGAACGGGCGGTGCATGATGTGCGCTTCGTCTATTTCCTGGGCGAGCGGGAACGGGTGCAGGACTGGCGCGCGGGCTTCCAGGTCGCCGACCCGGCGGCGGCGGAGCGGCTGGATTGGGTGGAGTCATTCCAGGATCGCGAGGTGCAGACCTATCTGCGCGAGGCGATGGCCGCGGACGACGCGGACGGACAGCGTTTCACCCTGTCCGCCGCGCCCTCCTTCCGCGACTATGACCAAGTGATGGAGGTCGCCTACGCACTGCCTCTGCTGCGCGAGGTCCAAGCCGCCTTCGCCCACAAGAACGCGGTCAAGGCGGTGGTCAAGGACTTCCTGGAGCGGCGCACCTTCCGGCTGCCGATGGGGTTGCCGCTGTCGTTCGACCGGGCGATCGAGGCGGGACCGGAGAGCGGGCGTATCGCACTGTGCAATCTGCTGCGGCCGGAGGTGATCACCCAAGTCCGCGACGCCCTGCGCTCCGCGCTGCGCGAGGCGATCGCCGGCCGGCCGACCGAGCGGGTGGCCGAGCTCAGGGAGGTGCGCGCCGCGGACCTGGCGGCCTATCCCGCGCGCAAGCAACATGAATTGGAGCGCACCGAGCGCAGTTGCTTCGGCAACGGTGCCTTCGACAGTGCGGACGAACTGCGTTTCGCCGTCCTGGCCGACCGCTGCCCGGATGTGCTGGGGTGGCTCTACAACCATCGCCAGGGGGTGGGCCTACGCATCGAATACGACTGGCAGGGGCACCTGTCCCACTATTACCCGGACTTCATCCTGCGGGTGTGCTGGGTGAAACGGGTCCACAACCTGATCTGCGAGGTGAAGGGCCGCATGGACGAACGCGATGAGGCCAAGGCGCGGGCCGGGCGCCGCTATGCCGCACTGCTCACCGCTCACGACCCGGAGCCCTGGCACTATCTGTTGGTGCACGAAGACCCCAAGGTGGGCCGCACCGACCTGTCCTGGCTCGCTGACTTGGCGGCGCCGAGCATGGGGGCGCTGCTGCGTTATGTCGAGAGCATCATTTCTCGACGCCGCTGAGCGCCTGATCGAGCGTGTCGTCCAGCGCATGGAATCGAGCCGCAGCACCTATCGCAAACTCAACGAGATCGACCTGAGCCAGCTCATCACGGACCTGTTGGGCGAGTTGGTTCCCGCTTCAGCGGAGACCCGCCAGAACGGGCATGTGGACGTGACGATTTCGCACCCGCGGTGTCTGGGGTTCAAACACCTCACCGAATGCAAGATCTGGGACGGTCCGGCCTGGCACCGTGACGGGATGACTCAGCTTCTGGGCTACGCGACCGGCCGCGAGGGACGGGTCCTGTGTCTCGCCTTTTTCATCCGGCATAAGGGTATGGTCGTGCTGCTCAACCGCCTCCGCGAGCAGCTTGGACCCGAGGCGGTCCCCCCGGCACTCGGACCCGCAGAGGACCATCCGCTCCTGTCCGGGGCCTTCGTAACCCGACACCAGCACAGCAGCGGCGCCGAATTGCGAATCGTTCATCTGGGTTGCCATCTGTGGCAAGAAGGCAATGAGAGCCACTGACTCACCTTGGGCGCAGTCCCTTTTACAAAAGCGCACTGGACCGATCGCTCAACCCAGCAGGCCCGCCCCGCGGTAGGTCCACTGCCGGGACAGCGTGACCGACGGCAACTCGCCGAAGACCGCCCGGTAGTCCGCGGCGAAGCGGCCGAGCTGATAGAAACCAAAGGTCATGGCGATCGACGCCACCGTCTCATCCTTGCGGCTTGCCGCCAACAGGGCGCGGCGCACCCCATGCAGCCGCAGCCGGCGGATGAACTCCATCGGCGAGACCCCCAGCCGCTCCCGGAAGGCGTATTCCAGCGTGCGCTGACTGACGCCGGCCTGGATGCACAGGTCCGCGACGTTAAGATCATCAAGGTCGGCCGAGCGGATGGACTCAATCGCGAGATCGAAACCCCGTTGTCGTCGGTGCGTCACCTCCAACGGCGCCAGCGGGCTGCCTGGGCACAGGGTACGCAGCAGCCTATCCAGCAGGTCCTGTTCCAGAGCGGTCACGACAGCGGGATAGTCCAAGATCTGCGGCTCGGCATGGATCCGGTCCACCAGGCGCCGCAGCCAGGTTCCCAGCGCGCTCCGCTGCCGGGCGGAGGACGGCAGCACCCGGCTGGCCGCACAGCGTTCGATGGTCCAGGCCGCGACCGGATCGAGTTGGCTGCGCAGCCAGTCCAGCCGCGTCAGCGCGACAATCTGCTCCTGACCGGCATCCAGCACGACATCCAAGGACCCCGGCAAGGAGGCGGGAAGCCCGTGCTCGTGAAGTGCCGCCCCCCAGTAGCTCGATCGACCACCCAGACGGAACGGCACCGTGAAGCCGAGCATCCCGGCCGGAGTCCAGCCCTGAACATGCAGAGCGCAGCTGAAGGACTCCCGATAGATGAGCCAGTTGGGGGTAACCAGGATCCGCTTGATGTTCCGGAAAGGACCGCACCCGATGGGTGAGGCGAGCACCTCCCACGGGGGCGATGCCGCCTCCCAGACGCAGGGGTCGTCGATGTCCTGAAAGACGATGAAGGAGCTTGGTGCCGCGGCGGCCGTCCGCACGGCGGCAGGCGTTTGTCTCGATGTCTGCAACGGTTCTCCCCCGGTTGCGGAAAATGCATAGACCGCGCGCGACGCTTGCCCTACCGTTCACGTCAGTTTTAGATAACCATCGCCGCGGTGATGCCGATTCACCCACCTGGCTGGGCTGAGACGGGCCAGTCGCGGCTCGTCTCATCCTATCTCTTCAGCATTGATGTGAGAGAGAAAAACCTGCCCGACGATCACTCGCAGTTTTCTCTCCACACCATTGAGGCTAACAAGTTTGTAACACCATCTCAAAGTGACCGCGAAGCGATCACTTTAAGCAGTGTAGCAGATCAACCAAACCACCAAAGCGGAGCGGAGAATATCGATGGCGAACCTAAGCGAGCTAGTCGGCACCTTCATGCAGAACACGATGTCCCAGTCCGGCGGGGAGCGTATCGGCAACGTACTCAAAGACCTACAGGCCAATGTCGGGAACATGGTCGCAAGTGCCGGTGGAACGAGCGGCATCCTGAACGTAGACCTGCGACTGCCCGGCTGACACACCACGCGCTGACCCGCGGCTCAGCGCGATGGTTTCGATCTATTATTGTCGGCGCCCCTGCCGTCCGCGGCAGGCCGTGCTCCGCAGCGGACGCGCGCAGTCCTGCCACCTGGTTCTCAGGAGGCGTTTGGTGCGCAGTCCGTAACAATCCAACCCCGGGGGTTCATCATGGCGTTCAATCTCTTCAGCCTGTTACAAAACGAGTTCTCCAGTGACGTGATCGGCAAGATCGCGTCCTTTGTCGGCGAGACACCGGCCAAAACGCAGACCGCACTCACCGCTGCGGTTCCGGCCGTCATGTGCGCAGTCCACCAGAAGGTCGCGAACACGGGCGGGGCGGACGACCTGTTGGAGATGCTCCAGCGCGGCGGATTCGACGGCAAGACGATCGGGACTCCGGCCAACGTGGCCGGCACCCCGAGCGGGCTCGCGGACCTGGCCAAGCTTGGTGCGCCATTGGTCACGTCGCTCTTCGGGTCGCGAGTCTCGGGTCTGGTCGACTGGCTGGCGGGCGCCGCCGACATCGGCAAGTCGGCCGCGTCCTCGCTGCTCGGCCTCGCCGTGCCCTTCGTCCTCAACCTGATCGGCCGGCAGGCGAGCAGCAGCGGCGGGCTCAACGCCGCATCTGTCGCCGAACTGATCACGGGACCGGGGTCCTTCCTGGGCGACGCCGCGCCGCAGGGTCGCGCGGCGGCGCTCGGTGTCAGCCAGTTTGCCGAGGCACCGGCACGGGCCTATGGCGCGGCGGCGGATGCGGATGACGACACCTGGAAATGGGTCGTCCTCCCGGTGCTCGGGATGATCGCGCTCAGCGTCGCGACCGTCTGGTGGTTCGCGCATCAAGCCGAACCGGTTCACGGAACGACCGCCCCGCCGGTCGCAGTCACGACCACGCCGCCGGCAGTCGCCCCGGCACCCGCACCGACACCGAGTCCCGCCGCGGCGGCGTTGGTCAAACAGACGATCTGCGCCGGCCAAATGATCGAGGTCGGCGCCAATGGCGTCGAGTCGATGCTGATCGCATTCCTCGACGACAAGACCTCGGTCATCGGCCCGAACACCAGGTTCTCCTTCGATCGGATCGAGTTCGAGACCGATTCGGCCGCGCTCAAACCGTCCTCGCGCGCCCAGATCAAGAACATCGCCGAGATCATGAAGTGCTACCCGACCCTGGAGATGAAGATCGCCGGCCACACCGACAGCAAGGCCGATGACGCCTACAACCTGAAACTATCGCAAGAGCGCGCGGACAGCGCCCAGCGCGAACTCGTTGCCCTCGGCGTCGCCCCGTCGCGCTTAGCGGCGCAAGGCTACGGTGAAGAGTTCCCCATTGCCGATAACGACACCGAGGAAGGGCGCGCGCGCAATCGGCGCACCGACATCGTTGTCACGAAGAAATAGCCGCGCCAGTCCGAGTATAGCCGTCGGACGAGATAACCGGACGTAGGGGCGGGTTGCAAACCCGCCCCCTACACCAGGGATCCGTCTGGATATCAGAGGTACAAAGGCTAGATAACTTTGCGAACGCCAACCTGGCCCCCGAGTGGTCCGTAAACCTGACCGTTAAGTCCGTATTCCCAATTTAATGTCCCATCCGGAGTCCAGCCCATGAAGCGATCCCTTCCCGGTCTGCTCGCCATCGCGGCGCTGCTGATCCACTTTCCCGGTCTTGCCGCGACGGAAACCCCGGCGCCAGCGCCGGCCAAGCCCAACATCCTCGTCATCATGGGCGACGACATCGGCTGGATGAACGTCTCGTCCTATGGCGCCGACATCATGGGGGTGGCCACACCCAACATCGACCGCATCGGGCGCGAAGGGCTGCGGCTCGGCGCCTTCTACGCCCAACCGAGTTGCACGGCCGGGCGGGCGGCCTTCATCACCGGCCAGTTGCCGGTGCGCACCGGGTTGACGACAGTGGGCACGCCGGGCTCCCCCGCCGGGCTCAAGGCCGAGGACATCACACTGGCCGAGATCCTCAAGACCAAGGGCTACGCCACGGCTCAGTTCGGCAAGAACCACCTGGGCGACCTGGACGAGCACCTGCCCTGCCGGCATGGCTTTGACGAGTTCTGGGGCAACCTCTATCACCTGAACGCCAACGAGGACCTGGAGGACCCTGATCGGCCGACCAACCCCGAATTCCTGGCCAAGTTCAACCCGCGCGGCATCGTCTCCTGTACCGCCGGCGGGCCGGCCGCGGACGAGGGGCCGCTGACCATCGAGCGCATGAAGACCTTCGACGATGAAGTGGCCGCCAAGTCAGTCGCCTTCCTGGAGCGTCGCGCCCAGGACGGCACGCCCTTCTTCCTGTGGCACAACGCCACCCGCCAGCATGTCTTCATCCACCTGAAGCCCGAATCCCAGGGCCAGTCCCGCGCCGGCCGCGAGGATATCTACGGCCAGGGTCTCAAGGAGCACGACGGACACGTTGGGGAACTCCTCGCCAAGCTCGATGAGACGGGCCTCACCAAGAACACCATCGTCATCTACACCACCGATAACGGCGCTTATCAATACATGTGGCCCGAGGGCGGCACCTCGCCCTTCCGCGGGGATAAGGGCACCACCTGGGAGGGCGGCGTGCGCGTGCCCTTCCTGGCGCGCTGGCCGGGGGCGCCGGCAGGACGGGTGAGTGGCGAGATCGTCGATATGACCGACCTGCTGCCGACCCTGGCGGCGGCGGCCGGCGAGGCCGATGTGGTCGCGAAGCTCAAGGCGGGCGAGACCTACGGCGGCCACAGCTACAAGGTGCATCTCGACGGCTTCGACCAGACCGCCTTCTTCACGGGCCAGACTGACAAGTCGGCGCGCAATTTCATCTTCTACTACGACGAGGGCACCCTGACCGCGATCCGTTACAACCAGTTCAAGGTCACCTTCTCGGCCAAGCTGGACGGCCATTGGGACGATCCGCTGGTCAACCTGGGACGCCCCGTGATCGACAATCTGCTGATGGACCCCTTCGAGCGGCAGTGGAGCGATCTGAATCGGCAGTATGCAGAGCACAAGGCCTGGGTGTTGACACCCATGGTCGGCGTCGTCGAACAGCACTTCGCGAGCTTCAGGGACTTCCCCATCCGGCAGGTCGGACTCTCCGCGCAGTTCGGCAAGACCATTGAGGGCATCCAATCGCAATTGCTCAAGATGCAGCAGGCGAATTAGGCCAGGCCGGAGCAACTCAAGATGGAAAATCCTTTGCCTTGCGTCTGCCGACGCACCGCGCCGACCTTGGCGCTGGTGCAGGCAATCGCCCTGGGAGGCCCGGCCGCCGTGCTCGCCGCGGAGGGCGGGACCGGACACTATCTGCCTGGCGGCATGGCGACCCTGATCGACCTGCCGCCGACCAAGCCCGGCTGGGTCGTGGAGCCGATCTATCTGAATTACGAAGGCACGGCATCAAAGTCTAAAACCATCCCCATCGCCGGGACTCTGACCGCAGGCCTCGCGGCGACCAGCGACGCCCTCCTACTCGGCGGTCTTTATACCTTCGAGCAGACCCCGCTGGGCGCCCACTACAGCCTCGGCGCCTATCTGCCCTATGTCTGGGTCAGCGTCGATGCGGACCTCGACACCCCGCTCGGCACCGTTCGGCGGCGCGACCGCGCCGCCGGGATCGGCGATCTGACGCTGATCCCCGCCATGCTGGCCTGGAAGACGGGGTTCTGGCAACTGAGCGCCTCGCTCCCGGTCTACGCCCCCACCGGCGACTACCAGCAGGGCCGACTGGCCAACCCCGGCCTCAACTACTGGACTTTCGACCCGACGCTGGGCGCCTCCTACAACAACGACAAGAGCGGGCTCAATGCCGCGCTCTACCTGGGGATCGGCATCAACACCGAGAACCCCGACACCGACTACCGCAGCGGCTCCACCCTGCACCTGGACGGCAGCATCCAGCAATTGCTGCCGGTCGGACCGGGCTTCGTCGGTATCGGCGCGGAAGCCTTTTACCTGGATCAGGTGACCGCCGACAGCGGGCGGGGCGCACGCCTCGGCGACTTCCAGGGCCGTACCGCCGGCATCGGCCCGGTGCTGACCTATATCCTGCCGCGCGGCAAGGACACCTTGGTCGCGGAGCTGCGCTGGCTGCCTGAGTTGGAGGTGCACAACCGACTGGAGGGCGACTACGTCTGGCTGAAGGTCGTCTACCAGTTTTGAGGCGGCAGTGGACTCAGACCCGAGTACCGAATGACCCTTAACCCACCACTATGAGAGAAAACGGAGACCACATGATGAAGCGCACGACCCTACTCGGCTTGACCTTGTTGATCGCGGCCGGTACCGCCTGCGCCGGCGTCCTCGACCCGGAATGCACCGCGCAGAAGGCGGCCAAGGGCGCGGCGGCCAAGGCGACCGTCGGTGTCGGCGGGCGCTGCTCGCCCGCCGAGGCGGCGAAGGACACTGCCAAGCGCGCCACCGGTATTGAGGACAAGGGAACGCTCAAACCAGGGGCCGATACTGAAAAAGGCGCGGCGAAAAAGACCGCGAAGTGATTCAGCTTGCAAGGTCCACGGCGCGGACGCTGGGCCTGCCGGCGACTCCGCCCACCCGAATCAACTCACCCAGCCGACTTCAGGACCAGCCCATGAAACCCCGTGCCTTAGCCGCTTGCGCCCTCGTCTGGCTCGGCCTGATCGCCGTGCCGCTCGCCCAGGCCGCAGCCGATACTCCGCCCGCAACCGTCGGTAAACCCAACATCGTCATGATCCTGGCCGACGACCTCGGCAACGCCGACCTCGGCTATCGCGGCAGCGACATCCGCACGCCAAACATCGACGCCCTGGCGAAGCAAGGCGTGCAGTTGGAGAACTTCCACGGCATGCCGGTGTGCACCCCCGCCCGCGCCGCCCTGATGACCGGCCGCTACCCCATGCGCCAGGGCCTCCAGACCCTGGTGATCTTCCCCAACCACAAGTACGGCCTGCCCACCGATGAGCGGACCCTACCCCAGGCGCTCAAGGATGCCGGCTACGCGACCTACATGGTCGGCAAATGGCACCTGGGCCATGCCGACCAGAAATTCTGGCCGCAGAATCGCGGCTTCGATCACTTCTACGGCAACACCGTCGGCGAGGTCGACTACTTCACCCACAAGCGCTCCGGCATCATCGATTGGCAGCGCGATGGCACCTTCATCTACGAGGAGGGCTATTATCTGGACCTGATCGGCAATGAGGCGGTCAAGATCATCGAACACCAGGATCCCAAGCAGCCGTTCTTCCTCTACTTTGCCTCGCTCGCGCCCCATGCGCCCTATCAGGCGCCCAAGGCCGAGGAAGACCGCTATGCCGACACCATCGCCGACCCGACACGCCGCACCTACGCGGCCATGATCTCCTCACTCGACGTGCAGGTCGGACGGATTGTCGCCGCACTGGACAAGCGCGGTTTGCGCGACAGCACCTTGATCATCTTCTCCAGCGATAACGGCGGACCCCGCAGCGCGGTCGTTGCCAGCGGTGCCCACTCCCCGGAGGAACGCGCCGAGAGCGGCGTCACCCAGGACGTGCTGCCGGCCAGCAACGGCGCACTGCGCGGCGGCAAGGGCAGCCTGTATGAGGGTGGGGTGCGGGTTCCGACCATCTTCAACTGGCCGGCCCGGCTCCAGCCGCGGGTGGTCGACGAGCCCCTGCACATGGTCGACATCATGCCCACCGCCCTGGCCCTGGCCGGCGCCCCCGCCAACCCCGCCGACAAGCCGCTCGACGGCAAAGACATCTGGACGACCGTCGCCACGGGACAGGCGTCGCCGCACGACGACATCCTGGTCAACGTTGAGGCTTTTCGCGGCTCCGTCATCAAGGGCAAATGGAAGCTGGTCAAGGTCGCGCTACTGCCGGGGAAGACCGAATTGTTTGACCTGAGCGCCGACCCCAGCGAAAAGAACAACCTCGCCGAACAGCACCCGGAGGTCGTCCGTGACCTAGAGGACCGCCTGATCGCCTATGCCAAGCAGCAGAAGATGAGCGAGTGGATGAAGGCACAGCCGGACTATCTGGGCGCCCAGGGGCAGACCCTGTTCGACCCGGACTTCGACATCGACGACGGCGGGATGCCGCACCTGAAGCCGGTGCTGCCCCAGCCCTGAGCCAGTCCCACCATGCCCCCTCTCCGCGACCAGACCGACCGCATCCTGGCTGAACTGCTCGCCGCGCTACGTCGCGAAGCATCCAACGCGGCCGACCCCGCGGGCGTGGTCCATGACCTGGAAGTCCATCAGATTGAACTGGAACTTCAGAACCGGGAACTGCGCCGCACGCAGCAGGCGCTGGAAGAATCCCGCGACCGCTACGTGGACCTGTACGACCATGCGCCAGTGGCCTACGCCACACTCACCCGCGAGGGGCGGATCACCCAACTGAACCTGACCGCGGCCCAGTTGTTGGGGGTCGAGCGAACGCGAGCGGAGGGCCTGTTCTTGGGAGCACGGCTGGCCCCCGGGGACGGCCGCGTCCTGCTCAGCAGCCTCGGGCGGGTGCTGTCGACCGGCGAGGAGGAGTCCCGTGAGGTCGGTTTAGTCCGTCCGCCGGCAACCCGGCGCGACCTGCGCCTGACCATCCGTCGCGAGACCCCGCGCCCGGCCGAAGCGACTCCGCCCACGTGTCGGGTGATCCTCTCGGACATCACCGAAATCATGCAGGCGCGCGCCGCGCTCCTCGCTGAGCGGCATTTCCTCCAGTCGGTCGTCGACGGGGTCAGCGATCCCATCGTCGTCATCGGCACCGATTGCCGGCTCCTGCTGATGAATCAGGCGGCACGGCAGGCAGCGAACATGTCGGCCGAAGGCCGCTGCGGGCTGACCTGCGGCCGCGACACCCGCTGCGACAGTGCGGAACATCCCTGCCCGGTGCCGCAAATGCTGGCCGGCGGGCTACCAGTGAAGGTGGTCCATCGCGACCTGCGGGCGGACGGACGGACCCATTGGATCGAGGTCATCGGCTCGCGGCTGCTCAGCCGCACGGGCGAGGTGCTGGGCGTGATCGAGTCCTCGCGCGACATCACAGAGCACCTGGACCTGACTGCCCAGCTCCAAGCGCGTGAACGGCAACTGGCGCATCTCGCCGAGCACGACCCACTGACTGATCTGCCCAACCGCCTCGTATTCGCCGACCGCCTGCACCAGGCGCTACGCCACGCGCACCGCGAGCACCACAAGGTCGCTCTGCTGTTCGTCGATCTGGACCGCTTCAAATTGATCAACGACAACCTGGGACATTCCGTCGGCGACCTGATCCTGCAGGAAGCCGCCCGGCGCATGCGCGCCATGGTGCGGGAGGGCGATACGGTCGCCCGCTTGGGGGGCGATGAGTTCACCGTGATCCTGGGGGCCTTGACGCAGGGCAGCGACGCCGGACTGATCGCCCATCAGCTGGTCTTGGCCTTCCGGGAGCCGTTCGAGGTTGCCGACCGGCGGCTCTATGTCACCGCGAGTATTGGCATCTGCCTCTACCCCGATGATGGCGACGACGTGGAGGTCCTGGTCAACAACGCCGATGCGGCCATGTATCGCGCCAAAGAGCAGGGCCGTGACACCTTCCGCTTCTACACCGAGGCGATGACGGCACAGGCCCTGGCCCTGGTCTCGCTGGAGACCGACCTGCGCCAGGCACTGGCTCGCGGGCAGTTCGTACTCCACTACCAATCCCAAGTCGAGCTCGCGACCGGTCGCCTCGTCGGCTGCGAGGCCCTGATCCGTTGGCAACACCCGGCGCTTGGGTTAGTCGAACCAGGGCGCTTCATCCCCCTGGCGGAGTCCATCGGGCTCATCGTCCCGCTCAGCGCCTGGGTGGTACGCACTGCCGCCACGCAGATGAAGGCCTGGCAGGATCAGGGACTGCTGACGGATGCCGCCGTCTGGGTCAACCTGTCGGGCCGTGACACCCAAAACCCAAACCTGGCCGCAACCATTGCGGGCATCTGTGGCGAGGTGGGTATGACCCCCGGCGGCCTGGCGGTGGAGATCACCGAAACCTGGATCATGACCAACCCGGACTTGGCAGCCGCAACGATTCAGCGCCTGCAAGCCTTGGGAATCGCGGTCGGCATCGACGATTTCGGTATTGGTTATGCGTCCTTGGCCACCCTCAACCGGTTGGCAGTGAGCGCGATCAAGATCGATCGCTCCTGCGTCGCCGGCTTGCCGGCGAACATTAACGGCTGTGCCCTCACCCGCGCGGTGATCGCGCTCGGCCGGACACTGGGGTTGCGTGTGGTCGCCGAAGGAGTCGAGACGCAGGCCCAGGCGGACTTTCTCAAGGCCGAGGGGTGCGGTATCGGCCAGGGTTACCTGTTCAGCCAGCCGCTACCGGCCGCGGCGTTTGCGGACTACGTGCGTTGCGTGACCCCGGAGCCGTTATAGCTGTCGGACGTGATAGCCGGACGTAGGGGCGGGTTTTAAACCCGCCCCTACACGAGCGTCTGTTCGGATATCAGGTACGAAGGCGATATAGCAGCGCATCGTTATCGTTCAAGCAAGCGCCGACGCCGCCTGTCCGGCAGCAGGGCGAGACCAAACTGAACCTCGAATCGTGATCGAGATTGCGAACCAGCACTTGGGCCATGGATGACCTCCTCAAGACGACAGATGCTATCACGATAGCAACGATCGGATGCCCAGGCACGTAGTCGGCAAGGGTCTGCAGCGGCAGCCAGCGCCCAGTGGTGCGCCAGCCTTGCGCCAAACGCATAGACAGGCCCCAAAGCAGTCGGCTAAGTTGGCTGTCACACTGGGCCGAAATCCACTGACCCGCAGTTGCCGGAGATGCGAAAGCGATGAAGACCAAGTCCCTTCTGCTAGCCGCCCTGTGCGGCCTCGTACCCCCTGCGACCCAGGCGGCAACCCCGAGCGCGACCCCCGACGACGGCTCGGTGCTGCCCTTCCCGCCGACCCCCTCGGCCAGCATCGCCGGCCCGACCCTGCAGGAGTCGACGATGGTCCGCCGGGCGGCACCGAACCACCTGCCCGCCGATGCGCCCAACATCCTCATCATCCTGCTCGATGACGTGGGCTTTGGTCTGGCGGACACCTACGGCGGCCCCATCCATACGCCGACCCTCTCGCGTATCGCCAACGCCGGCATCAGTTACAACGCCTTTCACACCACCGCGATCTGCTCGCCGACGCGGGCGGCGCTGCTGACCGGGCGCAACCATCAGCGGGTGGGGTCCGGCACCATCGCCGAACGGGCGGTCGACTGGGACGGTTACACCGGCGAGATCCCCCGGACCTCGGCCACACTCGCAAAGGTGTTGGGGGACTATGGCTATGCGACCGCCGCCTTCGGCAAATGGCACAACACGCCCGCCACCCAGACCACGGCCATGGGTCCATTCACCCTCTGGCCGACCGGCGAGGGCATCGGTTTCGACTATTTCTATGGTTTTCTGGCCGGTGAGACCTCCCAATGGGAGCCGCGTCTAGTCGAGAACTTCAATCCGATTGAACCGCCCCACGATGCACGCTACCACCTGAGTGAGGACCTGGCGAATCAGACCATCACCTGGCTGCGTAAACACCGCGCCTTTGCCCCCGACAAGCCCTTCTTCGTGTATTGGGCGCCGGGAGCGGGACACGGTCCGCACCACATCTTCAAGGAGTGGGCGGACAAGTATCAAGGTCAATTCGACAACGGCTGGGATCAACTGCGCGAACGGACCTTCGCGCAACAGCAGGCGCTCGGTTGGATTCCCGCGGAGACGCAACTCACCCCGCGAGCGGAGACTATGCCGGCTTGGGAGAGCATCCCCGAGTCCGAGCGGCCATTCCAGCGGCGGCTGATGGAGGTCTTCGCCGGGTTTGTGGAGCACGTCGACACCCAGGCCGGCAAGGTCATCGACGAACTGGAGCGCCTGGGCGTGCGCGATAACACCATCATTTTCTACGTCTTCGGCGACAACGGATCGAGCGCCGAGGGACAGCAAGGAAGCATCAGCGAACTGCTGGCGCAGAACCAGATCCCCAACACCATTGCGCAGCAACGCGCGGCGCTGGATCAGCTCGGCGGCCTGGACGCACTCGGCGGCCCCAAGGTGGACAACATCTATCACGCCGGCTGGGCCTGGGCGGGCGACACGCCATTTCAGCACACCAAGCTGATCGCATCGCACTTCGGCGGGACGCGCAATCCGCTGGCCGTCTCCTGGCCGGCGCGCATCCAGCCCGATCGAACGCCGCGGCCCCAATTCCACCATGTCAATGACATTGCGCCAACACTCTATGACATCCTGCACATCCAACCGCCAAAGGTAGTGGACGGCTTTGCGCAAGACCCGATCGACGGCACCAGCATGGCGTACACCTTTGGGGACGCCAAGGCACCCGGCCGCAAGCTCACCCAGTATTTCGACAATAACGGCAGCCGCGGCCTCTATCAGGACGGCTGGTACGCCTGCACCTTCGGCCCGCTGACACCCTGGCTCACCGTCAGTCCTGGGCTCGCGACCTGGGACGCGAATCAGGACTCCTGGGAGCTTTACAACCTCGCCGCCGATTTCTCACAGGCCGCAAACCTGGCCGCGCAGGAACCCCAGCGGCTTGGAGCGATGAAGGCACTGTTCCTCGAACAAGCACAGGAGAACCAGGTCTTCCCCATCGGCGCGGGGATCTGGCTGCGCCTCCACCCCGAGGACCGCATCAAGACACCCTATACACGCTGGCAATTCGACTCGACCACGACACGCATGCCGGAATTTACGGCGCCGGGTCTCGGCCGCGAGAGCAATCATGTCAGCATCGACGCCGCCCTTGGACCGGACGCATCAGGTGTGCTCTACGCCTTGGGCGGTGCCTCCGGGGGCCTCGCCCTGTACCTGGACCGGGGCGTCCTCGTCTACGAGTACAACATGATGATCATCGAGCGCTATACGGCACGCTCACAGGAAAAGCTCCCGGCTGGACCACATCGGATCGAAGTCGACACGACGATTGCCAAGCCCGGCGCCCCGGCGGAGGTGGTGCTCAGCGTCGACGGTCAGGAGGTCGCCCGGACCACGGTCAAGCGCACCGTCCCGGCCGCCTTCACGGCAAGCGAGACACTCGATGTAGGTACCGACCTGGGCTCACCGGTTTCGCTCGACTATTTCGATCGACGGCCCTTTGCCTTCGACGGAACCATCGACTCGGTCGAAGTCGTTCTGAAGTAATGGATTAGGAGACCGGCCAGACGTCGGAATGCCGACCAACCCATGAAGCACGAGGCAGAAGTGTGACGGCCATCACAACTCCATCACAGGACTGGGCTAAGATTAAATACATCGTTATGGCACATGCCAGAGCATCCAATGAACGACACGACTGACAGCACTGAACGCACGCGCGCCGCCATGATTGAAGAGGCCCTGGCGCTGCTGCACCTCATCGACTCGGAGCGGGACAACGAAGACATCAACGAGAGTCCGCAGACCCGTGGGGCCCGCTTACTGCTGCAGGCAAAGGCGCGGCAGTTGGTCGCCACGATGATCGCGGAATTGCAGGCGCCGACAGGGGAACAGCCGCCAGCCGCGTGCTTCGCGGCGGCGGCCTGAATCCTGAGTGATCAAGGGCCCGCGTCGAGCACCAGCACGATCAATTCCTTGGGTCCATGCACACCGTAGGTAAGGGTCTGCTCGATATCGGCGGACTTGGACGGGCCGGTGATCAGCAGGGCGTTGGTCGGCAACCCCTGCGCCCAGCCTTGGACGTCCAGCAATTCAGCAAAGGTACTAAAGATGGTACCGGCATCCAGCAAGACGACATGGATCGGCGGCACCAGTGAGAGCAGCCGGGGCTCATCGCGATCCGGCCACAGCACCAGGGTCCCGGTCTCGGCAATCGCGCCGCGGCAGCCGGTGACGCCCGCCTGGACCTGATCGAACAGTTCACCCCGCCAGCGCTCGATCGGCTCCGCGTAAGGTTGCAGCCGGATGGCGGCCGGCACGGGCCAGGCACCTTGCAGCTCAGCCGCGACGGGGCCACCGGCACCGCACAGCAGATCCGTCACTCCCCGCTGGTGCAACAGGTCGTGCAGAACCAGCGGCCAGTCCGCGCCGACCCGCTGCACTTGGCCGTGGACCGCCTCCAGTCGCTCCTGGAAACGTGCCAGCCGTTCTCTTGAGTCCCAATCGAAACGGCGGACAGCGAACGTGGCTGCCGCACTGACCGCGGGCGGCGGGGCCGCCCGCAAGCGCGTGAGAATTCCTGCCTTTGCATCGGTCATGATCACCATCCTCCGGATAATAAGGCGATTTCCGACAATTTGGATACCGGTAAGTTAGGTGCGACTTCAGTCGCACCTAAGATCCGAGCCGATGGTGGGTGGTATCCGGTGTTCCGGCCATGGAAGGAACATCAGCCGCCCCGGACAATGAATGGCCCCGTGGGAGCGGCGTCCCGCCGCGATGCGGTGCCGCGGTGATCTCGAACGCTGCGGTGTCACGCCCGACCCCATCGCGGCGGGACGCCGCTCCCACAGGGTCGACCTTGATCACGGTTCCGGCCACGGAACATCGTAGGGTGGACAAGCGCAGCGCAGTCAACCAGCGGCGGCGCGGGATTCGGTGGACTGCGCTAGCGCTTGTCCACTACGGCCGGAACGATGATGAAGGCCACAAATTACATCGCTTCTCCGATTACGACAACGATGATGTTCGTGTTTAGCTTGGTTCTTGTTTCGTTACCAGGGCGATTGCCGGAAATCACCTAAGCCACCGCCAGTGGACGCGGCAGCTCCACGGATTCGGCATGGGGCGCCGGACGGCCGAGATAATAGCCCTGGGCACAGTCGACCCCAAGCTCGCTCAGGACGGCGTAGATTTCGGCGTTCTCCACATATTCCGCAATCACCCGCTTCCCCATGCCGTGAGCCATGTCGGTGATCGCCTTGACGAAAATCCGGTCCTCCCGGTTGGTTGCGAGGTCACGGACAAAGGCGCCGTCGATCTTGACGTCGTCGACCGGAAGCTTGCGCAGATAGGCGTAGGAGGCGTAACCGGTACCGAAGTCATCCAGAGCGAAGCGACAACCAAGTTGCCGGATGCCCTGCATCAACTCGGTCGCCCTGGCGATACTCCCCACCGCGGCGGTTTCGGTGACCTCAAAGGTCAAGCGCGTCGGCGTCACCCGGTGCCCCGTCAGCAAGCGCTCGATATCAGGCAGCAGCGAATCGTCGTCCATGGCGCTCCCGGACAGATTGATCGCCAGTCGCAGGCGCGGGTCCCGACCGAGCAACGTGACGGCGTGCGCCAAGACCCAATGATCGATGGCCCGAATCTGACCGGTTTTCTCCGCGATCGGGATAAAGCGATCCGGATAAACCAACTCGCCGCGCGGGTCGCGCATACGCAGCAGGGCTTCCCAGTGCTGCACGATCCCGCTCGCGATATCGACGATCGGCTGGAAGTGCAGTTCGAAGCGGTCCTCCCGCAGGCCCTCGGCGATTTTGTCCCGCCAGGTGACGCGGGCGTCCGCCTGCTCGCGCGCGCGGTCGTCGGCGGAGAACAGGTGCCAGCGTCCGCGACCCTTCTCCTTCGCCTGGAACATGGCGAGATCCGCATTCGCCAGGAGTTCATGCGCATCCTGACCCTGATCGGGAAACAGGGCAATCCCGATACTGGCGGTGACCCGGTGGACGCGGACATGCTCACGCACAATGATGGATCGCACCGCGGCCTGGATGCGTTCCGCGTACTCCAGGGCGGTGTCGGCGTTGCATTCCGGAAGCACCAAAGCAAACTCGTCCCCACCCAGGCGCGCCAGGATGTCGCTCGGATGCGCCAATTTGCCCAACTGGTCACCGACGCGCTGCAACATCAGATCGCCGACCTGGTGCCCGCTCAGATCATTCACATCCTTGAACTGGTCCAGATCGAGAAACAGCAGGGCACCGCGGTGACCGAAACGCAATGCCGCATCCAGTACACGGCTGAAGTCATCGTTGAAACGCCGCCGGTTGAACAAACGCGTCAAAGGATCGTGGTCGGCCAACCACACCAACCGCGCTTCCGCCTCTTCCCGATCGCGTTGCAGCAGTTCCATCCGATCGGTCAGCGCCTGGGCGGTCTCGCTGAGTTGATCCAGTTCGTCCTTCGGGGCCAGCCGGCCGCCAACCGGGGGCAACCGTGCCCGCAGCTCCCGATACCGGTTATCGGCCAGGAGCGGCAAGGCGACCGCGATCCGCTGCAGCCGTCCGACCGAGGATTGGGCGACCCAGAAGAGCAGCGAGCCGGACAAGATCAACCCACCCAAACCGAGCAGGATACTGATGCGGGTCGCCGCCTGGATCGCCTGGCGCTCGGCCGTCACGTCGTTCACCAGGAGCGCGCTGATACCGGGGGCCAAGGCATCGACACGGAAGACCTCGAACCAGTGGCCGCCAAGCTCACCGAGCACGGGCTGGCCCCCACCCGCAACTCCGCTCGGTGCGGCGACCAGGTCGGCGGCGATGGCGTGAATGATCGGTTCGGTCCGGCTCGGGTGGGTCATCGCCGGATAACGGACCGCGGTACTCATGTCCGCGGAGTCCGTGGCCGCGCCGGTGAAGACGGCCACCTCGGCTCCGGTCAGGGCATTGAAGGCAAGCAAGGCATCGGCCAGGGAGCGCCCAAGCACCAATATCCCGCCGGTCTCGCCCTCCCAGAGAATCGGCGCGGCCAGGAACTGGAGGCACTCGGGCCGACACATGAACAGACGCGCGACGCCCTCGTCAGCACCCCGCAGTCCGGCAAACAGCGCGGCGTCCGGTACCTGGGCATCCGCCGGCCAGATCAGCACGGGCACGCCGGCCGGATTGATCCAGAGCACCAAACGAATATCCCATTCCAATCCCAGCAAGGCCCCTTCGCTTTCGAGCCCGCGCGCCAAGCGCGCGCCGAAGTCCCGGCCGCCAGGGGTATCGGCCGGAGCATTCTGACCCAGGGTCCGCACCACGCTCACCAGGCGGGTCATCTCCTCGTAGTTGTTCTCCAACAAACCAAGCAATTGGCGAACCTGGTTCGCCCGGACACCCGATTGCTGGAGTTCGAACTGAGCGAGCGATTGGTGGTAGGCCATGAGCGCGAGCGCGCCATTGACGAGCAAGAGGATCAGCGACAGTGCGATCAACGCCTGCCAGCGCAGGCTCAGAAACCCCAACCTCGGTCGGTCCCGCCCCACGATTGCGGTCAGCGGGCAGCGGGTGGCGACTGGCGCCGCCAATCCTTCACCAACCTGGACGGGGCATGTTCGCGGTTGCGCAGCGCATTGATGCGCGGATATCGTTCGTGGTCAGATATAGACATAACGTGTTTGCCGATGTCCCCGCAGACCCGTGGGTCCAACTGTTGACGAAGTCGTCGAACGCGGCGAGCGACCCGCCGCGGACCGGCAGTGCACCGCCCACGGACTCTGGATGCTGGAAGCTGGAAGCTGGAAGCTGGAAGCTGGAAGCTGGAAGCTGGAAGCTGGAAGCTGGCCGCTGCAACCAGCAGGCAGCCCAAGTTTCCCGGCGCATCCACGCGACACTGACGCAAGGGTGTTCAGGATAGCCGGGAATGGCTTTCGCGAATAGTGGATTCAGAAGATGCCGCGGATGACGGAACCATTGCAAGCGCCCCCGGAAGCAGCTAGGGTTGCGACGCCCAAAACGAAGACGCCTCGCACCGCGCTGAGGCCATGTTCTGACCACCGGAGGAAAAAAGCGATGGGTTACCAAGCTATCTATGACCGCTGCATCAACGACCCCAATGGCTTCTGGGCGGAAGCCGCCGGCCTGATCGACTGGATCCGGCCCTGGGAACGCGTGCTGGACGATTCCCGCCCCCCCTTCTACCGCTGGTTCAGCGGGGCGGAACTCAACACCTGCTACAACGCCGTCGACCGCCACGTGGCGACCCGCGGCGACCAGCCGGCGATCATCCACGACAGCCCGGTGACCAACTCCAAGGAGGTCATCACCTATCGTCAGCTGCAGGACCGGGTGTCCCACTTCGCGGGGGCGCTACGCGACCTCGGGGTCACCAAGGGCGACCGGGTCATCATCTACATGCCGATGGTTCCCGAGGCGGTGATCGCCATGCTCGGCTGCGCCCGCATCGGCGCGATCCACTCCGTGGTGTTCGGCGGTTTCTCCTCCCTGGAGCTGGCCACCCGCATCAATGACGCCAAGCCGAAGGTCATGGTGGCCGGCTCCTGCGGCATCGAAACCACCCGCGTCATCCAGTACAAGCCGCTGCTCGACGAAGCGATCAACCTGGCGGCTCACAAGCCCGACCACTGCATCATCTACCAGCGCCCGCAAGGACCCGGGATCCTGGTCGAAGGCCGCGACATCGGCTGGGCCGAGGCGGTGGCGGCGGCGCAACCCGCCGACTGCGTCCCGGTGGCGGCGACCGATCCGCTCTACATTCTCTATACCTCGGGAACCACCGGGGTGCCCAAGGGCGTGGTACGCGACAACGGCGGACACGCGGTGGCGCTGGCCTGGAGCATGGGCAACGTCTACGGCGTGAAACCCGGTGAGGTCTACTGGGCGGCCTCCGACGTGGGCTGGGTCGTGGGCCACTCCTACATCGTCTACGCCCCTTTGTTGATGGGCTGCACCACCATCGTCTACGAGGGCAAGCCGGTCGGCACCCCGGATGCCGGCGCCTTCTGGCGCGTCGTCGAGGAACACAAGGTTTCGGTGCTCTTCACGGCCCCGACCGCGTTTCGCGCCATCAAGCGTGACGACCCCAACGCGGAATACGTCAAGAAATACGACATCAGCAGCCTGCGGACGCTGTTCCTGGCCGGCGAGCGCTGCGATCCCGATACCCTGGGCTGGGCCGAGCGGATCCTGAAGGTTCCGGTGATCGACCACTGGTGGCAGACCGAGACCGGTTGGGCCATCGCCGCCAACTGCATGGGGATCGAGCAACTGCCGGTGAAGCCGGGCTCGCCCACCCGGGCCGTTCCCGGCTATGCCGTCGAGGTGCTGGATGAGAACGGAGAGCCGGTCAAGCCCGGTGACATCGGCCGGATCATGATCAAGCTGCCGCTGCCGCCCGCCTGTCTGCCCACCCTGTGGGGCAACGAGGAGCGCTACTTCCAGTCCTACCTCGCCATCCAGCCGGGCTATTACCTGTCCGGTGACGCGGGCTATATCGACGAGGACGGCTACATCTTCGTGATGAGCCGCATCGACGACATCATCAATGTCGCCGGCCACCGCCTGTCCACCGGCGGCATGGAGGCCGTGCTGGCCGGGCATCAGGATGTCGCCGAGTGCGCGGTGATCGGTGCCGCGGACCAGCTCAAGGGCGAGTTACCGCTCGGTCTGGTCGTGCTCAAGTCCGGAGTGACGCGAGATCACGCGGTCATCCAGAAGGAACTGGTGAGCAAGGTCCGTGACGAGATCGGCCCGGTGGCCGCCTTCAAGACCGTGGTCATCGTGCCGCGCCTGCCCAAGACCCGCTCCGGCAAGACCCTGCGCGGCACCATGAAGAGCATCGCCGACGGCAAGGAGTACAAGGCGCCCGCCACCATCGACGATCCGGCCATTCTGGACGAGATCGAGGCCGCACTGGCGGCTATCGGCTACGCCAAGCACGGCTGATCCGTCCCGCCTGGAACCGCTCACCGGCGGGATGTGCCCGCCGGTGAGCCGCCTCAAACACCAACGCATCGCGCTGCAAAGCGCGATCAGCGTCCCGTCGCCAGCCGCATCAGCTCGGCAAGTGACCGCAAACGTCACGCACAAACCAAACCCGTGGGAGCGGCCTCCGGCCGCGATGCGGTGCCGGGCTGAACACCCATGGTCGAGATCGCGTGCGGCCCCATCGCGGCCGGAGGCCGCTCCCACGGG
>NZ_CAIZIZ010000571.1 GCF_903933125.1 uncultured Lamprocystis sp. | reverse complement strand
CGGCCAACCAAACTGGACGGTCTTCAGGTCCGCACCGATGGCCCCCTTGTCGTTCCTCGATAAGCTCTTGAGCCAATCACGTACGGGCTCGGTGCCGGAGTCGGCCCGGAAAAAGACGACATCAAGGATCGGCTCAAGCAGCATCAGCGCTAGTGTACCATTGTTGGTGCGGCGCGGTTCGTTCCCGACACGCGCGCGGTCGCTCAAAATCGACCATCACTGCGGGAGCGCCGCAGATGGATTTTTCCGGTCGGTCAGCTTGGCCGGCAGCGTCGTCCGCAAGAAGTCATCCGTCGCTTCGAAGACCGCATCGCTGCCGGTGTACTCGCGCGTCAGCGGAACGATCTTGCGCCGCACGCCCATGCCGCGGGCGTCCACGTAGCCGTAGTCGCGCAGGACCTCCACGATGATCGGGTTGCGCGCCGAGCGTTGACCGGCCAGCATCTTGGCGACGGTCATGGCATTTTGCAGCGGTCCGGGGCTGGTCACGGTCAAGCGGTTGCGGTAACGCACCACTTCGATTTCAGCGGGGCGTGTCCAGTCACGATGCGCGAGTGCGTTGAGCAGGCATTCACGAACGGCCTCCGGGGGATACAACCACTGTCGTTCGCGACGCAGCGCGTCAACCAGTTCGGCCGTCTCCTCCGACAGGAAGGGCTGCGTCCGCTCGAAAAATTGTTCGATGAGGCCGGCCTGCGCCCGAAACACTTGTCCAGACCCTGACCTCGACCAGAGCCCGACCAGTGGCCCATCCAGCACAGCATCATCGAGCGACTGGTAATCCATGTCATCCCCGGCGAAGGCCATCCAGCGTAGCCCCGCCTGTCGCAACAACCGGCGCGGCCGATGAGCGAACAAGACCACGCCGGCAATGGTGCAGACCGGCGCGTCAGCGGGACGCTCCGCCAGGAAGCCCAGGCCGCAAAGCCGCTCCATCCATGCCGACGCGTCTGGCGGCACCTCGTCCGCCAGTACCCGGCCAAGGTAGTCCGTCAACCGAATGCGATCCAGATCCGCCAGGGCACTGCCGGAGACCGGCAACAGTTCTGCGTGCAGCAGGCCCCCCGAGGCAAACAGGGCGGCCTGCTGCTCCCGCGTCGCGAGTCGCGAGGTGCTGCCGACACGCACGTAAATATCCTCGCGCTGATGATGCCGCACGACATAGGGTTTGGCCGTGCCGGGCAACACGGTCACCACGGCCACGCGCCGACCGTCATCCAGGTGGACTTCCTCGTAATAAGGCAGCAGTTGCGGATGAACGGTACGACCGAACACCGTATCCATGACCCAATGTTCCAGATCCGGACGTTGGATACCGCTCACGGCGCCGTCGTCTTCGACGCCGATTAGCAGCCGGCCGCCCTGAAAATTGGCAAACGCAACGACTTCCCGGGCCAACTGCTCCGGCCGCAGCGCGTCGCGCTTGAACTCGACACCGGAATTCTCGCCTTGGCGGATCAGTTGCATGAGTTCTTCTGGAGTCATTTCGCTTGCTCTGTTTCGGCGGCCTTGGTCATGGTACCGGCCAGCTTTCGTTGTGGCCCTCGGGGGGAGGAATTTCATCCACAGATGTCACAGATGTTTTTCTTCATCTGTGAACATCTGTGACATCTGTGGACAAATCCGGGTGATCGCTGTGGCCGGAACGACGATCATGGACCTCCCGACCCACTCATCAACCGCCGAACTCCAGATCGCGCCCCAGATTGCAGCCATAGAAGATCTCGGAGAGCTCACGACGCAGCAACCGCTCAATGTGCAGCTTGTCCGGTTCGTGCAAATCTTTCTCTTCGATGCAAAAAAGATAGTCGTCCATCTGGAAATGCTTGAGCACCATCTTGGTGTGAAACAGGTTTTCCTGATAGACATTGACGTCGACCATCTGATAGCGGTCCTGGGTGTCCTGCGACAGGTAGTTCTGGATCGAGGCGATATTGTGGTCGATGAAGTGCTTGCGGCCCTTTACATCGCGGGTGAAGCCGCGCACCCGATAATCCATGATCACGACATCCGACTCGAAGGAGTGGATCAGATAGTTCAACGCACGCAACGGCGAGATGCGCCCGCAGGTGGACACGTCGATGTCCGCCCGGAAGGTACTGATGCCGGTGGCAGGGTTGGTCTCGGGGTAGGTATGGACCGTGATGTGACTCTTGTCCAGGTGGGCAACCACCGCGTTCGGGGCCAGGACTGGCTTGGCCAGGGGGCCCGGCTTGGCGTAGTTGGTGAGCTGCTCGGCGGCCACGGGCTCCTCGGAGATCAGCATGGTGACCGAGGCACCCTGGGGTTCATAGTCCTGGCGGGCGACATTGAGGATGTTGGCGCCGATGATCTCGGTCACATCGGTCAGGATCGCGGTCAGGCGGGCCGCGTTGTAGGCATCGTCGATGTACGCGATGTAGGCGTCACGCTGGGCTTCAGACTCCGCGTAGCAGACGTCGTAGATGTTGAAGCTCAGGGTCTTGGTCAGATTGTTGAAGCCGTGCAGACGCAGCTTCTTGAGGGGGGTCGGCATATGGGGAAACCTCCGGGATGCGCAGGTGCGCATCCTAGCAGGATGTAGGGAAAGTCTAAGTCCCTTGGCGGGTCGCGGGATTATTTATCGGATCGCTGGTCTGCCGCCACCGTATGAACCACCCTGATCGCACCCCCGGTACCCTGGTCGGGCGGGCAGCGCGGCCTCGATCAAGATTCCGGCCGCTTGGGTTCGCCGGTGCGTAGTCAGGCCATCCTGGCCTGACACCGTCAGGGCTGGAAGCCCTGACTACGCATGCCGTTGGCCGGGATTACGATCAAGGCCGCAGCGCGGCGGGTGCGCATGACCGCAACCGACCGCCGGACACCGACGACGCAACGCGCGTGCTCGCTTCAACGATTGGAGCGTGTAGGATAGGGCTGGACGCACCGCCAGCCGCGACGAAACAAGAATCAAGATGATCGAGAACCTGACCCTGGCCGATCTGTGCCAATCCGAGACACCCGTCACCCTGTCCCCGGACGACCCGCTCTCCCTGGCCATCGCCACGATGACCGAACGGCATCTGAGTTCCGTGGTGCTGGTGCGCGCGGGTCGACCGGTTGGCATCTTCACCGAGCGCGATGCCCTGACGCTGATCGCCGGCGGTGATTACGACCTGAACACCCCCCTGGAGACCTTCCGGTCTCAAGACCTCCTCACCGCCTCGGCCCAGTTGTCCTTCGTGGACGGCTATGTGCTCATGTCCCAGCGCGGTTTTCGGCATCTGGTGCTGGTGGATGCGCAAGGCGCGCTGTGCGGCCTGGTCACCGAGACCGATTTCAGCCGCGCCCTGGGGGTCGACGAATTCCTGGAGCCACGCACCGTCGCGGACCTGATGACCCGTAATCCCTTGACCCTGCCGCCGGAGACGCCGGTCGCGCAGGCCCTCGCCTGCATGGCTGGACGGAGCATCAGCTCCGTCATCGTCGCCGACCAGGAGCGGGCGGTCGGCATCCTGACCGAGCGCGACGCCATCGGCCTCATCGGCTCTGGTCGGGACCTGGCAGCGACCGCGCTCGCCACGGCGATGTCGCAGCCGGTGCACCGCGTGCGACCGGATCAGGCGGCCCATGCAGCCAGTCTTCAGATGCAAGCGCTGGGGGTGCGGCGTCTCGTGGTCGAAGATGCGGGAGGACGCCTGCTGGGTGTCCTGACCCGCTATGACCTGGTCAAGGATATCCAGGGCGTTTATCAGCGGCTGTTGCAGCGGCTCCTCGCCCACCAGGGTCAGGACATCAGCGATTTGCGCCGCGCGCAGGAGGGGCTGCTGGAAGCCCAGGCCCTGACCCATCTGGGGAGTTGGGAGCTGGATCTGGTGCACGACCGGCTCACCTGGTCAAACGAAGCCTACCGTATCTTCGGGCTGCCGCCCGCCACCCCGCTCACTCTCGATGACTTTCTTGCTTTGGTCCATCCCAACGACCGCGAGCGGGTGATGCGGGCCTATCGGCACTCGGTGGAGCGTGTCGAGCCCTACGACATTGAGCACCGCGTGTGCCGACCCGACGGCGGCGAACGCTGGGTGCGCGAGCGCGGGGTCCACCGCACCGATGAAGCCGGGCGCACCATCCGCACCCTGGGCACCGTCCATGACATGACCGATGACCGTGCGGCACGCGCGATCATCGAAGAACGCACCTACCAACTCGGTCAGCGCGCCAAGGAGCTCAAGGCGCTTTACGGCATCATGCGCACCCTGGCCGCATCGGACCTCGACCTGCCGCCGGCCCTGACCGCGGTGACTGAACTACTGCCGTCGGCCTGGCAACATCCGACGCTGGCCCGGGTACGGATCGAGGTCGACGACTACCGGATCGAGACCCCGGGATTCCAGGCGACTCCCTGGATGCAGGACGCGGCGATTCGGGTCAGCACCGAGCAGCGCGGGACACTGCGTCTGGCCTACCTGACGGCCCCGCCGCAACAGGGGGCCACGGGACCGGATCGCCCGTTCGCGGCCGAAGAGGATCAATTGCTGGAAGCCGTCGCCATCGAACTCGGCCGGTTCCTGCGGCGAACCGACGCGGAGCGCGCACTGCGCGAGAGCGAGGAGAAATATCGCTGGATCTTCGAGTCCAGCCGCGACGGCATCTGGCTGATCGATCTTGATACCGGCAAAGCGCTGGCCAATCAGGCCGCCGCGCGAATGTTGGGCCTGACCGGCGCGGAGGCTCTGCGATACCGCCACCCCGCGGAGTTCTCCCCCGCCGTGCAGCCCGACGGTGTAACCACCGCGCAGCGACAGCAGGACATCATGGCCGCGCTGGAGGCGCACGGCAGCTACCGCGGGCCCTGGGAGCACCAGCGCTCGGATGGGTCTTGCTTCCCGACCGAGGTCACCATCACCCGCGTCCCCTACCGCGGTCGCCAGGCGCTGATTTCCTTCACCCGCGACCTCACCGAGGAACGGACCGCCGCGCAGCAACAACGCCTCATCAACACGCTGTTTGACAGCACCAGCGAAGGGATCTTGATTACCGATGCGGACAATCGCATCGTCGCCGTCAATCCCGCCTTCACCGTCATCACCGGCTACAGCCCGCTGGAGGCCATCGGCCAGGATCCGCGGTTATTGAGATCCGGACATCATGATGCCGCCTTTTTTCGTGCTCTGTGGGATCAACTGTCACTGACCGAGACTTGGAGCGGCGAGATCTGGAATCGGCGCAAGAACGGTGAGGTCTACCCAGGGTGGCTCAACATCAATCAGGTGCGCGGCGCGGACGGCCGCGTGCTGCAACACCTGGCGCTGCTCAGCGACCAGAGTGTCGCGCGCCGTTCCGCCGCGGAGATCGAATTCCTGAACCATCATGACCCGCTTACCGGGCTGGCCAACCTTACCCTGCTGCGCATCCAGCTCACCGATGCCCTGGAACTGGCGCGCGCCGAGCAGCGGCGGCTGGCCCTGCTGGTCATGGACCTGGACCGCTTCGCGGACGTGGTGGCCAGCCATGGACACTTGGCCGGGGACGCGGTCTTGCGTGCCATCGGCCTGCGACTCACCGCCGAGGCGCAGCCCGCGGACATCGTCGCCCGCCTGGCCGGCGACACCTTCGTCATCGCCCACCCGATCGACGCCGGACTTGATGCGGCCGCCCGTGCCGCCCGCGCGACCCAGGCCCTGTTCAGCCGGCCGCTGAATCTGAGCGATTTACCCGGCCTGGCGATTACCGCCAGCCTCGGGGTGGCGGTCTTTCCTGAAGACGGAAACAGCGTCACCAGCCTGCTGCGCAACGCCGAGTCCGCCCTGCATGGGGCCAAGGCGGCCGGACGCAACGGCATCGCCTTTTATCGCCCGGAGATGACTCAGGCCGCACGGCGACGCGTCGAGGTGGAGTGGGCCTTGCGCCGCGCGCTGGCCGCCGGCGAGTTTCGCCTGCACTACCAACCGATCGTCGCGATCAAGACCGGCGCCATCACCGCCGTGGAGGCTCTGATCCGCTGGCAACACCCGCGCGACGGACTGCTGCTGCCCGGCGCCTTCATTGAGGCGATCGAACACAGCGATCTGGTCCATCCGGTCGGACGCTGGGTCCTGGAGCAGGCGGTCACGCAGGCGCGGGAGTGGCTGCGGCTGCGCCGGGTCCGTATCTCGGTGAACATTTCCGGTCCACAAATCGCTGCCGGCACCCTGGCGCGTGATCTCAAGAGAGTACTCGATGCCGGTGGTCTGGACCCGGAACTGCTGGAGATCGAGGTGCTGGAGCGCATCCTGCTGCGCGATCCGGATCAGGCATTGGAGGAACTCAACCGCGTGCGCGAGCTGGGTGTCGCCATCGCGCTGGACGACTTCGGCACCGGCTACTCCAGTTTGAGCTATCTGACGCGTCTGCCGGTCGACTACCTCAAGATCGACCAGACCTTCATCCGCCACCTGGTGAACGAACCGGGAGACGCGGCCATTGTCCGCGCCACTATCGCCATGGCCCATAACCTCGGGATCCAGGTCATTGCCGAAGGGGTGGAAACCGAGGGCCAACTGAACTTCCTGGCCGGCATCGGGTGCGACCTGGCCCAAGGCTTCCTGCTGTGCCGCCCGGCGGCCCCGGACGTCATCGCCGGGCACCTGACCGACGGATGTCCGCTGGCCCTGCCGACGCGCGTGCGCGACGCCCGCACCTGCAAGGTGCTGATCGTCGAAACGGATGAGAGCCTGCGCCGTTGGCTGCGGCAGGAACTTGCCGCCCAGGGCGGCCACCCGCACACGGTCGGCGACCTGGATGCCGCCTGGGAGTATCTGGCGCGGGAAGACACCCATGTGCTCCTGATTGATCACCGTCCACCGTTCATCACCGCCGTTCCGTTCCTGGAGCGGGCGCGTCGACTGTATCCCAACGTCGTCCGCATCCTGATCGCCGATTGCCCGAACGCGGCCCTGCTGCTGGCGGCCGTCAATCAGGGTGGGGCCTTCAAGGTGCTGGACCGACCACTGAGCGCCCGTCAGGTCCGTGCGGCGGTCAGCGAGGCCCACGCGCGTGCCCGCGCGCTGCGGCGCGGCGATGCGGCGGGGTGCGGTGCCGAACGCGATAACGGACACCTATGACTGCATCACGCGTACCCTGACGATTGAATCGGGGCGTCCCGCCCCGGCGTGAGATCAAGCGCCTCGCCCATCAATCAGGCACCGAAAGGTCCGAGCCGCGACAGATCGACCGTCGGCCGCGGAGCCGCCGCGGCGGCACCCGGAGCCGCTTCCGCGCCGAGTTGCAGCAGCACCGGCAGACCGCGCGGCAGCACATCGACCTCCGCGCCCGAGGCGATCAACTGTTCGTTCTCCATCACCTCGAGCACCGTGTTCAGCACCTCCGGATCGCGTTGTGCGATAGCATTCAGTGCGTCACCGACCACGGCCGGGCGTGTTGCCGAGGCCTCCGCCATGGTTTGCGACACCTTGAACGCGGTCTGACTCTTGATGAGACCTACGCGGTTCTCGCCATCCTGCTTCATCGCACTGGTCACCTGCACCAGCCGCTTCACCACCTTCTCGGTAATATTGTCCACCATCTGCCGGTCCGTGAAGGCCACCTTGCGGATGTAGACCGAACCGAGCTGATAGCCCCATTTCTCCGACAGCGGCGAGACGGTCGCCCGCACCTGATGGCTGAGCTGATGCCGATCCTCCAGCATTTTGTCCATCTCCAGGTTGCTCAAGGTCGAGATGGTCGAACTCGCCACATTGGCCTGGAGCGAGCCCTCCGGGTTGGCGTTGCGGAACAGATAGGCCACCGGGTCACTGACCTGCATCTCGTACCAGATACCCACGCCCATGGGCGTGCCCTCCTCCGAATTGACCATCTGGTCGCGCAAGTAGTATTGCCGCAGTGACGTGCTCACCAGATCGCGCTTGCCGAAGAACGGCACCAGCAGCGCGCGCGGCCCGAAATGGAGCACCGGAAAATGCAGTCCGGCCTCGTCCAGCGTGCCGAGCACCTTGCCGAACAGCGTGTAGACCTGCGCCTCCCGCTCCTTGACGATGGTAAAAAGCCCCAGCCCGCTGGTCACCGCCAACAGCAGGGGGATGAAGACCAAGCCCATGATGAAGGCGATAACGGGGGCGAAATCATCGACGAATGGCATGACGGATCTCCTTCAGCTCGCGGTTCCGGTGGTTTGAACGATGCGCCTGGCACGCCTGAGCAAGGGAATACGCATGTTGCGTACATAGGCGCGCAACGCCGCGTCGCCGCCCTGCGCCTTGATGTGCACCAGGGTCTCCGCCAACTCCTTGAGCGGCGCCACTTCCGCCTGCGCCTTGTTCATCGCGATATCCACCGCCCGCTTGCTCATGGTGATCTGCTGTTCCGCGTCCGCGCGGGCCGTACTGATATCCGCCGCCACCTGATTGCGGGTGCTGTTGATCGCGGAGAGTGCGCGGTCCACCTCCGGCGGCGGATCGATCTGCGTGATCAAAGCGGCTTCCAACTCGATCCCGTAACGGTGACCGGTGGTCAGGCACTGCTGTTCCATGTACTCGTTGAGCAGCGGCAGGTTCTTCCTCAGATCGTTGATCGACACCCCTTCGGAAAGGTCTGGTCCGACCACGTCGCCCTGCGCCTCCGAAGCGTCGGCACTGGCGAGCAGCCGCTGGCCCTTGGGGTCCGAAAAATTGGCGATCCGCTCGCGCAACACGGCGATGAAGTAGCCCATCACATGTTGCAAGGGATCCGCGACCCCAAAGATAAATGGGTAGAGGTTGGCCTCCGAGACGCGAAAGCGGATCTGGCCGTTGACGCCCGTCGTCAGATTGTCTTTGGTCACCGCCTCGATGGTGTTCTGGCGCTTGGTGGGATCCCAGGTCAGATCCAGCGCCTGGGTGGCGACGTCGACCTTATGCACGTCCTGCCAGGGCCACTTGAAGTAAGGCCCGCCCGGGCCGACGACACGCAGCCGCGGGAAGCGGTAGCGCGCCCGCTCCTCCTCGGTCAACTCAAGATCGGACACCAGTTGACCGTCCAGGCGCTCGGCCCGCCCGAGCGAGGTGAGCACCGCCCGCTCATTGGGCTTGACGGTATAAAACGCCTGGATGATGACCCGATAAATCGAGAATGCGGCCAGGCCAAGCAGGAAGGCAGTAAACAGCATCACACACTCCGTTCAGGTTGAATCGACACCGGACGCGAGATTCAGGAAGCGGGCTCGGCCAGCGGTCCCGCCATCGACGCTGCGGCTAGCAGCCCCTGTGGTCCGGCAATGGCGCCCGCATCCGGGCCGGACGACAAGCCCCGACACCACCGGCGGCAACGCCGATCGAACCTCAAAATCGCACCCTAACATTAGCACCTACGCTCAGTTTCGGCTCAACAACCGCATTCCAGGCGACAGCGTGAATCGGCCCTGCGTGGCGCACTGGAGGTCGAGGCTTACCGAGAAAGTCGCGCAGCGACCCCGTGGGAGCGGCGTCCCGCCGCGATGGGCCGGGCGCAGTATTGAGGTCACCGCG
>NZ_CAIZIZ010000570.1 GCF_903933125.1 uncultured Lamprocystis sp. | reverse complement strand
GGTGACGGCTGGTGTTTTGGTCGACTTCAGACGATACCGCCGGTCTCCCGCTGCCGCCACCTCCGCAGGAGCCGCCGGCCCTGGTCCAGCCCACCCGTGCACAGCGCCCGGCCTCAGGCAAAAATGGCCAAAGTCGAGACAGATTTCCACAGATGAAGAAAAACCTCGGAGAACTGTGAATGCTTATCGCGGCGACATGACCGAGATGACCACAACAAGCAAGCTCTGCATCACCCGGCATGGCGAAACCAATTGGAATATCTTCGGGATACTCCAGGGCTGGATCGATGTGCCGCTAAACGACAAGGGCCGCATACAGGCGCTGGAACTGGCCCAGGCGATGGCGGACCAGGGATTTTCAGGGGTCTGTACCAGCCCGTTGCGACGGTCGGCGGAGACCGCCGAGATCATTGCGGAAGCCTGGGGTATGCCGCCCCCGACGGCCTATGAGGGTCTGAAGGAGCGCAATTTTGGTCTGATCCAGGGGCAGCCCAAGAGCGAACTGGCCGAGAGTCACCCTGGTCTCTACCAGGAGATCCTGCGGCGCAATCCGGCAGCGCATTTCGACGAAGGCGAGTCCCTCGATCATTTCGCCGACCGGGTGATCGCGGCCTTGCATGAGGTTGCGGAACAGCATGTCGGTGAGCGGGTGCTGATTATCACCCACGGTTGGGTCATGGATGTGATCACGCGCCACCTCAGCGGCCTGCCGCGCACCGCCGTGCTGGATTTGAAGCGCAAGAACGGCGAGTCGATCTGGCTCGAGCTGACGTCCGCCGCGACCTTCGTCGAAAGCGATGCCGGAAACGGCCTGATGGCGGAGCGATAGCATAACGTGTGCTCACTGGTCGGGGTCGCCTGACTGCGCTCCGCGGGAACCGCCCAACCTTCACAGGGTCTCACTGTTTTGGGTCAAGGCTGGCCCCCGGTCTTGCGTCTCACTAGAATGATGATGTTGTCCTTTCAACGGTCCGGAGGATCTGCAATGCGTCCGATGTTTTCCAAGCGTACCGCCGGCTTCACCCTGGTCGAACTGCTGGTGGTGCTCGCCATCCTGGGCCTGCTGGCCGGGCTGGTGGGGCCCCAGGTCATGAAATTTTTGGGGAGTTCCAAGACCAAGACCGCGAAGTTGCAGATCGATGATCTGGTTGCGACCATGGACCTCTACCGGCTGGAGACGGGGCGTTACCCGACCGGCGAAGAAGGGCTTGAGGCCCTGGTGACCAAGCCGGGCAATGCCGCCAATTGGAATGGACCCTACCTCAAGAAGGGGGATGTGCCCAAGGACCCTTGGGGCTTCGAGTATCAGTATCGCTTTCCCGGCGAGCACGGCGGGGTCGACATCTGGACCCTGGGCGCCGACAACCGCGAAGGCGGGGAAGGAGAGAACGCTGACGTCAGGAGTTGGGAGTAAGCGGCAGCCAGTCGCATTGATGCGCGTTTGTCGTTGGTCGGGCGGCACGGCCGCGGGCGCTCGGGGTTTCACGCTCATCGAACTGGTGGTCGTGCTGGCCATTGCGGCCTTGCTCATGACGGTGGTGCCGCCCTTGATCTCAGCGGCCTTGCCCGGAGTGGAGCTCAAGGCCGCCGCGCGGCGCACCGCGGCCACCCTGCGGCTGGCCCGCGAGACCGCCATCCGCACTGGCATGGATACCGTCTTGGTCGTGGATGTGGAAGAGCGGTTGTTGGAACTCCCCGGTTTTCGCACGGTTTCATTGCCGCGCCGGCTGCAGGTCAAGCTCGATGCGGCGCAACGTGAGATGTTGGATGACCAGCGCGGCGCCATCCGGTTCTTTCCGGACGGCAGTTCCACCGGCGGTGTCATACTCCTGGCGCGGGGTGATGCACGGGAAGATTCGGGCTTCCAAGTCGGTGTCAATTGGCTGACCGGCCGGGTGCGCATGGCTGCCGTGGGTGGCGAATGATCCGCGGACGGTCCTGGTCGAAGGGACAGGCCGGCTTCTCGCTGCTGGAGGTGCTGGTCGCCTTTGCCATCCTGGCCGTCTCGCTCGGCGTGCTGATGCAGATCTTCTCCCGTGCCACCCAGACCACCATGACCGCGGCCCAGTACAGCCGCGCCGTCTCGCTCGCCGAAGCGCGGCTCGCCGCGGTCGGGAGCGCGATTCCCCTGGAGGCGGGCGTGACCTCCGGCGACCCTGAGGATGGATTTGCCTGGGAGCTGACCATTATCCCGACCCAACTCACTGCCGAGGAGCCGGGATTGCTTGCCGAAGAGCCCTCGGTGACCCCCTATCGGGTCACGGCGCTCGTCGTATGGCAAGACGGTGCCCGGACCCGGCGCCTGTCGCTGAGCACCCTGCGCCTGGGAGAGCGGGTGGAATAGTGCATTCATTTGCGGATACTGTCCTTCCCGTGGCGGGGCAAGGCGCGAGGTCTGACGCCGGACCGCGCCGTGCCCGCGGTTTCACGCTGGTCGAATTGCTGATTGCCCTGGCGATGGTCAGTCTGATCACCGTCCTGCTGTTTTCCGGACTGCGGCTCGGTTCCCGCTCCTGGGATGCCGTCGATGCCTCCGCTGAGCGCACCGGCGCCTTGCGTCTTGCCCATGGCTTTCTCCTGCGCACACTCACTCAGGCGCGGGCGGCATCCCTGGTGTATGACGGTGCCATGGTTCCGGTGTTCGGTGGTGACGCGGAGCGGCTCGAATACGCGGCCCCATTGTCGGAGCACGTGGGTGTGCCTGGAATCTATGTCTTGCGACTGCAAGTGGAAGGGTCGGGTGATCGTCGCAATCTGGTCCTGACCCGCTGGCTGATCCATCCGGAGGTCCTCGAAGGGACTGATGAGATACCCGCCTGGGAGCCGCTCAAGGAGGACTCGCAGATGAGTCTGAGTTCAATACCACCGGATCAGGATGCGGCCGCCGGCGCCTTCGGGCGCACCCTGCTGTTGGAGAACCTGGCTGGGCTGGCGTTGAGCTATTACGGTGTGACGGAGGGCGAGAGCGATCCCGAGTGGCACGACGAATGGCTGGAGCAAGCGACGCCCCCATCCCTGGTGCGTATCCACCTGACCACGAGCGGACAGACATGGCCGGACTTGATCGTTGCACTGCCCGCCCAGCGCGGCTGAGTCGCACCCGCGGCTCGCGCCGCGGCATCGCTTTGGTGCTGGTCCTCTGGGTTCTGACACTGTTGACCGTCATGGCCGTGGGGATGACCGCCGCGCAGCGCACTGAGACCGCCCTGACTGAGAACCAGATCGCCGACGCCCGTTTCCGCGCCCTGACCGATGCCGCGATCGCCTACACCCTGTTCGACTTTATCAACCCGCCGCCCGCGGCACCTGAGGTCGGTTTGGGTGCCGATGAGACGGCGCCGCCGGTCTGGCTGCCCAATGGTGCGTCCCGGTCCTGGGGGTTCGACGGTACCGCGTTGCGTATCGCGGTGTTCAATGAGCAGTCGCGGATCAACCTGAATCTGGCGCCGACGCCGATCCTCGCCGCCCTGTTGGTTGCGCTCGGGGTGGAGGATGAGGCGGCCGGCGCCATCGGCGATGCCATTGTCGACTGGCGCGACGAGGATGACCTGAAGCAACTGAACGGGGCGGAGGACGCGGATTACGAGGATGACGGACGGGTCGCCGGGGCTAAGGATGCGCCGTTCGTCGCGGTCGAGGAACTGCAGCAGGTGCTGGGGGTGACGCGCGAACTTTACCGGCTGGCGGCCCCGGAGCTGACCGTCGATGCCGAGGGTGAGGAGGTGGATCAGACCTTCGCGTCGGCGGCGGTGCTGGCCGCCCTGCAAGGTATCTCGTTGGATGCGGCGCAACTTCAGGTGCAGGAGCGGGACCAGCCGACGCTTCCGGGCGGCCAGGCGCCGTCCGCCCTCAATCGCGGCGGACCGCTTTATCGCATCCAGGTCAGGGAGCAGGGGGGACAGACGGCCAGCGCCCGGGGCATGGAGGCATTGGTGGAGGTGGCGCCTGGTCAGGTTCCGCCCTATCAGGTCCGTTGGCGACGCTTCGGCCTGATCACTGCCCCGCCGACCCCACTGCCGGTCGAAGAGGGCGGATGACTGGCGTCCGGCGCAGTCCTCGTCTTACACTGCAACTCTCCCGGCGGATGCACGGCAAGGCACGCCGCGCGCAACAGATCCTATCGCGTCCTACCTATGGCACTGATCGACCGTTTGAATCTTTTTGGAAGGGGCGTCCTGCGTCGCCCGTCCGTCGTCGATCTGGGCCTCTCCGGAGAGCCCTTTGTCGCCTGTTTACCGGCGGCCGTGCGGCGTTATCTGGCGCAGCGCGATCGGCGCCTGATCGTCTCACCCGATGGCCCGGTCGCCACACTCGTGCTGGCGACAGGCGAGGCGCAAGCGGGTCTGGGTACGCTGGAGATGACTGGGCGTGACCCGCTGCCCGCGGCCGTTGCCGGGGGCACCCGGGATCAGCGCCGACTCACTGTGCTGATGCTCAAGAGCGCCGCGGTGTTGTCCCGCCGCACGTCGCTGCCGTCGCAGGTCCGGGATAACCTGGTCCAGGTCTTACGCGTTGAGTTGGATCGGCTGTCGCCCTTCACACCGGAGCAGGTCGCATACGATTATCGTATCGTCAGCGGCGGAGCAGGAGACGCGCGGATTGGCGTCGAACTGGTTTTGGCCCGGCGCGATCTGATCGATGGTTGGCTGAAACGGCTGCGTGAGCTCGGGTCGCCGGTCGATCAGGTGACCTGGGAGGGGGCCTGGCCGCGCGCCAATCTCCTGGCGCCCGCGGAGCGTCCACGCCGTCGGCAGCCGCTATTCGATCCCACCAAACTGTTGCTTGTCCTGATCCTGTTGCTGGGTGTCGCGGCGCTGGCGACCCCACTCTGGCAAAAGGGCCAGCGGCTCGAAGTCATCGAGTCGGAAGTGCGTAAGGCGCGAACCCAGGCCGTGCAGGTGGATGAACTGCGCCAGGAACTGGAGCGGGCGAGGCGCGGGAGCACGGAGGTTTTGCGCCAGAAACTGGAACAGCCGCGGATGCTTGCGATGTTGCGTGAGCTAACCGATCGGATTCCGGATGACACCTGGGTGCAGAGTCTGGAGTACCAGAATAGCGAGGTCCAGCTCCGCGGCGAGTCTGGTCAGGCGACGGCGTTAATCGGACTCCTGGAGGACGCCCCGGGGATCGATGGTGTGTCCTTCCGCTCCCCCGTGACCCAGGTGGCGCGTACCGGCAAAGAGCGTTTCAATCTCGCTTTCACTTACAAGCAGAGCGAGCCCGCGCCATGATTGAGGTCGGCAAGGTGAAGCGCTATTGCGTGGTCGTCTGGGGTGTGGCAATTTTGCTGCCGACGTTGCTGACTGCCGTGATCGCGGTACCCTGGCTGGGCCAGGTGCAGCGGCTTGACGAGGGTATCGCCAACGGCGAGGAGCAACTCCAGCGCTACCGGCGACTGATCGCAACCCTGCCGTCGTTGCGGTCTGAACTGGAGAAGGTCAACGACAATCAGGCGTTCAAAGCCTTCTATTTTGATGCGGCGACCGCGGCTCTGGCGGGCGCGGAGTTACAGCGCAAGGTGCAGGATATCATTACCGCCGCCAAGGGGCGGTTGATCAGTACGCAGTTGCTGCCGGAGGAAAAGGAAGAGCAGCCGGCGCGGGTCCGGCTGCGCACCCAGATTCAGGGGTCGACCGAGACGCTGCTCGAGGTCCTCCATCAGGTCGATCAGGCGCGTCCTTTTCTGTTCGTCGACCAGGTCTCGATCCGCTCCTCCGCCCGTCCGGAGCAACCCGAGCAGATGGTCCGCGGTCGCCCGATTCGCCGCCCTCAGGTTGATGAGACGGGTGAGTTGACCATTCGCCTGGACATCTTCGGGTTCGCCCTCGGAGACAAGACGTGATCAGAAGCGTCTTGTTATTGCTGACCATGATCCTCGCGGGTCTGCTGATCATCCAGTGGTGGCAGTGGCCGCCGCCGCTGCCTGCGTTCGACGGTGAACGGTCGGACACCGCGGCGGTGAATGGTCCGGACGACCCGGCGAGCGGTCAGTTGGATCAACTCGCCCTGCCCGATTCCAAGGAGGCGTTCGCCAGCGTGGTCGAGCGTCCCTTGTTCCGACCCCAGCGCAAACCCCCGGACCCGCAGCCCGCGGAGCCCGCACCCGAGGCGGCCTCCGCGGACGCGACCTCGCTGGAAGGGACCGACTTGACCGCGGTCCTGATCTCACCAGGCATCACCATGGCTTGGATCAGGGATCCAAGCGCGCCGGATCTCAAGCGTCTGCGCTTGGGCGATGAACATGCGGGCTGGTCGGTCAAGGGCATCCTGGCCGATCGCGTCGTTCTGGAACGACAAGGAGAGACGAATGAGTTATTATTGCGCGACTTCGTGCAAACTCAAACCCCGCCCCCTGCGGTCCCTGTGCCGGCTGCGCCAAATCCAGCAGCGCGTCAGAATCCGGCGGCACAACGTCCGCCTCGACCATCCCAACGGGTTCCTCAGAACGCTGCGGCACCAGGCGGAGACCAGCGGGGCGTGCCGCCAAGAGCGCCCCAACCGAGACCGAATGTACCTCGACCATCACAACGGCCGCAGTAACAGCCGCCTCCGGCGTACCGGCCTGGCGTTACTCTCCCTCATCCTTTTGATGTTGGGTCTGGCGGGCTGCGAGCGCAGCTATTGGGATCCGACCGTCAGGATCGGCGACACCGAGGGTCACCTGACCAATCGCACCAAGCCGGGAACGACCCCATCAGGGGCGCGCACGACTGGACTGGGCGAAGAGGGCATCGCTTTGGACGCGGACGACGCGGGCACCAAGAAAGCCGTCGACTCGGTCACCCGCGGGACCGGCACCTTCGTCCGGCGAGTCACGGGCCCCACGGTTGACACCAGTCCGGGCGACGTAACCCTGAACTTTGACGGGACCGATATTCGCGAGGTCGTGAAGGTCATTCTCGGCGACCTGCTCCAGGTCAACTACGTCTTGAGCCCGGCGGTGCAGGGGGTCGCCTCGTTGCAGACCGGTCGACCCCTGCGCCGCGACCACCTGATTCCGACCCTGGAGACCCTGCTGCGGATGAACAACGCGGCCATGGTCTACAAGGGCGGAACCTATGAGGTGGTGCCGGTCGCGAATGCGGTTCAAGGCAATCTGGTTCCGCAACTCGGCGAGTCGACCCGTGCGCTCCCCGAGGGATACAGCGTTCAGGTCATCCCCCTGCGGTACATCAGTGCGGACGAAATGAACCGCATCCTCCAGCCGCTGGCCCCGGAGGGTAGTATCGTTCGCGTCGATACGCTGCGTAATCTGCTGGTGGTGGCCGGTACCAGCCCCGAGATGGGCAATCTCATCGATACCATCAAGGTGTTCGATGTCGATTGGATGAGAGGGCTGTCGGTGGGGTTCTTCGTCCTCGAATATGCCAAGGCCAATGAGGTCGTGACGCAGCTCGAAGGGCTGCTCGCCGACGACTCCGGTAATCCGATGAAGGGCCTGTTCCGCTTTATTCCGGTGGAGTCCTCCAATAGTCTGATGGTGATCTCGCCCCAGGAGAGCTACATCCAACAGGCGCGCAACTGGATCGAGCGGCTGGACATGGCGGAGGCGACGGGCAGCGCGGCGCAACGACTCTTCGTCTATCGTGTCAAGCACGGCGACGCCGAGAACCTGGCCAATGTCCTGTCCGAGCTGTTCCAGGGCGAAAGCAGTGAACGTAAGCAATCGGTCGGCGGGGTGGCACCGGGTCTCGGATCATCGAGCATCGGCTCGCGGGCCGTGATTGGCCAGATGGGCAGCAGTCAAACGGGCGGGAGTCAGTTGGGCGGAAGCCAGTCGGGTGGTTTCGGGAATAATAACCGTAACACCGATGGGGGCGGCCTCTCCGGCGGGTCAGGTGGCATCGGCAACCAGCGCCAGGCGACGGCGCGGACCTTCGAGCTGACCTCCGAGGTCAGCGTCGTCGCCGATGCCGTCAACAACTCGATCCTGGTCCGTTCGAGTCCCAGGGACTACAAGAAGATTCTGGACGCGCTCAAACAGCTCGATATCACCCCGCTCCAGGTGCTGGTGGAGGCCACCATTCTTGAGATCAGCTTGAAAGGGGAACTGAGGTACGGTATTTCGTGGAATCTGCTTGCCCACGCCAGTGACGGCTATAAGAGTGACTGGTCGCTGAACGGCGTTCAGACACGTCAGGCGACCACCACCACCGCCACCGATGGTACCACTACCGGCACGGTCGCTGACGCCGTCACCGACACCGCCACGACCGCGCTCCGGCGGACCTTTCCCGGCTTCAACTGGACCATTGTCGCCAATCCAACGCGAATCATTGCCAATCTCAGTGCACTGGCCGGTCAGAATCTGGTCAATGTTCTGTCCTCGCCGTCGGTGATGGTCATGGATAACCAGACCGCCAAGATCCAGGTCGGTCAACAGGTGCCGGTCGAGACCAGCCAGCAGCAGTATACGACAGGCTCGGGAGCACCCATTGTCAACCAAATCGATTACAAGGATACGGGCGTCATTCTCGAGGTCAAACCACGCGTGACTCCGGGCGGCATGGTACAGATGGAAATCGACCAGGAAGTGACTTCGGTCGCCACCACCACCAGTTCGAACCTGAACTCACCGACCTTTTCGACCCGCAAGATCACCAGTTCAGTCGCCGTGCGTTCGAACCAGGCCGTGGTGCTGGGCGGCCTGATCCAGGATAAGCGGGAGGACGGAAAGAACGGCATCCCCGGGCTCTTCGATCTGCCCTATGCGGGTGCCCTGTTCGGAGAGCGTGCCAAGAACGCGGACCGTACCGAGTTAGTCGTGATCCTGATGCCCAAGGTCATCTCCAGTGACCAGGATGTCGAGGCGGTCAACGCTGATTTCCGGGGCCGGCTGCGGGGGTTGGAGTTCAAGTTTTAGGCGATTGCCGGAGCTTTCGGGGCAGTCGGGGTTTTGCAACGATCGTCACTTGACGCTGTCCGCGGGGCCGCATGGGACTCACGACCGCCCTCGCATTCGACCAGCACTTTGTTCAGGTCGGTTTCATTATCCGACGTAACAGGTCGGGGATCAGCGACGCCGGCTGGAAGCCGGCGCTCAGGGGGCGGTCCCCGCGGCTATTTGGCAAAAATCTCGGCGAAGAACGCCTGCATGCGTTGCCAGGACCGCGCATCGGCCTGGGCATTGTAGCTGAGGTTCTCCATCCCGTAGGCGGCGGCGTCCGGGTTGGTGAATCCGTGACGCGCGCCGCCGTAGATGTCCATCTCCCAGTTGGCCCCGGCGGCCTCCAGCTTGTTCTTGAAGTTGGCCACCACCTCGGGGGCGACGAAGCTGTCGGTCTGACCATGTGCCACGAGGATTTTCGGTCGGATCTTGCCGGCGGCCTCCGCCGGTGCGGCGGGCAGCGAGCCGTGGAAGCTCACCACGCCGTCCAGATCGGCACCGCCATAGGCCATCTGCATCACCGTGCCGCCGCCGAAGCAATAGCCGATGGCGGCCAGCCTGTCCGTATCCGCCAGTTCGCTTCCCTTGAGCTGGGCGAGACCGGCGGCGGCCCGCTGGCGCCAGGACTCGGGGTCCACGGTGACCTCCTGCATCCACTCCTTGGCCTGGGACGGCTGGTCGGTGACCCTGCCGTCGCCGTACATGTCGGCGGCGAATGCGACATAGCCGAGCTCGGCGAGCAGGTGGGCGCGCTTCTTCGCATAGTCGTTTAGCCCCCACCACTCATGGATGACCAGGACACCGGGCCGCTTGCCGCTCACCGCGTCGTCCCAGTAGAGATGACCGGTCAGCTTGGCGCCGTCGTCCTCGTAGGCGATGGTCTTGGTCTGGACCTCGGCCTGGACGGCGGTGGCGGCGAGCAGCAGCGAGAGACAGAGTGGTTTGCGCATGGGTTTCGAGCTCCGATGGATGACGTTGCAGTTGGATTTGCGGTGACGCGGCAGCGGGCAGCACGGCCCCCGCAAACGATGGGGCAAGGGCGAGGCGGTTGCAATCGTTCGCTGTTGTGCGAACGTCGAAAGGGGCAGACCTGATCGAAGCCTATGAGGATGCCCCGGCTTGGGGTATCGCCGCCAGGGCGGCGCGACTTCAGGGGCGGTTCAGTCGGGAGGGTTCGTCGCTTGAGTATGGCATGGCGACTTTCGCCCCTCGGCTCGTCCCTACTCGGTTGGCTGATCATTCTTGCACGGTACTGCATCGGCCTGCCCTCGCTCCCAACAGGTGCCGTTGGATGACGGCGCGGGATGGGGAGTCCCCTGGTCGTCGAGGCGTGCGACGAAGGTCCGCCAGCGGCGCACGCCCTGGCGATCCACTTCCAGGCGCAACAGCCAGCCGGTGTTGTTGATGGTCGCGCTGAAGCCGTTGAAAATGAAGTTGCCCAGACTGTAGATGATGGGTCTGTCGCGATACTGATCGGTGTCCTGGATGACATGCGGGTGGCCGCCGACCACGGCATCGGCCCCGGCGTCGATCATCAGGCGGGCCAATTGCCGCTGGCGGGGACTGGCCGTTGTTTCGTGCTCCCAACCCCAATGCATGACCGGAATCACGAGATCGGCGTGATAGTGATCGCGCACCCTGGCGATATCGTATTGAACCTGCGCATCCTCGCTCCAAGCGACCCCCGCTTGGTCGTAGTCGGCCTCGAAACTGCGCGGTAAGAACTCGTTGTAACCAAGCAGGGCAATCCGCAGTCCGTGACGCTCGATGATCAGTGGTCGATGGGCTTGGGCCAGCGTGGCGCCGCCGCCGAAATAGCCGATGCCGTGCTGCTCCAGGAGGGTGAGCATCTCGCCAAAGGCGCTCGGTCCAAAGTCGCCGGAATGATTGTTCGCCAGGGTCACCGCATCGAGATGTTGCTTGAGCGGCACCAAGGTGCGCGGATGGGCGCGGAAGGTATAGGGTTTGCCGGGCTCAGCCTCGCCGCCGACGGCAACCACGCATTCCAGGTTGCCGATGCGAATGTCCGCGCCATCCAGGATGGAGGCAAAGGGCGCGAATGGATCGCGACCGCGCGCGATCTCCGCTCCGGGCGTCTCGTCGAGCATGATGTCGCCGACGAAGGCCAGTGTCACGGTTGGCCCGGCCGGCGCCGTTTCCGCCATGGCAACCGTTGCCCCGATGCAGGCACAGCCGAGCGCGGCAGTCAGGCGGGCACAATAGCGATGCATCATGGATTCGCCTCAAAGAGCGCACAACCATACTGGAACTCGCGCTCGCGGCCGGGTGCATACAGGGAGTGCCGCCCCGTCAGCGCAGCGCCGGAAGACTCAGGCTGCACCCGTGGCGCCAGGTAATTTGCTTCGTGGAGCAACACCCAGCGCCGCGCGGTTTGATAGTAGGTGTAGAGCTTGATGTATTGAATCAGTTGCGCGTTACCAATGACGACGGCTTTGAAGCGAAACCGGCCATTGATGTCGATCGCTTCGACACTGTACGGATCGGTCACCGGACCGACCTCGATCACTTGGGATGTCCCGCCCTGATCGAGCGTGCAGCGCAGGCGCGGGCCGGCCGCGGTCGGGAAGGCCCAGACGGCAAGGAGACTCAACATGACTGGAACGCGCATGGGCAATACCCCGGTATGGGCTAAGGAAGTGTTCACTATACTCAACTCGGCCTTGCTCACAATCCCAGCCATCGCACCTACAGTAAGTCCTCTGGTTCACCCAGCAAGCTTTACCAATCAAAACCTTGCCAAATGGTCCGCAGTGCGGACCGGACGCCGCTGCCCGGAGCGACGACCAAGGTTGTGGCGCGAGCGTTCGACGGAATTCAGTCTAGTCCATTATTATTATGCGTTGCACCGCATAAAGGGCTTCATGCGGGTGCGGCATTTCGGCTTCCTGGCGAACCGCTGCCGGACGCGCTGTCTGGCGCTGATCCGCACGGCCCTTGCCGCCCCGGCACCGGAACCTGCCGAAGCATCGGCGGTCACCGCACCGTTTGACGGCTATCCGTGTCCCACCCGCCGAACGGGACGGCTGCATGTGACCTGGCATCTGGCCCCGCGGCGGCGTGGTCAGCGGGTGATGAACGCGCCTGCCCCAGCCTAAGCACCCCGGCTCACCCGTCACGCTGGACAGGCCGCATGCGGCCTGCGACCGCGCTCGCCCCCACGCTGGAAAATGGTCTACAATCGCCTCAAAATCTCCCACGTATCAGCCCCGCGGCCCCCTCGGATGCCCGCTTTGTGCCGCGCCGAGCGTTGCCCACATGCAGAGAGACCGCCCGACACCGGTCGGCGACCCTGGGCTCAGGGATACAATTCCCTATCTCTAAAGAAGACCGTGCCCGCAGCGGGCACCGTGCCAGGATCGGATTAGTCCAACAAACGCTTAGTCGTTGCGAATAAACCCAATAGCCTCGTCACTGCTTTCTGAGAAAAACAATGGATAAGATCAAAATTATTGGCGGAGATTATCCCTCAGGTGATTGCTACGCAAGCATAGCCCCCGGGACGGGGCTTGTGATCCTCTCGTCAACCAACGGAGGCTCCTATTCCATGCATTTGAAAAGCATCGAACAGTTGACAGTGGAGAAAATCAAGAATCTCTCAGGAACGGCCGCCTGGGGTATTGCGGGTGCTGCGCTACTCGGGCCGCTCGGGGCGATTGGCGGCATGTTGATCGGAGGCAATAAGACAGAAGTGTCTTTTCTTTGCGTCACTCAAGACGAGAAACAATTTATTGGCGCGACCGATCCCAAAGTCTATCAAAAGCTGGTCGCAGCATCTCTCTCTAAGAGCAGCAACCTCACAGTAGGCGAAATGATCGCCAAAGGAATGCTTCAGGGTCCAGGATCTGCGTGATCGAGGTTTCGGGGTCAGGTCTTGGATCGAGGTTTCGGGGTCAGATCGAGGTTTCGGGGTCCAGTTTCGGGGTCAGGTCCAGTTTCGGGGTCAAGGTCCAGTTTCGGGGTCAGGTCTAGGTCCAGTTTCGGGGTCAGGTCTTGCAATCACGCATGTGTGATTGCGAGACCCGACAGCACTCTGCGAGACGCGGTAGCGTCGCCAATTCCTGGTTCCGCAGAAAGCCCTGTCGAGTACGCGACGCGGAACGCGCGTCGGTTGGTTCCGCGCGGAATGCGGTCCGCGCAGC
>NZ_CAIZIZ010000569.1 GCF_903933125.1 uncultured Lamprocystis sp. | reverse complement strand
CGCGATGGATGCCGCGGTCACCCCGAACGGTCAGGTGACGCGCCCGGCCCCATCGCGGCGGGACGCCGCTCCCACGGGGTCGCTGCGCGACGTTCGCGGTAAAGCCTCGGCCTCCGGTCGAGTCGCCCCGGTCGGCGAGCCGGCGTGGTACGAACTACTGCGGAAATCGCCTAGCCGCCGGCGGTCTGTGCGGTCTCCAGCGCGGCGGTCAGGGCGCGGCGGAAAAACTCGGGTTGCGCCAGTGCGGCCTGATGAATTTCGGCATTGTAGTACTGGGTGTCGAAGGGCTTGGCGCGAACATCGGCAACGCGCACTCCGTCTAAGGCGCCGTCGCCCTTGCCGGCCAGGGTGGCAGTCATCCAGCCCGAGGGATAGACGGTCTGGGGGAAGAACAGCGACCGGGTGTCACCAAAGCCGGCAGCGCGCATGGCGATGTGCATGTCAGTGAGGATATGCATGTGATAGAGGGGCGACTCGCTCTGCTGCACCAGGATGCCGCCCTGATCCAGTGCGCGCGCGCAGTCCGCATAGAAATCGGCGGTGAAGAGCCCCACGGCGGGTCCCACGGGGTCGGTGCTGTCGACGATGATCAGGTCGAGGCTGCCGGGCGAGGCCTCCTGAATCCAGCGGATGCCGTCCTCGAAGAGCAGCCGTGCCCGCGGGTCCTCGTTGGACGCGGTGAGTTCGGGAAAGAAACACTCGGCGGCCAGGGTGACGCCCTCGTCGATGTCAATCTGCACGACCGATTCGACGCTGTCGTGCTTGAGCACCTCGCGCAGGGTACCGCAATCACCGCCACCGATAACACACACCCGGCGCGGGTGGGGATGCGTGAAGAGGGCGGGATGGGACATCATCTCGTGGTAGAGAAAGTTGTCGCGGCTGGTGAGCATGACGAAACCGTCGATCACCATCAGATTGCCGAAGCCCGCGGTGGCGTAAACCTCGATCAACTGGTAGGGCGTCTGCTCCTCGTGGAGCTTCTCGGTGACTTTGAGCGAGAAGGCTGAACCCTCGTCCTCGACGACCTCGGTAAACCACTCGTTGGGTTCTAGCATGGCGCACTTCCTTTATGGATGAAGCAGACGGCTGATGAAACGGCTGCGCTATTATGAAGAAGGGCCGGGCGGCTGGACAAGCCGGGGAAACCCCAGATCGCGCGCCGCCGACCGGGTCCGCGGCACCGCTAGCGGGGAAACCGGTCGTCCAGATTGGCCGGACACAGGACCTCGCGCATGATGCCGATGAGGTCCAGCAGTTGGGTGTTGCGGATGCGGTAGAAAATGCGGTTCGCCTCCTTGCGCGCGACCACGATGTTCTTGTTGCGCAGTTGCTCCAGATGCTGGGAAATGTTGCTCTGGGAGGTTCCGGTGCGCTCCACGATCTCGCCCACCGACAGTTCGTTCTCCCCCAGCGAGCACAGGATTTTCCAGCGCAGGGGGTGGGCCATGGCCTTGAGGGCATTGGCGGTCAGGGCGGTTTTTTCGTCCTCCCGCTGGTCGGTATTGGGCAGGTCGCTCATCATCGATCCTCCTCCGGCATGTGAGATACACTGCACGGGTAAGTTGTCGCGGGGTCGGTATCGTCGCCGGGCTCGACCCGCACATAGCCGGTCATATCCTTAGCGATGCAGATGATATCGCTGATTGCCCCCGCCGTGTTTCTGACCGCGGTGCGCGCGAACAGGATTGGCACCCGCCGACCATCGCGCGCGATGAAGCGTGCCTCGATCTTGCTCAGCGCCCCGGTGCGGATCAGGGCCTCCAGCCAGGTGCCGAGGAAGGCCCCGGCCTGTTCGTCGCCCTCCTCCTCGAAGATGTCCCCGATGGGCATGCCGATCAAGTCGGCTTCCGGGTAACCGAGCATACGGCACGCGGCCGGGTTCGTCATGGTGATGGTGCCGCCGGGTTCCAGCACCAGGAGCGCCTCGCCCATGTGGGTGATGATGTTCTCGAGATACTGCCGGGCCGCGGCCAGTTCCGCGGTGCGTTCGGCCACCCGCTGCTCCAGCACCCGATTGAGTCCGCGCTCCTTCTCGATCAGCCGAAAATAGGTGCTGATCTTGTTGATCAGCAGCTGATCATCGATAGGCTTGAGCAGGTAGTCCACGGCCCCGACCGCAAATCCGCGCCGCTGGAATTCCTCGGATTTGAAGGCGGCGGTCAGGAAAATGATCGGGATATCCCGCGTGCGTTTGCGTAACTTGAGCAGGGACGCGGTTTGAAAACCGTCCATCCCCGGCATCTGCACGTCCAGGATGATGAGGTCGATGTCCGGGTGGCTATGGGTGAAGTCGATCGCCTGCTGGCCGGAGGTGGCCTCGATCACGGCGACATCCATGTGCGCCTCGATCAAGGTCCTCAGCGTAAACAGGTTGTGCGCATGGTCATCGACGATGAGCAGCTTGAATCCAGCGTAACCATTCATAGACTGTGTTGACAGGGTGGGTCCGGATAGGCAAGGCCGCCACTCTCAGGCGATTCCCGGGAATACTATAGCCATCGGACGTGATAACCGGACGTAGGGGCGGGTTTCAAACCCGCCCCTACACCAAGGGTCTGTCCGGATATCAGGTAAGAAGGCGATATCCCCACTGTAGGGGCGACTTCAGTCGCCCCCTCCCCCCGGTCGATCCTTGCCCGGAAATCACCTCACCCTGGATTTCGGCGGGCGCGCCCAAAGGCCAGCAGCCCCGTCATGACCATCCGCAGCCCGGCGGCATCGACCGGTTTGGGAAGCACGGCAATCGCCCCCGCGGCCAGACAGGCGTCGCGCAGACGCTCGACCACCACTGGATTCGTCGCTTCGGTCATGACCGCCACGGCGGTGCCGTAAACACGGTGATGTTTCAGTAGCATTGTGATCGTATCACAGGTCTCCCGCTCCGACACCAGCGCGGAGAGGATCACCAGCAGACAGCCCGCTGGTTCCTCCTGCAAGGTCTCCAGCGCCTCGTCCAGGTCCGCCGCGGACTGCACCGCAAGCCCACTGGCACCGATGAGCCCGGACAGGTGGACCAGGGTCGGGACGTCACGATCGATGATCAGCACCCAGTGCCCAGGGTTATCCCGATTCGGTTGGTTCGGGGGCTCCTCCAGGAACGGCAGGGGCAGGCTCTCGGCGGACTCGGAGGACTCCTCCTCCACGAGTTCGCCGCCCGGCAGGACGAGCGGCAACAGCAAGGTGAAGACGGCACCGGCCCCGAGATCGCTGTGCACCTCGATCCGGGCACCCAGCAGCTTGGCCAGTTCGCGGCTGATGGAGAGGCCGAGACCGGTGCCGCCGTAGCGTCGACGGGTGGAACCGTCGGCCTGCTGGAAGGCCTCGAAGATGATGGCCTGCTTGTCCTTGGGGATGCCGATACCGGTGTCGGCCACGCTGATCGCCAGCGGACGCGCGGGGTCCGGGCAGGTCTGAAGGCTCAGGGTGACGCGGCCCTGATCGGTGAATTTGATCGCGTTGGCGAGGAAGTTCTTGAGAATCTGCCGCAGCTTTTCCCGATCGGTCGAGATGCGGACCGGCGCGGCGGGGTTGATCTGCACCGCGATCTCCACCGGCTTATCGCCGATCAGGGGCGCGACCAGCTCCACGATATCCGTCAGCAGCGGCGGCAGGTCCACCACGTCCAGGGTCACCGGCACATGGCCGGCTTCGATCCGTGAGATGTCGAGAATATTGTCGATCATGGTCCGCAGGTCCGTACCGGCCTCATGAATGACCTGCGCCTGACGGCACTGACTTGCGGTGAGACCGCTGGATTCTGCCGCCAGCATCTTCGAGAGCAGCAGGATGGAGTTCAGCGGGGTGCGCAGTTCATGACTCACATTGGCCAGGAACTCCGACTTGTAGCGGTTCGAGCGCTCAAGCGCCTGAGTGTGCTCGCGGGCGACGCGCAGATGTTCGGCATGGGTCTCCGCCAGGACGGTCAACTGCTCCCCGAGTTCCCGGACCTCCTTGGGGCCACGCCAACTGAAGCGCAGCGGGGGTCCGTCATGCAGAATCTGACCAATGCCGCCGGTCAGCGCCTGGCTGAAGCGCTCAGCCCGGTGAGCGATCCAGCGCGCCAGGAACATGACCACCAGCACCAGCACGAAGATGATCGAGAGGACTCTGAGAATCAGCGCATTGCGAAATTCGTCCATCGGTGAGGGGTCGACCGCACGCCCCACCCAGAGGGGCCGACCATCTTCGGTGGCAAACATCGGCACCCACAGGAGTTGGCCGCCGCGCGGGCCCTTCCACAGTGCCAGATTGCCTTCCGCAAAGATCGCCTCGAGCCCCGGAAACGCCTGGAACGCCTCCGGCTGCGCCACACCGGGTTCACCACGGGCGGACGCGGCTCCGGCCGGCTGGCCGGGCCGCAGGTAGGTTCCATCCTGGTTGACCCAGAGGGTATCGCGATAGAACTGGGCCAAGCCGCCCACGTCGATGCCCATCACCACCACCCCTTGCGGCGGCTCCTTGCTGCCGCCGATTGGGCTCGCCAGACTGAGGGTCATGAGTTGTCGCGGGTCGGCCGCCCCCCCGACCGGATCGACCCGGATGCGGCTCACAATCACCGCCCCGGGGTCCAGATGCAGCCCCGCGGTGAGGAAATCACCGCTCGGCACCAGCGGCGGCTGCGCCGTCGGCCGCCACTCCTGCGAGCGTGGATCGCGGGTGAGCCAGAACCGCTCCTCGCCCTGCGCGTCGACGAACAGCAGCTGGGTGATATCGCGCTGATCCGCGAGGATTTGATTGACCCAGGCGGTGTAACGAGCGCGCGCCAGATCGATCTGGTCGGCCTCGCCCTGCGCCCCGAGGATCAAGCCCGGCTCCGGCAGTTTCGAGAGCAGGCGGATCATCTCGTGGCGACTGGCCAGATGCTGATCCAGATCGCGAAAGTCGGCGCGCAGGTTTTGCAGATAGGCGCGCTGATAGAAGAGTGCGGTGCGGTCCAGCACCAGCGGCAGATTGATGATCACCGCCAGCATCAGGGGCATCAGCCCAAAGACCAGCAGGAACCCCAGGATGTAGACGCGCAGCTTCACGTTCGGCTGAAAGCGACCACGGAGTTCACCGGGGAAACCGGGCGAGGCGCTCGCCCGCTCGCGCGCACCGGCCGCCGTGGCATCCCCGATGTCCTCGCCGGCACGTCATCCGCTACAGCGCTTGCACCAGGCCCAACACCTGGGCCGCGTGCCCCTTGGGCTTCACGTCATGGATGGCATGACGAATGATTCCTTGTTTGTCGACGATGAAGGTGGAACGGACGATGCCCATGCGCCGCTCCCCGTGGGCTTCCTTCTCCCGCCATACCCCGTAGGCTTCACAGGTCTCGCCGTCGGGGTCGGCAAGCAGCTTGACGGTCAGTCCGTACTTGTCCCGAAAGGCACCATGGCTGCTGCAGGTATCCCGGCTGATTCCGATCAGCTCGGTCTGTGCCGCGTCGAATTCTGACTGCAGATCAGTAAACTCCAACGCCTCCATGGTGCAACCCGGGGTGTCATCTTTGGGATAGAAGTAGATGACCAGGTTGCGCTGGCCGATCAGGCCCTCCAGATTGACTCGCTCCATATCCGCGTCGGGTAGAGAAAAGTCGGGTGCCTTGTCGCCAGGCTGAAGCATGGGGTCTCGCTCCGATGGTAGTGTGATAGCCGCCCACGGAATTTAGGCAGACCCAGGCCCTACGTCAACTGTCAACTACCCCGCCCTGAAGGGCGGAGCTTGTGAAAGCAAGCCGGGTTGACCAGGGAGAGCGGTCATCAATCCGCTACGTTGGCAACAGGTCGTCAAGACCCACTCCGGGATGCTTCCTCAGTCCCGGACCCTGGAAGATCGCAATCATGCTGGCGAAAGGTAAAGCGCCGAAGGTTGTGATTGCCGCTGGCAACAGCGGGAGCCGGTTGCCGACAGT
>NZ_CAIZIZ010000568.1 GCF_903933125.1 uncultured Lamprocystis sp. | reverse complement strand
TTAGCCGGTCCGGCGTGCAGGAACCACTGATTTTCTTTTAGATCTCGGGACTCGCCACCGGCTAAAGCCTCGACCTCCAGTTGCGGAGAGGCCGCCGCCGGCCGAAACGATGATCAAGGCCGACATCGGGCTGCTTGTACCCGAAATGAATTGCTTCTCCGACAACGACAACGATGGCATTACTCTTTTAACTTATTTCTGACTCGTTATCACGAAATAACATTTCTCGCCAAGAGATACAAAGATCACAAAGAGTTACTATTCCGATGCAAGCACGAACTTTGGTTAAGGTCGAAGCGGACGCGCCGGCGAAGCGTCTCGCCGTACTGATTGATGCCGATAATGCCCAGGCCGCGGTGATCGCGGGGCTGCTGGAAGAGGTTGCGCGCTTTGGCGAGGCCACCGTAAGGCGCATTTATGGCGATTTTACGTCACCGGGAAGCGCATCGTGGAAAAAGGTGCTCAACACCTTCTCCATTAAACCAGTTCAGCAGTTTGCCTATACCAGCGGGAAGAATGCCACTGATAATACGATGATTATCGATGCGATGGATCTGCTGTATACGCGGCGGTTCGAGGGTTCCTGGTGACACCGCTCCTGCGGTGTCACCCATGTGTTTGCCGCTTTGCGGCAGGGGCCGCCCCGGCGCGCAGAGCGCCCCAGAATACTGAGGTAACGAATCCATGCAAGCGATCACCTTTACGAAGGCCCATGCCGACCTCGCCCATACCATCACCCGGGTCTGCGTGGATCACGAACCCGTCATCATTACCGGCGAGTCCGACCAATCGGTCGTGATGGTATCCCTGGAGGACTACAGTGCCTTGGAGGAGACCGCCTATCTGTTGCGCAGTCCCAACAACGCCAGGCGTTTGCTGGATTCCATCGCCGAGTTGGAGCAGGGCGGTGGGGGCGAGCGGGACCTCGTCGAATGAAACTGGTGTTCTCCGAGCGCGCCTGGGAGGATTATCTGTACTGGCAGACACAGGACCGCAAGACGCTGAATCGGATCAATCAACTGATCCGTGACTGCCAACGCGATCCTTTCTCGGGTATCGGCAAACCCGAGGCGCTGAAGCACGCACTGGCAGGTTACTGGTCGCGACGGATTACTGATGAACACCGCTTGGTCTACAAGGTGACCGATGACGCGCTGCTGATCGCGCAGGCCCGCTTTCACTACTGAAGACCAGCGAGTCACGAATGAACGAAGCCCAAACGCGAGCCGAGCATATCGATCCCGTTCTCAAGGCAGCCGGTTGGGGCGTGGTCGAGGGGAGCCGGATTCTGCGCGAATACCCGATCACGCTCGGACGCCTCCAGGGCCAAGGTCGTCGCGCGATGCCTCTCAAAGCGGACTATGTGCTGGTGTACAGGAACCACAAGCTCGCGACCCTGGAGGCAAAGGCCTGGACGAAGCTGCTGACCGAGGGAGTCATGCAGACCAAGGACTACGCCGGCCGGCTGTGCGTGCGTTTCGCCTATTCGAGCAATGGACAGGGATTCTACGAGATCGATATGGAGACGGGCGCCGAGTGCGAGCGCACGGGGTTTCCGTCACCGGACGCACTGTGGGACCGGACCTTTGCGGCCCCGAACCGCTGGCGTGACCGGTTCGCGGCCGTGCCCTTCGACGACCGGGGCGGCTACTTCCAGAGCCGCTACTACCAGGACATCGCCGTCGAGCGGGTGCTGGCGGCGATCGTCGCTGGACGGCTGCGCATCCTACTCACGCGCGCGACCGGCACCGGCAAGACTTTCATCGCGTTCCAGATTGCCTGGACGCTCTTTCATAGCCGCTGGAACCTCGCCGACTGGGCGCGTGACGGGGAGCCGACCCGCCGGCCGCGCATCCTCTTCCTCGCCGACCGCAACATCCTGGCGAATCAAGCCTACAACGCTTTCTCGGCATTCCCCGAGGATGCCCTGGTGCGGATCGAGCCCGCGGACATCCGCCGCAAGGGGCGGGTGCCGAAGAACGGGAGCCTCTTCTTCACCATCTTCCAGACCTTCATGAGCGGGCCGCCGAAAGACGGGCAGCCGTCGCCCTGGTTCGGCGATTACCCGCCGGACTTCTTCGACTTCATCGTGGTCGACGAGTGTCACCGCGGCGGCGCGAACGACGAGGGCCAGTGGCGCGGCATCCTGGAGCATTTCGCGCCGGCCGTGCAGCTTGGGCTCACCGCGACCCCCAGGCGCAAGGAGAACGTCGATACCTACGCCTATTTCGGCGAGCCGGTCTTCACCTATTCGCTTAAGGAGGGGATCAACGACGGGTTCCTCACCCCCTTCCGCGTAAAGCAGATTGCGACCACGCTCGACGACTATGTCTATACGCCGGACGATACCGTGGTCGAGGGCGAGATCGAGGCGGGCAAGCGGTATGAGGAAAAAGACTTCAACCGGATCATTGAGATCCGCGAGCGCGAGCAGAAGCGCGTCGAGATCCTGCTGTCGCAGATCGACCCGCGCGAGAAGACGCTGGTGTTCTGTGCGAACCAGGCGCACGCGCTCGCCATCCGCGACCTCATCAATCAACTGAAGACGAGCCAGGACCCGAACTACTGCCACCGGGTAACCGCGAACGATGGCGCCCTGGGCGAGCAGCACCTGCGCGCCTTCCAGGACAACGAGAAGACGATCCCGACCATCCTCACCACCTCACAGAAGCTCTCGACCGGGGTGGATGCGCGTAACGTGCGCAATATCGCGCTGATGCGCCCGATCAATTCAATGGTGGAATTCAAGCTCGACTTTGGCCATTTTTGCCTGAGGCCGGGCGCTGTGCACGGGTGGGCTGGACCAGGGCCGGCGGCTCCTGCGGAGGTGGCGGCAGCGGGAGACCGGCGGTATCGTCTGAAGTCGACCAAAACACCAGCCGTCA
>NZ_CAIZIZ010000567.1 GCF_903933125.1 uncultured Lamprocystis sp. | reverse complement strand
GGTGCGCCGCACCAGTTGGGCGGCGGCGAATTTCGTCAACTCAACCGCAGACCCGGACGCCCTCGTTATTTCCCAGCGGGACTGGGAACGCTTGCTGGATCAACTGGCCTCGACGGCCTGAAATGGCCAAAGTCGAGATTAAGACCACCGTCGCGCCATCGTTGCGAATGGCGCGCAACTCCAGCTCATAGGGCGTGCCCTGAATGAGGGCGGCGTCCACCGCATCACTGAGTCGTTGCATGTCCTCGGGAAAATAGAGTTGCGCATGGTCCGCAGAGGACGGCGCTCCTTCGGCTAGGTCGCGCTGCAGGATTCGGAACAACTCGGCCGACCAGGTCACGGTGTCCGTCGCGAGATCCCATTCCCAGCTACCGACGTGCGCGATCGCCTCCGTGCGCGCCAGCATGGTTTGATTGCGCTCCAGTGTCTCCGCGGCGAGTTTGCTCGTGGTGACGTCCTGGGTTGTGCCGACGAGGCGTTGCGGCGCGCCGCATTCGTCACGGATCAGCTGGCCCAGGGAATGCACCCAGTGGAGGCTGCCATCGGACCAGACAACACGGTAGGTATTGTCGAAATCGGTCCCCTCTTCCACCGTGCGCTGGAAGGCCGCCATGCCCTGCTCGCGGTCGTCGGGGTGAACGCAGGCTCGCACGTCCTCGATCGTGCCCCCGAAATCGGCGGCCGCAATGCCGAACAAGGCCGCGTGTTCCCCCGCCCAGGCCACTCGGCCGGTGGCGATCTCCCAGTCCCAGATCCCCATCGCGGCGGCATGCAGGGCCATGTCCAGTTGCTGCCTGCCGGTCCGCAGCGCCGCTTCGGTCTGCTTGCGTTCGCTGATATCCGAATGCACGCCAATCGCACGCAGGGGCTGACCATCGGCGCCCCGCTCCATCACCTGCCCGCGGTCGAGGATCCATTTCCAACTGCCATCCTTGCACCGCATTCGGTGTTCATTCACATAAACGGGCGTCTTGCCGTCGAGATGATCTTGCACGTCCGCCAGCGCGCGCGGCAGATCCTCCGGATGGACACGTTCCTCCCATTCGTCGAGACGGTCTTCGATCTCCGCGTCGCCGTACCCCAGCATCGCCTTCCAGCCTTTGGAGAAGAAGACCCGACTGCTCGGGAGGTCCCAATCCCACACCCCATCGCTGGCGCCCTCCAGCGCGAACCGCCAGCGCTGCTCGCTCGCTCGCAGCGCGGCTTCGCCCTGGCGGCGCTCGGTCATGTCGACGTAGGCGATGACCACCCCGTAGTCGGCATGGGCAGTGGGCGTGGCGCTGACCGAGAGCCAGGTGATGCCGGCGGGCTTGACGATGCCCATCTCCACATCGTGGACCGGGCGCTGCTCGACCATGGCGCGTACACTGGCATAGTCGTCCGCGGGCAGGGGCGTGCCATCCGGGCGGATGATCGTCCATTCCTTGCCGACATAATGGCGCTGCAGATGCTCTTCGCGCGTCAGGTCGAGGAGTCTTTCCGAGGCCTGGTTGCAATCGACGATCCGGCCGGACCGATCCGTGATGGAGATCCCGACCGGCAGCAGGTCGTAGATGGTGCGCAGCATGCCCTCGGAGGCCTGCAAGGCGGCGGTGCGCTGCACGACCAGGTTTTCCAGTTCCGCCCGCTCCGCCTCCAGGGCCGCCCGGGCAGCCTGAGTCTCGGTGACATCATGGAAACTGACCACGATGCCCTGCACCGCCCCCCCCTCCCGGAAGGGCGAGCAGGTGGCCTCGAGATCGAGGCCCCGGCCATCCGGGCCGGTGATCCGAACACCGAAGCGCCTTGTCTCACCGCTGAGGGCGGCGTGCAACTCGGGAGCGATGCGGGCATAGGCATCCGCCCCCACCACTTCACTGACCCGGCACCCTTGCAGTGCCTGCGGCGTGACCAGGAAGAGTGCGGCATAGGCCGGGTTGACGACCTGATAGCGCAGGTCGCGGCCGATGAACACCACCATCTCGCGGGAGGTCTCGACGATCTGCTGGAAGCGGCGTAGCGCCTGTTCCGCCTCTTTGCGCGCGGTGATCTCCATGACGACCCCGCGCATCCGCTGCGGTTTACCGGTGCTATCGACGCTGAACTCACCAAGACCCTGCATCCAATGCAGGCTGCCGTCGGGCCAGATGACCCGATAGTCGCTGGAGAATCGCTCCCGTGTCGCCATGCAACGCGCATGTGCCTCGGTGACCCCAGGAACATCGTCCGGATGCACGCGACTCAGGAAATCTTCATAGGTCCCATCGAAGCCCCCGGGCGCGAAGCCCCAGAGCCGTTCGTGCTGTTGCGACCAGAGGATCCGGTTGACGGCAATGTCCCAGTCGTAGATGCCCAACTGCGCGGCGTCAAGCGCCAGAGTGAGTCGCTCCTCGCTGTCGCGCAGCGCATCGACCGCTTTGCTTAGGGTGAGGTCGCTGATCGTGACGCGGCAGACGGGCGACCCGTCGGCCTCGGTGACGGCGATGGCGGCGAACTGCGCCCAGACGATCACGCCGTCGGGTTTGCGCATCCGCAGGGTGCAGACGCGTGGCCCGCTGGCCGCCCCGGCCTCCGCCGCGGAGCTGGCCTGCGCCTCAAAGAGCGTCTTGCGGAACCGGTAGAAGACATGCTGGTCCTCCCTGAGGATAAACCGGAACATGGGCTGACCGGTCAGTGCGCCGCGCGCCAGACCCAGCAAGGTGGCGGCGGCGAGATTGGCCTCCCGGATCAGCCCCCGTTCGCAGAGGGTGCAATAACCGACCGGCGCCAGTTCGTAGAGGTCGAAGTAACGGGCGTGCGCGACCTCGATCTCCGCCTGCGCCTGGCGCAGTTCCTCGTTTTGCATCTCCAGCTCGATCTGATGGACCCGCAGCTCATGGACGGTCCGCTGGAGGTCTTGCGGTGACAGTGCCGCGAGGGTCTCCGGCGACTGGGCCGCGGTGTCGCACGCGATCTGCTCGGCCCGCTGCCGCAGGGTCGGTTGCGGACCCGGTTCGCCGCGAAGGTTTGTCGGGGGCGCTGGTGCGGGTCGGTCATCCGTGTCTGTCATGCTTTACTCCCAGGGGTTTCCATCGACTGGCGCCTCGTAAACCACGTTCATCATAGTATGTGATGTGTCGGGCCTTGGGCCAGTCTGCTGTCGGCTTCTCGGCTTCTCGGCTTCCAGGTTGAGCCAGACGGAGCATCCGAGCCGGACTTGAGCGGGACAGCGCATTCGCCCCGTCCTGAAGCTGGGCAAGAACGGGTCGCCGTCGACAGCGGACAGTGCGCCCCGGCGCGTCCGCAAAAAACGCCGCAGCGCAAATGTCTCGGATCGGTCGGTTTACCGGCTGCGTCTTGGTTACGCCGGTCGAGTTGTCCCCGGGATCGACGATGCTGGGGTACAGGAACACCTCCCCTGAAGTGGTGGCTCGCCGCTGCCGGTCGGCACGCTTACCCAGGCCGCCAGCCCGCCCCCGCGCCGGTTTTCCAGCCAGACCCGCCAGCCGTTGGCCTGGGCCAACTGGCGCACGACCGCCAGCCCCAGTCCGGTGCCCCCGGTGACCGGGCTGCGGGAGGCATCCACCCGGTGAAAGGGCCGGAACACCGCTTCCAGTTGGTCCTCCGGGATGCCCGGACCCTGGTCGATGACGCCGATGATGCAGGCGCCATCGCTCGACTGGGCGCGCAGTTCGATCGCTCCATCGCCGGCGTAACGCTGGGCGTTGGCCAGGAGATTGCCAAGCACCCGCCTGAGCGCGGCGGGCGGGGCGCTGATCCTCAAGTCCGGACACTGCACGGCGACCTCGGCGCCCGCCTCCCAGGCGCGTCCGGCCAGGGCCTCGAGCACGGCGGCCAGGTCCACCGGTACCGCGGCCTCGCCGTCCAGTCCGCGGGCCAGTTCCAGGACGTCCCCCACCAGGTGGTTCATTTCCTCGACATCGGCCTCCAGCCGCTCGATCCAGGCCGGATCGGGGCGTCGCTGGACCAGCTCGAGCGCGAGGCGCATCCGCGCCAGCGGGGTGCGCAGGTCGTGCGACAGGCCGGCCAGCAGGGTGGTCCGTGCCTCCAGCAGGTCATGGACCTGGCACGCCAATTGGTTGAAGCGGCGCGCCAGGGAAGCCAGTTCGCGCGGACCCGTCTCAGGCAAGAGTTCCGGGGTCGCGCCGCGGCCCAGCACGGTCGCGGCGACAGCGAAACGCTTCAGTGGTGCCACGGTACTGTGACCGAGCCACCAGGCGGCCAGCCAGGCCAGGATGATGGCGGCGGAGAGGGTCAGCAGGGCGGCGGCCAGCGGCTGTGGACCGACGCGGCTGCGCGGGAACCCCAGCCACAGGGTCCGCCCGCCCGCCGGCACACCGGCCCACAACCAGGGCTCGGCCCCGGCATCGACGCTCGCCAAGTCCAAGGGCGCGGCGGTGCGTTGCGCCAGTTGCGCCTCCAGTTCGCGCACATAGATGCCATGCCAGGCGGTCCGCACCGCGCCGGTCGGCGGCGCGACGGCGAGCGTCAGTCCGTGGGATGCGGTCAGCTCCCGCTCGAAGGCTGGCCGGGTCTCGGGCGGCAGTTCGGCCCAAGTCTGGGCGGCGAGCACCATCAGGCCGGCCAGATCGCTGGTGGCCCGCGTGGCCAGGGGCTGCATGAGCAGGAAGACCACCGCCAGCGTCGTCAGCACCTCAAACAGTACAAAGACCAGGGCGAGCCGCAGCGCGTTTTGCTGGTGTAGCGTCAAGTTCCAGGACATGCGTCCGGTCTCAGGATTCGGCGCCGCGCGGATTGAACAGATAGCCCGCGCCGCGCAGGGTGCGGACATAGACCGGGTTGGTGGGGTCAGGCTCGATCTTGCGCCGCAGGCGTGCCACCCGGATATCCACGGTGCGGTCATAAGGATCGCGCTCGTAGCCCTTGAGGAGATCCAGGAGCAGGTCCCGGGACAGCACCCGATTGGGCCGCTCGATGAAGACCTTGAGCAGGTCGTATTCGGCGCCGGACAGGCCGAGATCCTGGTCCCCGCGCAGCAGCCGACGGGCCGCCTGGTCGAGCCGATAGGGGCCGAAGCGCTCGCCCTGCGGTTCCGGGGCCGGCGTCGGCGCCGGGCCCTGCGCCCGCCGCAACAGGGCGCGCAGGCGGGCCAGTAACTCCCGTGGGCTGAAGGGCTTGGCCAGGTAATCGTCGGCGCCCAGTTCCAGGCCGACCACCCGGTCGATCTCCTCGCCGCGGGCCGACAGCATCAGGATCGGCACGCTGGAGTGCGTTCGCAGCGCGCGGGTGAGGACCAGGCCGTCTTCGTTGGGCAGCATCAGGTCCAGGACGATGGCATCCGGCATGGCCAGTTGCATGGCGCGGCGCATCGCCTCCCCGTCGCCGGCCAGGTCGACGATGAAGCCGGTGTCGGTGAGATAGGCGCAGAGGAGATCCCGCAGTGCGGGATCATCGTCTACCACCAGGATGCGGGCGGCGGGGATCATACCGTCATCTTAGCCGAGAACCAGGCGTCGCTGACCACCCGGATACACGCCGTTACACACCGATACAGGCCGCTACGGCGCTGACAAGACGGTGCTACAGGGCGGGTCGAGCATGGGCGCCATGATCACCAAGGCCGTTCTGAGTTTCTTCATCGCCACCCTGTGCCTGGCCGCGGCGCCGGCGTCGGCGCAGACACCGCAGCCGTTTCGCAGCCTCAAGGAGATCCGTGAGCGCGGCGTCGTCATGCAGCAGTGGGAAAGCAGTTGTGCCGCGGCAGCGGTGGCCACGGTGCTCACCTACGGCTTCCACGATCCGGTCAGCGAGCGCCTCGCCGCCGCCCGCATGCTGGAGCAGACCGCCCCGGCCAAGGTCAAGGCGCGCGGCGGGTTCTCCTTGCTGGACTTGCAGCACTTCGTCACTGGTCGCGGTTATCGGGGCAGTGCCTACCAGCACCTCGGATTCGCTGACTTGCGCGTCTTTCACGCCCCCATCGTGCCCATCAATGAGCACGGCTACAACCATTATGTGGTGTTCAACGGCGTCACGGGCGATCGGGTCTTACTCGCCGACCCGGCCTTTGGGAACCGCACCCTGTCCATCGCCGGCTTCACTGCCGTCTGGATGGAGGGCATGGCCTTTGTCGTTACCCGCCCGCCGTCTCCCTGAGTGTCACCACCATGAAGAACACCGCCCTGCGCCTCTTGCTGGTCTGCTGCGCAACACCCGTGCCAACGCTTGCGTTGTCACAAACCCCGCAAGGCGCGGCGGCCCCCCGGGCGCCGGGCGCTGATGCCACCACCGCAACCGTCGAATCATTACGGCAACAACTGGCGGCCCAGCAGGCGATCAACGAGCAGTTGCAGATGCGCGTCAAGGCCCTGGAAGGACAACTGGCCGCCGGCAAGAAGGGCGGCGGGTCGCCGCTCATCGGCCTCGATGCCGACGCCGCCAAGCCCCCGGTGGAGGCGCAAGCCGCGAACAGCGCGATGGAAGAGGCATTGGTCACCAAGGGGCTGGTGTTGCTGCCCAGCGGCACCTTCCGCCTCACCCCCAGCGTGACCTGGTTCCACGACGGACAGGGCGATGACCATTATGAGTCCATCGCCTATGGCCTGGGTCTGGAGGCCGGCCTCCCCTGGGGCATGGCCGCCGCGCTGTATCTGCCTTACATCCAACGCGACTACCCGTTGGGGCGCGCCGACGGCACGGGTGATATATCGATCAGTCTGGGCAAGCGGCTCACGCAGGAAACCGCGTCGCGGCCGTCACTGGTGGCGCGACTGGCCTATACCCACGACAACGGCAGCGCCCCGTTTGCCCCCGTACCGATTGGCGACGGCTTGCGCTCGCTCACGCTGTCACTGTCGGCCGTCAAGCGCAGCGAGCCGGTGGCGCTGTACGGCACGCTATCCTATGGCTATGCCTGGTCCAGGACCGCGACCTATTGGGACGGTGCGGGCTATCAGACCGGCCGACTCACGCCGGCCGATCGCTTTGGCCTGACCCTGGGCGTCACCCTGGCCGCGACCCCCACTATTTCACTTGATGCAGGGCTGTCCTTTGACTTTCCGGGCGGGGATGAGGTTGAACCCTTGGGGGGCGACGCGTACCACACCGCGGTCGCCACGGCCGGTTACATCAACCTGGGCGCCGACTTTACACTGGGCAAGAACCTGTTCCTGAACCTGTCGGCGGCGGCCGGGGTCACGGACGACGCCAATGACTTCATCTTCTCGATCTCGCTGCCGTATCGCTTTTGGTAACCAGTCAAGAACAAGCTAAATACAAACACAACCGTTGTCGTTGTCGTTGTAGTTGTCGTAATCGTAATAGGAGAAGCGATGCAATTTGGGGTGCGAGAGAGTCCGGGGCGCTACGATAATTTCGACAACGACAACGACAACGGCGCGATCGACCAGACCCCGCGGCGGCACTGATACAGTCTGACACGATGGGAAACCAAGCGATACTCCCTGGTCATGGTGCAGAAACAGCCGCGGTGAATACTGTTGCTACCGCCACACGGGGAAACGTCCCAGGTGACACCCCGTTCACGAGGGGCCGTTCACGAGGGGCCGTTTGCGGAAGCGGCTGTCAGTATGGGTTGATAGCCGAACCATGTGCTCCACCACTGTCACTTGAGGAAATTCAGATGAACGCAAGAGTCTTGTTGATCGCCCTGCTGGCCGGCGCCGCTTTCACGGCTGCCGCGGCGGATCAGACCACTAAAACCCAGGCCACCCAGGGGCAAAGCAACAGGCAGGCCCCGACTCAACTCAGCGCCGCACAGATGGACCAGGTCGTGGCGGGTGGAAACGGCCCCGGCACCGGCGACTGCACCGGCACCGGTATCCCGAAGCTTGATGGCACCGGACCGAAATACGGCAAGAAATAGCCTGTGAACCGTGGTTGACGCACCGCCCCCCGGCAGCGGGGGGCGATGCACGCTTGTCTTGAAAATCGACGACTGCTCGACGAGCATCTCCAACTTGGCCAGAATGTCTGAAGGCCGCCGTCGCTGACCACGCGTTGTTACCGGGTGCGCCTGGAATGGGCCGTTTCAACACCGAGGTATTCCCGATCATCAACCGCCTGACCCTCCCCACGCTGCTCTGCGTCTTCACTGCCTCGGCTTGGGGCCAGGACGCGACCATGGAGCCAAATCGGCCGCTGGACCTCACCGTGCCGAGCGGTGCCCTGACCATGCCGAGCGGTGCCCTGACCATGCCAAGCAGTGCCTTGACCAGGACCTGGGGTTCCCCCGCTGGTGCGGATGCCGTACGGCTACCGGGTCTGGGTGAGCAACCCAACCGTCCCAACGCGGTCGGGGGTCCCGGCAGCGTCGGCCACGGTGGAGGTCATCGCAGTGACCTGCCCTATGGCACCGGGTACGAGGCCAGGCACGGCCAGGCAGCGAACGGGCGCGGCATGGGACGGGGACGCTGAGGGCTGACATCCTGATCAAGGACTTGCGGCCCCACAATCGTCGGCCTGCTCGTTCGATCAACTTCTGGGAAAAGGCGGGTCTGAGGCCGTCCCAGCCGCGGCAAGCGGCGCCGCCGGGACCGTGGCTTCGGGGGCCGCCGCCGGCACGAAGGTAGAGACAAAAGGGGCGCGCGACGCCACCGTCCGATCCTACTGCGCAAGCTGAGGCCGCCGCGGATTGCGCTGAATCGACCGGATCACGCCTGCCGGTGCGCGCGGGTCTTGGCCAGGGCGGCGTTTTTCTCCAGATACTCGATCATCAGGCCGGCGATGTCCTTGGAGGTCGCCGTCTCGATCCCTTCGAGCCCCGGGGTGGAGTTGACCTCCAGGACCACCGGCCCGTGATGGGAGCGCAGGACGTCGACTCCGGCCACGTTGAGCCCCATGATGCGGGCGGCACGCACCGCGGTCGAACGCTCTTCCGGGGTGATGCGGATCAGGCTGGCGGTGCCGCCGCGGTGCAGGTTGGAGCGGAACTCACCGGGCTTGGCCTGGCGCTTGATGGCCGCCACCACCTTGTCGCCGATGACGAAACAGCGAATGTCCGCCCCCTCGGCCTCCTTGATGTATTCCTGCACCAGGATATTGGCGCGCAACCCCATGAAGGCCTCGATCAGGCTCTTGGCGGCTTGCTCGGTTTCGGCCAGCACCACCCCGATCCCCTGGGTGCCTTCCAGGAGTTTGATGACCAGCGGTGCACCGCCGATCATCTTGATCAAGTCCTCGACGTCGTCCGGGGCATGAGCGAATCCGGTGATCGGCAGCCCGATGCCCTTGCGCGACAGCAACTGCAATGAGCGCAATTTGTCGCGGGCGCGGGCGATGGCCACCGATTCGTTCAGGGCATAGACGCCCATCATCTCGAACTGGCGCAGCACCGCGGCCCCATAAAAGGTGACCGACGCGCCGATCCGTGGGATCACCGCGTCGAAACCCTTCAGTTCTTCGCCCTTGTAGTGGATGGATTGGGCGTGGGTGGTGATGTTCATATAGCAGCGCAGGACGTCGATGACGCGGATCTCGTGGCCACGCTCCCGCGCCGCCTGCACCAGCCGGTTGGTGGAATAGATGGTGGGGTCGCGGGACAGGAGGGCGATCTTCATCGGCGTCACGGCGACCGCCTCGTGCAGCCCGTCGACCGGCTTCGGCGGCGCGTCAGGCGTTGACATAGCGTTCCACCTCGGCCAGTCGCTCATCGGCGGTGATCAGATCCGCCCGGGCGAAGCGGATGAGCAGGATGACCCGTGCCGGCTGCCCGTTCCGATACCCGCGCAGGAACTCGATCGGCGTCGACTCCACGGCGCCCTCGCGGTCCTCGCGCACCACGTTCATCCGGTCCAGGCGGACCTGCTCGGGCTTGGCCGCAACGCGGGTCTGCGGGTGCTCTAGCACGCCGTTCAGGCGCCGCAGATAGTCGTCGAGGGTGGTGAGTCCCTGGCGTGCCGCGGCAAGTTCCTGCTCCAGTTGCTGGATACGCTGGCCCAGGGTCTGGTAATCATCCAGCGTGGAAGCGCCGCCATCGCTCAGGAAATCCAGACCGCGCGTCGCTGGATTTGCGACTTTCTGTTTGATCCGGGTCATCCGCAACTGTTCTTCCAGTGCGGCGATTTTTGCCTCCTGACCGCCGATCTCCAGCACGGCCCCGCCGGCGATGATGTCCATGATGGCCTGTGCGGCCTGGCTGCGCACGGAATCCGGATCGCCGGCGGGGAGACCGACCTCGTGGTTCACGAAGCTCCAAGTGGTTTGCGGAATGTCCCGGCGGACGGCATCGCCCTCCAACTCCATGCCGAGTTGGGTGCGCACCACCGGCAGGGCGGCCAGGAGCGCGTAACAGTCGCCGGTTTCCAGCGCCGTGTCGCGGACGAAAGCGCAGACACTAGGGCTGGAGAGGACCCAGCGGATGCGCTTTGGGTCGGCGAACATGGCATTGAGTAAGGGGTCTTGGGCCCAGGTCTCCCGATTCAGCGTGATCGGTCCGGGGATGCGGCTGGCCACTTCGGTACTGTAATCGAGCGCGGCGGCGACGTTGTCGTGGAGTGTGCGGCGGTATCCGGAGAGGCTGCGCAGGCGCGGATCGACCTGATCGACGACCCGTTCGCAGGCTGCCGCCACCGCCTGCTCGCGCGGTGTCGGTGCGGCGCCGATGGTCTTGAGCTTTGACCAGTGCGCAGTGGCGACGCGCTTCAGGTCTTGCCAGAGATCGTTCATCGCGAATCCTCAGGTGAGGCGAAGGGGGGGCCGCGACGCCGGCTGCAACGGTCGCGCGGACCAGGGTCGGTGCGTTCGCGGTCTGAGTTGATGCCGCGGGGTGTCGCGGGACGGTGGACAATGATACTCGAATCATAGCCCGTGAATTGCTGCGAGGGGATGACAGCCCGCTGTTGTCGGTCGGATGTCGATCCGACCACTTGCTGTGCGGTAACCGGCCTTGATCGTAATCCCGGCCGGCGTTATGCGTAGTCAGGGCTTCCAGCCCTGACAGTGTCAGGCCAGGATGGCCTGACTACGCACCCGGCGCGCCCAAGTGGCCGGAACGACGATCAAGGCCCGGTAACCGTTACGCCTTCATGGCGGGCCGATCCGGGCCGGTGTCGAAGAACAGCGTATGGACCAGCAGGATGACCACGCCCAGGCTGATGGTGCTGTCCGCCACGTTGAACGCCGGCCAGGGGTTGAACAGCGCGAATGGGATCCAGGGCAGATAGACCTGAATGAAGTCGATGACATGCCCGAGCACCACCCGGTCGACCAGATTCCCTACCGCGCCGCCGATGATTAGCGCCAGTGCAACCGCCATGGTTCGTTCATCTGCGCGCAGACGCAGCAGCCAGGCGGCCAGCACGCTGCTGATGACGAGTGCCAGGGCCGCGAGCCCCCACCGCTGCCAGCCGCCGGCGTCCGCCAGGAAGCTGAAGGCCGCGCCGGTATTGAAGGCCAGGGTCAGGTTCAGGTTCGGAATCAGCTCGATCACCTCGAATGGTGCCAGGGAGGCCATTACCAGCCATTTGGTGGCCTGATCGAGCAGGAAAACGATAAGAGAGAGCCACAGCCAGCGTTTCATAAGCGTGTTCGTGTTTCACTGTTTTCTCGTTCCCACGCTCCAGCGTGGGAATGCCGTCCGGCCGCTCCAGCGGCCGCTGGCGCCACGCGACGCCGGAGCGTCGCGACTTGCTCCCACGCTGGAGCGTGGGAGCT
>NZ_CAIZIZ010000566.1 GCF_903933125.1 uncultured Lamprocystis sp. | reverse complement strand
TGACGGCTGGTGTTTTGGTCGACTTCAGACGATACCGCCGGTCTCCCGCTGCCGCCACCTCCGCAGGAGCCGCCGGCCCTGGTCCAGCCCACCCGTGCACAGCGCCCGGCCTCAGGCAAAAATGGCCAAAGTCGAGGTAGAGATCGGTGACTTGATCTTGACCGTCCAGGGCCGCGAGCCAGTCTTCCGCCGCCGTCTCGTCGAACAGCACGCTGACCTTGTGGTCCTCGGAGACGATGAAGGGACAAGGGTCCTTGACCAGCGTTTGCGGCAGGCCATCGATCAGGGCCGTGAGTTGCTTCTTCTTGGCCGGGGTATCCAAGGCACCGGGTGCGACGAAGCCAATCTGGACCACGCGCCGCGGGCGCTCGCGCTCGACTGTCTTGCCGGTCAGGTAGTCGCCAGGCAACCGGGTGCCATCGTCGCGGCGCCCCAAGATCGTGAACTTTGAGCGCGGCCAGGTCACTGAGCGGCAAATGCCGAGCTTCTCCCATTCTTCATCGCCCGGTTGCGAGCCCTGTTGAACTAGTGTTTGCCCTTCCTCGCCTGAGACCTCGTTATTGGTCACCAGTATGCATCGCCGCTGTCCGGAATCGGCAACGTTCAGCAGATTCACAGCGTTCAATGTGGTCCCGCTGCCAGCAAAGAAATCAACGACCAATGCATCCGGGCGATCACGAACCACCGCCGCTATGGCGTCGTGCGTGGCGTAAAGGGACTTAGGAAATGAAAATGACCCCGTGTTTCCAAAGGTAGCTTTCAGAATATCAGAACCGTAGGCACCAGCATCGTGCCTGCTTCTGTGCCACACTGTCTTGATTTGCCGCTCGCGTGCTTCCGCATACTCAACCTTAACGACATTCCTCAGTTGATCAAACTCAAGGATACATATAAGTACATCAATATATTCGCTATGAGCGCTTAATTATTATCTTTCTTTTAAATCAATGCTTTGCAATTATTGGCGCCTACAAATATTTCACTTGAAGTACTTAGCGCCAGTCTCGATTTGCTTTTGGAGCTTTGCGCTGAGGTAAGAAATTCCCCAAGTCCCTCTCTTCTCGTCGTATCCGCCCAGACTCACATATCCCTTCTCAATCAATTGTCGTAGGGACGACGGGCTGACACCCCAGTTTCCCAAAGAGCCATCGGAGCGAATCGGCCATGCGGCCATGTATCCATTGATTCTTGCATCAAGCGTGGGGAGTTGATCCAGCGGCAGGAAATCTCCCGCGCCGACAACCGCGAAACGCTCGTCGTCAACCAGAACCGGAAAAAACATTTTATCTCTGTCGATGCGTCGAGCATTGGTCCCAGATCGCAATAATCCTTTCCAGCGCGGCTTTGACCTGGTGCTCACACCTCTACTCAAAACTGTCAATAGATCATCTTCTAACCCTTTTACGAAGGCGTTCTTCATAAAGCAAAATAGAGCATACTCTTCGACTCGCGAGAATCGGCCTTGAGTTACGCCCTTTGGATTTACAACGATGGTTACCATTTGTTGGTATGCATCTGGCAGGAGTTGCCTCAGAAGCATCCCCAGGTGATGAACTTCATGCTCATCAATCGTGACGATCAATACGCCCGTGTCTGGATTCAATAGCCGTTGCGCCAACCGTAATCGCTTCTCCATGAATGACAGCCACTTCGAGTGCCGCCAGGCATCGTTGCCATCCACATAGTCGTTGTTGTACTTCCAATCCCGAGCGCCCGTGTTGTAAGGCGGGTCGATATAAATGCAATCGACCTTCCCGGCATAGAGATAGCCCAGCAGTTGCAGGGCATGGAAGTTATCCGCTTCGATCAGACAATGCCAGGGACCGGCGGGCGGGCCGTTCTGAACGCGATCGATCGGCACGAGCGCCGGGTAGATCGGCTCGCCGAAGCGGCGCACGACGATGAGTTCGTCGAGCGGTAGTTCCCAGGGGTCGCCGGCCGCCGGGGTGTCCTCCGGCCGCACGACTTGGGCGATGCCGCCCGCGACGCGGCGCACCCGCCACAGGTCGGCGAGTGAGCCGCCTTTTTTCGCCACCAGGTCCCCCCGCCGCGGCCGGGCCTGCGGGATCGGCACCAGCTCGGGCAGGTGTCGGTCGAACACGAGGCCAAACTTGCGGGTCTTCTTGGCCTCGGCCCATTCGCGCGCGAAATCGGCGCGCAGCCGCGGGTCTTGGATGTGGGTGATGAGGTCGTCGATGGCGGCCAAGGTCGGCTCCTGTTTCCGGTGAGCCCGCTGCGGGCGATCTGGTGAGCTCGGCTGGCCGGGGCAGTCCGCCGCCGACAGGTCGCCCGGTCCGGGCGAAGTCAAGCCGGCGTGCGGCCTGGAAGATCCAGGGTCCGGCGGCCGGTGCGGGACGTGCGCGCCGATCCGCCATTGTACTTCACGACCTCGCCACACGACTGGCCGCGAGGGGCGCCGGCAGCGCGGCGTTGGCGATCAGTTGCGGCGAGTTGATGAGCATGCGCGGATCGTCCGACCGTGACTTGGGCGACGGCGTCGCTGCGCATCGAGCCGTTGGAGTCGGGTCATGACCGTCAGGCGTTCGATTGCGGTGTAGCCTCGCTCAACCGCTATCTCCGCGAGCAACCCGCTCAGGATATGCGGCGCGCAACGGACACTGGTGGCGAATTCTCCCCACCGCGGAGTCTGGAAAGAACCTATCTCACGCCAAGTCGCCAAGTCGCCAAGCACGCCAAGCACGCCAAGCACGCCAAGAAGAGCGCAATTCTGCGGTGCCCCCAGTCACTCCGCGAGCGCCTCCGGTTTCGCTATCGCCTTGAAGACCCTTGGCGTCATGGCGCCTTGGCGTGAGACTTTCCGGGTCTGAGCCAAGCCGGTGCGGCGACTGCGCCCGCGTGGGCGCAATTCGCCACCAGTGTCCGTTACGTGCCTCACCACCGAGGTCAGCCCCGTAACCCCCGCACCGGTGCGACGAAGAAGAGCACGACCAGACCCAGCAGCGCGCCCCACAGCAGGACCAGACTCAACCGATAGACCAGGTGCCAACCGGGGTTGGCCGGTCGGATGATCTCGAAGCGCTCCACATAGACCGTCTCGCAGGCCCCATTGCCCTGGTCGGTGCGGGTGGTGCTGGTTCCCCGCTGAAACCCGCCGCCGTGTGAATAGCGCGCCAACTGGCCGGTGAGGCGGATCTGGTCACCGATGACCGCGGACTTGATGGCCCGCTGGACCTGCGGGTCGGCGCTCAGCAGGTGGTTGTTGGACAACTGGTCCCAGGCGAACCACTGGGCCGCCGGAGCGTTGCGCGGCCCCACCCAACAGGTCCAGGTCGTGTTGCTGTAGCTCATGGCGCGAAAGGCATCGGTGCGGACATTCGCGCCCCAGACCACACACAGGTCACGGATGTTGATGAAGTCTTGCCAATCCTTGAAGTGATAGATATCCGAAATGACGTCGCTGTCATGCAGGCTCACGACGACGGCCTCGAGCACATAGTCGTAGAGCGGCTCAATGGTATAGAGGATGCCCTGCGCCTGCACGGTGAAGGGCTGCCGCGTCGTGGGGGTCTGGCGTGGCGCGGCCAGTTGGGCTTGGTCATAAAACGCGGGCGCGGGCAACTGCGCCTTCTTCCAGTGACTCCAGAGGGCGACCCCCAGGCTCGACAGAAAGACCATTGACATCCTCGCCGACCTGAAGGACGGCGATTCCTACGGCGCTACGCGCAAAGCTTGCTCGCGAATAGTCGCTTCGGCGGGTTCCTGGGCCGACGCTCCAATGAGCGAAGTCTCTCCGCAGGCTAACCGGGCGTGTCCCGCCCTTAGAACATTGATCGCGCCGACCAAATCGGCGTTTTCCTCGAAACCGCATGCCACGCATGCGAACCGGGCTTGAGTCTGCCGGTTCTCCTTGGCGAGATGTCCGCAGCACGGACAGGTCCGGCTGGTGTTCTGTGGGGGCACCGCGACCAGGTGCCCACCGCTCCACGCCGTCTTGTAGTCCAGTTGTCGGCGGAACTCGAACCAACCCTGGTCGAGAATGGCTTTGTTCAGGCCGGACTTGGCCCGAACGTTGGTACCCGGCGCTTCGATCGTCCCGGCCGCTGACGCCGACATGTTGCGAACCTTCAAGTCCTCGATGCACACCATCGCGTGGTTTTGGCTGATCGTGGTCGTGGTCTTGTGCAGGTAGTCGCGCCGGGCGTTGGCGATCTTGGTATGGATGCGCTGGACCTGGGCTTTCGCCTTCTTCCAGTTCTTCCCGAACTTGGTCTTGCGGCTCATGGCGCGCTGCGCCTTCGCCAACGCCTGTTCCTGACGTTTGAAACTGCTCAGGGGCTCGAACACTGCGCCGTCGCTCAAGGTAGCGAAGCGAACAATGCCCAGGTCGATCCCGACGGCCGTGCCCTGGTGAACCGGGATCTCCGCCTCACGCTCGGTCTGGATCGACGCAAACCACTTGCCGCCCGACTGGCTGACGGTGATGTTCTTCACCGTGCCGAGCACATCGCGGCTGTTGCGGTAGCGCAGCCAACCCAGTTTAGGCAGGAACAAGCGCCCGTTGGTCTGGTCGAGCTTGAAGCCCTGGGGGTAGCGGAAGCTGTCGCCGGAACGCCCCTTTTTCTTGAAACGGGGAAAGTCGGCCCGCTTGGCGAAGAAGTTGGTATAGGCCCGCTCCAGATCCTTGAGGGTCTGTTGCAGGGATTGGGATGGGGTGTCGCAGAGCCAGGCCGTCGCCGGGTCGGCCTTCCACTCGGTGAGGGCCTTGCAGAGCCCGGCATACCCGAGCTTCGCGTCACCGGCCGCAAACCGCTCCTGCTGCATCGCCAGGGCCTTGTTGAAGACGAACCGGCACGATCCCGCGAAGCGGCGCATATCGCGCGCCTGCCCGCCGTCTGGCATCAGCTCGAACTTGAAGGCTTGGAAACGCAACATAGCCTAGAGTATAGTTTGGCCTATGAAACAAGACAACGACATTCGGCATGGTCGGCACTGCGTTTTTGCGATGCATGTTCACTTGGTCTTTGTGGCGAAGTGCCGCCGCAAGGTCTTCGACGGCGAGGCGATCGTCAGCCTGCGCGCGATCTTCGCCAAGGTCTGCACCGACTTCCAGGCAAATTTGGTGGAGATGGACGGCGAGGACGATCATGTTCACCTGTTAGTCGAGTACCCGCCCAAGGTGGCGGTGTCCGCCCTGGTGAACAGCCTCAAGGGCGTGTCCAGCCGGTTGCTACGCCAGGAACGGCCCGACCTCCAGCAGTGCTACTGGAAAGGCGTTCTCTGGTCCCCCTCCTACTTCGCCGCTTCTTGCGGCGGCGCACCAATCGCCATCGTGCGCCAATACATCGAACAGCAACAGACTCCCACCTAAACAGCTATCGGACGGGTCCACCGTCCGGCGCTATCCATCCCCGCCCTGAACGGCGGGGCTTTTCGCGCGATCCCGGTAAGCCGAGCCGGTGCCCGGTTTGGCTTCGGCCATGGCGGGCGTGATGCCGGTCGCGTAGTAAAAGAACATCATGCGTGCATCGAGCAAACGCTCGGCACCGTCGAGGAACTGATAACCGCCGCCCATGAATGGCGTCAGCCATTGCCGGTCGGAGTAGATACGGGTCCGCGGGTCGCACGAGGCAAACAGGTTCAAACGTGCGATCGTATTCGCCACGGCCACCGCTTCGGTGAGGATCTTCTTCATCCGCTCGTCGGGCGCGAACGGCTGGCCCTTACGGATGCCGATGGCGGCGTACAGGCCCACGGTATCCGGATCGACCCAGTCCGCGGGCTCGTTCTGCACCGCGCCGTTCAACTCCTCGTAGATTCAGTTTTTTGACTATTCCCTACCGGCCTCGGCCTTCGCCGCCCCCTCCTTCAGCTTCTGGATGTCCGCGGGCGAAAGCTCCGGACGATCGACCTTGATCGTGAGCTTATCGAGCTTGGCGGTCAACGTGAAGGGTGGTTGATAGTCCGCATCGTTCACGCCGGTGAGGGTGTCGGAGCAGATATCGAAGGCTTCGTCCCATCGCAGGATCATCGGCAGCGTCTTCTCTATCTTCTTGGTATCGACCACCGCACCGTCGACCTTCAGGGTGCCGGTGCCGGGCCGACCGAGGCCGCTGATGCTGTCAAAGGCCAGGGTGCCGACACCCAGGCCCTCGTACTGGAAGCGCAGTAGGGTCCGCTGCGCGGACCGACGACCGTGCCGATCGCGCGGTGGCCGGGTTTATGACCAAGGCCCTCGTGGAGATACCTTAGGACCTGTCCACCCTCTGACGCCCTATTATGCCGCCGCCGCCCGTGACTTCACCACCCGCTGCCGTGCCGCCAAACAGCGGCTTGTTCCCCGCTGCTCCCCGTCGGCCACCGGCGGATCGCAGTTTGCCCTTGCCGAGCCCTTCCTTCAATGCTACGGTCTTTGGCAGCGAAGTCCGCCTGGCATTGCCGGAAGCGACCATGAAAAAAGCATTGATGGCTTTCCTGTTGATGTGCTGCTTTAAACCATTGTTTGCTTATGGCCCGGACACCGTCGCCTTTGCGGATCGGTCGCTATGGCCGGAAACAATGAATTCAACCGCTGCCTTTGATCGCGCTTCGAGAGCGGAAATTCTGGTATTTGCTGCTGCGCTGGCCGAAGTGGCGGGACAAGACGCCGCGACATTAAAAGCCCAACTCAAAATTAAACAGGTGGATGCCGCTTCGGTCGCGCGGGTGCGCAATCAGTTGACCGCACAGCTGTTGCAAAACTGGCGGTTTGCCGCGGCTGACTGCGCTAGTTCCGAGGTCTTTTGCGACAACATCAGCACGGCGGATGAACTTCTGACCGCCGCCGAAGAATTAGAAGAAAAATTGCCTGAGTCCTATCGCAACTGGCACAACAAAGCCCGGGTTTTCCATAACAGCTATGCCGGTGAATTGATTAGGCTGGCTGCACTGTTCCCGAAGGTCAGCAGTGAAATTGATACCTTTTCCGCGCTGGAACACACCGGCTTTGAACTTCCGGATCGGCATTTTGTATTGACCTTTGATGATGGACCTTCGCAACCCGATGGCAATACCGATACACTGCTGGCGTTACTGACAAAAAATAATCTTCACGCCTCGTTTTATATGCTGGGCGAGCGGTTGCAAGCCCGGCTGAAACAAGCGGAGCCGGCCACGCCGGCAACGCTGTTTCACGGACAATGCGCCGCGCTGCACGGCTGGCGACATGAATCTCACGCCAAATGGGAGAAATGGCAAAGCTCAATTATCGACACCCGCGATCTGGTTAAAGTAACGTTCCCGCAATCCTATCAGCCCTGGTTTCGTCCGCCTTATGGACAACGCCGCGCCGATAGCGGTGCCTTCTTCAGCAAGCACGATCTGAAAGTAGCGCTGTGGAATATCGACTCGCAGGATTGGAATAGTCGGGTCAATGGCGAAGACGCGGCCCAGCGGATTATGACGCTGATGCTGTTATGGCGGCGCGGCGTCATTCTGTTTCATGACATTCATCCCAAGGCGCTGGTCGCGGTGCCCTGGTTGCTGGATCATACCCAGGAAACCGGAGTGGTCTGGCAGGATTGCCGGGAGTATTAACAACCACGAACCTACCCATTATCCAAACCGCAGGAGACTATGAAAATCACAAAGACACGATCACATTATTGATGGCTGCAATTTGAAATCACCCGGCCGCCAGGTCTGGTCGAACCAGGGCTCCAGCGGCCCATAGAGCCGCAGCAGCACGTTGTAGCCCTTGTCGGGCATGGTTTGCACCCAGTTTGTTTCCTCGCCGGGCGGCGGCTTGGGTCCAAACCAGACGGTGGCGCCGCCGTCCGCGTTCTTTTTGATATCCGGTAAGGTGCTATCGATGCCGGCAAGTTTCTGGTCCGTCGGCAGCAGGGAGCGGGTCTGGTTGTCGTAGACGGTAAAGGACCAGAAGTCCTTCGCCGGGATGGGTCCGGGCAGATCGACCTTGTAGGTGCGTCCGCCGTCGAGATACTCACCCGCCGAGTCGCGTAAGGCGACTGCGTAGGCCGAGCCGGTGCCTGGCTTGGCCTCGCTCATGGCTGGCGTGATACCGGTGGCGTAATAGAAAAACAGCATGCGCGCGTCAAGCAGACGCTCGGCCCCGTCGAGGAATTGGTAGCTGCCGCCCACGAACGGCGTCAGCCATTGCCGATCGGAGAAGATCCGGGTCCGCGGGTCGCGCGAGGCAAACAGGTTAGCGCGTGCGATCGCATTCGCCACGGCCACCGACTCGGTGAGGGTCTTCTTCATCCGTTCGTCTGGCGCGAATGGGTGACCCTTGCGGATGCCGATGGCGGCGTACAGGCCCGCCGTATCCGGATCGACCCAGTCCGCAGGCTCGTTCTGCACCACGCCGTTCAGTTCCTCGTAGATTGAGATTCAGGCACGCCAAGACGTAGACGGTGGTCGTGTTGGGCGTCAGAAACAGTGAGCGGGCATCGAGCAGGTCCTCGCTGATGCCGATGCCCCGATTGGTCTCGATGCCCGCCGCCTCCAGGCCCCGGCACAGCGCATAGACGGACGTGGCCGACATGCCTTTCAAGAAGGCATCGACGCCGCGACCGAAATCCAGTTGGTCGTAGGCTAACTGCACCGTCGCCGCATCGGGGGCACCGTCCTTGAAGCGCAAAGTGCCGATGCGGGTCTCGGCCGTATCGGGCGTCGTAATCTTGGCCGGCACCTCCGGCGCGAATGTTGGTGAGTCCGCGAGCGCTTGCGCATGGTTTGCGGCAGGGCCTGCCAGGACCACCGTCACTAGCCCAAGTTTAACACCTCAGATTATTTCTCTCTTAAGATCATCCGCTTACAGCGGAAAAAATTGGTCAGTGGCACTACATTCGTGAAATTTTGTGAAACCGGACGGTTCAGACAGTCATTTTCTGTATCCCTCCCGGACTGG
>NZ_CAIZIZ010000565.1 GCF_903933125.1 uncultured Lamprocystis sp. | reverse complement strand
GGTGCGCCGCACCAGTTGGGCGGCGGCGAATTTCGTCAACTCAACCGCAGACCCGGACGCCCTCGTTATTTCCCAGCGGGACTGGGAACGCTTGCTGGATCAACTGGCCTCGACGGCCTGAAATGGCCAAAGTCGAGCTTGTCATCATCATGGCGTATCCGGCACAAATTTGAGTACATTGCCGTTGATGCAGTAGCGCTTGCCGGAGGGGGGCGGACCATCGTCGAACACATGCCCCAGGTGAATGCCCGAACTGGCGCTGCGCACCTCCACCCGCCGCATCCCATGCGCGTTATCCTCATGCAGGCTGATTGCGCCCGCCACCGGGTTGAAGAAGCTTGGCCAGCCGGTGCCGCTGTTGAACTTGGTATCGCTGCGGAATAACGGCGCGCCGGTGATCGGGTCGACGAACATGCCCGGCCGTTTCTCGTCCAGGTGCGAGCCGCTGAAGGCCGGCTCGGTCCCTTGCTCGAAGGCGATTTTGCGCTGCTGCGGCGTCAGCAACTGATAGCCAAGCCATTTCCAAAAGCGGTCCTTGTCACCGGTGTAACCCGTGTAGCGCGAGACCTCCTTGCCTTGTTCAAACAGCACGATGGTCGGTGTGGCAAACAACGCCTTCTCCAGCGTCCAGTTCTCTGGCGGATTGGGATTCAGCGTGGCGATCACCGGGGTTGCCGCCGTCCAGCCGTTCAGGACCTCGGCCTGGAATTGCTTGCAGTAGGGGCACTCTTCCGCCTCGAAGACGATTAACTGACGCTCGAAATGCAGCGCGTCGGCCGGGAGGCTGGCGGGCATCGGCTTGGCGGCCTCGCCGGGAAATGACACGCCCGTACCGCCGAGACCACAATAGCCATCCGGATTCTTCTTCAGGTAATCCTGATGGTCAGTCTCCGCGCGGTTGTAGTTGCGCAGGGGCGCGATCTCGGTCGTGATCCGACCCTGTCCGGCGCTGCTCAGCGCCGACTGGTAGGCATCGCGGGTCTCAAGTGCCACCGCCCGTTGCGCGTCGCTGTTGGCATAGATGGCGCTGCGGTAGTTGCTGCCCTGGTCATTCCCCTGCCGATCGCCCTGCGTCGGGTCATGATTTTCCCAGAACTTGATGAGGATGGTCCGCAGACTGACCTGATCAGGGTCGAACGCGACCTTGATGACCTCGGCATGGTTGCGCAGGGTGGACTTACCGCGCCGGATCATCTTCTCAAGGCCCAGCACATCCGCATAGCCGGCCCGTGCGGCGTCTCCGCCGGCATAACCCGACTCGACATCGGTGACGCCTGGGATTTCGGACATACGCTTTTCCGCACCCCAGAAACACCCCATACCAAGCACGATAGTATCGACGCCGGCGACCGCCGCCAGCGGCAGTGCCATGATCATGACTCCCAGTAGGAACTGTTTGATTGACAAGACACTTGCACTCCTGATAAAGCGATGAGACCCGCTGGTGAGCAGTGCACGGCAGCGGGCGAATGCTGCAGGACAGGCCGCCTGAGTGTCTCTATATGCGCTTTGGCGCGGCCACATCAACCTGGACCTTCGTCTGTCAGCTACGAAACGGAAACGGACGGTTATCGCGGCAGCGAGTTGGTGGACATCGGCAAGCATCTCCCACGAGCGCCGGCACGGCTGCGGTATGGCGCTACTCGGCCGTTGGTTCTACCATAACGCGATTGCGCCCCGCCGCCTTCGCCTGATACAGGGCTTGATCGGCACGCTTGAGGAGCGCATCCAGGCAGTCCGCCTCATTCGCCAGACCGGCGATGCCCGCGCTGACCGTGATCGCAACCGACCGGCCGCCGAACTCGACCGGCGCTGATGCCAGGGCCAGGCAGAAGCGCTGCACGACTTCATAGGCCTTGTCACGACCGGTTTCCGGCAGGAGCAGCGCGAACTCGTCGCCGCCGAACCGCGCGAACACATCAGCAATTCCCGGCGAACGGCGTGTAAGCCGCTGATTTATAAAGAATCACGATTCTGACCGCAACAAGATTTGCAAAATAGCAACCTATGGTTTCAAGAGGTTAGCGTTCACCGGGAATCGCTGCGAACACATCGATCTCCCGGATATTGCGCTGACAGACGTCAGCCAATACCGTCAACACCAGATCGCCGGCCGCATGCCCATGTGCATCGTTGAGATCCTTGAAATGATCAATGTCGACCAAGGCCAATGCGAGCGGACGGGCGTGACGCCTTGCGCGTCGTATTTCGTCGTGTGCCGCTTCCAGAAAACGACGGCGGTTGGCGACGCCGGTGACTTCGTCCGTGGTGGCCTGTTGCTGCAGCCGTTCCTCAAGACTCTTGCGCTCAGTGATGTCAATGGTATACCCAGCCAACAGGGTCCGATCTCCCTGGACGATCGGGAACTTGATCGAGGTGTAGTGGCGGCCCTCATAGACCTCGTCCAGGGTCAGCACCTTGCCATCGGCAATCACGGCCCAATCGTCGGCGGTCATCTTGGCGGCGAATTCAGCCGGAAACAGCTCCGACATGGTCTTGCCCGCCAGGTCGGAACCCGAGACGCCGATCAGTTGCTGAAAATTCTCGCTGGCTTGCAGTACACGGCTCACGGTGGGCGTCACCTCTTTGATGTAGGCGTAAGCGGGTGAGTGACGCATGAACAGCGCGAACAACTCCTCATTCTTGCGCAGCGCCTCGTTCGCGTGTTTGAGCGCAGTGATATCATAATTCGTACCAACCACGCGAATGGCTTGGCCCGCGGCATCGCGCTCCACATCGGCCAGCCCACGCAGACAGCGAATGTTGCCGTCAGGCCAGACAACCCGAAACTCGATGTCTAAGTCTTGTTCTCCGGCGACCGCCGACCGGAGTGCATCCGTGCACCAGGGCAAGTCATCCGGATGGACCGCCGCACGCCAGGCATCACTGGTGCCGCTGAACTGATCCGGCGCGAGACCGTAAAGATTGAACATCTGGTTATCCCAGATCAGATGATCGTTGACGAGGTTCAGTTCCCAAATGCCGATGCCGCCGGCACGGCAAGCAAGCGCGAGACGCTCGTTCGCCTGTTGCCGCTCGGCCTCGGCACGCTTGCGGTCAGTGAGGTCGATCGCGGCGACCAGGAGATTCGGTCCGATGACGACCCCGGAGATCAGCATGGTGCGCACGTCACCATTTTTACAGGTCACGCGGTATTCGATGGGCTCGACATCGACCCCATCCATAGCCGCCTTGCGCACGGCCGCACTCCAGGTCTCGATGACCCAGGGGCGGTAGGTGTCGTCCGGGTAGGCGCGCTGGAACCAGGCCTCGGCGGTGGGGACATCCTCGCGGCTGTAGCCGTAAACCCCCGTGAAACGGTTGTTGACCTCTTGGACGATCCCGTCCGCGGTCACGAAACACAACGGTAACGGGGCGGCCGCAATGAGCTGCCTGAAGTGCTCTTCGCTCTCCCGCAAGGCATTTTCCAACTGCTTCTGCTGGGTAATGTCGCTGATCACGACGCGGTACAGGCGCGTGCCGTTGGCGTCATCGCCGTCCAGGATCGCATCCAGCCGCACCCAATAGAGGTCGCAGTCCGGACGGATCAGGCGCAGCTCACACTCCAGGAGTGCACCCGTCGCCAAGAGGTCTTTCAGGTACTCGTCGTAAAGTTCCCGATCGGCGGGCAGGACCAGGCCACGGAATGGCTGCTGACTGAGCGCGCCCGGGGCAATGCCCAGCATCCTTGACGCGGCACGGTTCAGATCCCCGATCAGGCCCCGCTCGCTCAGGGTGACGTAGCCCACGGGGACAAAGTCATACAGCTCGGCGTACCGCTTCAGCGAGTCCAGCAGAGCCAGGCGGGTGCGGCGCCGTTCTTCGTTCTGCGCTTCGAGTTCGGCCTGGCGCGCCTGCATTTCGACGAGCAGCCGCCGCGTTTCGTCGAGTCCAAGCATGTTCGGGTCGGAATCGTTCACGTCCTGTATTTCCTAAATCACGTTAATGCAATTGGAACGGAGGAGGCCCCGGGCGGCAACCACCCGGATGATCTGCAAGTCATCATTCGAATTGTAGGTTAATAGCGGACAGACGCAAGGCCCGGCGCGCGCACCGATTCTTCCTCAAAGGGCTGCTGATCGCAGCTGCCGATGCCAAATTGGCATCCTGCTCAACGCCTTGGCGGAAATGAGTCAGGCGCCGGAGATGCACGGGCAGGCCGCCGAGCGCATCCGGCACCTCAGCGATGCGGTCCGCGGCTAAGGCTGAGTTCGCAGACCTTCAGCGAGTCCGCCTGGAGTCCAAGGCTTCAGCCTTGGTCAGCGGTCGCCAAGGTTACACGCCTGGGCGTTTCGGGCAATCCTTGCAGCGCTTGCCTTCCTTGTACTTCTTGCAGCATTTGCGAGGCTGTTTGCTCATGGTCGTCGGCGGTCCGTCACTGGGCCGCGGCCGTCGCGGCAGCCTGATTGATCTGTTGCGCCAGCGCGGCGAGTTCGTTGTCGATCATCATCAAACTTTGGCCCTGATCGCCGAAGATCCGCAGGCGGCCGAGGACGTCTTTCACCGTCGCCTCCTCCTCGATCTGCTCGGTCACGAACCAGTGCAGAAACACGTTGGTCGCGTGGTCTTTCTCGGTCAGTGCGTGGTCGACCAGGTCGTTGATCGAGCGGGTCACCCCACGCTCGTGTTCAAGCGTACGCTCGAAGATCTCCATCACCACGCTCCCCACGGTTTCCGGTGCCGGGACCGCTTTCAGCGTCACGGCGGAATCCTGATCGATCAGGTACCGGTACATCTTCAACGCATGGGTCATTTCTTCGCCGTGCTTGGCCAGGAACCAGGCCGCGGTCCCCTTCAGGTTCATCGCTTCAGTCTGCGCCGACAGCCCCAGGTAGTAGTAGGCTGAATACATTTCGCGATTGATCTGTGCGTTGATCAGCGTCGCCATGTCTTTTGAAATCATCGGAGGCGGTCTCCTGCTGCGGTTAAGGTCGGCTGGGTCGACGGCCGCCGGTATCAGAGCACGTGCAAACCGTCAAGCCTGATCCTTAACGTGACCTTTGGCTGCCGTTTTTCAAGACGTCGCGGCAAACCGCGGCGGTTCCCAGGCGCCAACGGCCTTAGGCTCCGCCAAGCACCGCCGCCCGCCCCGCCGCCACATCGACCCGCGTCAGCAGCAGGGCGCCGATCAGGAACAGCGCCAGGATCGGCAGCAGCGACAGCCGGGGGTCGCCGGTCAGGGCCGCGGTGGTGCCGACCAGGAAGGGTCCGAGCACGGCGCCGAACTTGCCGACCATGTTGTAGAAACCGAACAGTTCGGCGGTCTGGCCGGCCGGGATCAGGCCGGCGAAGAGTGCGCGCGAGAGTGCCTGAACGCCACCCTGAACCAGGCCGATCGCGACCGCCAGGGCATAGAAATGCGTCAATTGCTGCATCTGAGAGGCGGCGGCCACGACCAGGGTGTAAACGCCGATGGCGAGCAGGATACTGGGCTTGGGTCCCCACCGCGTGCCCAGGTGACCGAACACCAGTGCCGCCGGGAACCCGACGAACTGGGTGATCAGCAGCGCCACCATCAGGCTGGACGCCGGGAACCCCAGGGAGAGCCCGAAGTCCACGGCCATGAAGACGATGGTGTCCACGCCGTCGATATAGAACCAGTAGGCGATGAGGAACAGGAAGGTGTTGCGCAGCACACGGATCGTCCGGAAGGTCTGCGCCAGTTCAGTGAAGGCGCCGCGCAACGCCGCGCCCAGGGTCTTACCTCCCTGGCTCCGTGACTCGGGAACCAGGAACGCCAGCGGGATGGTGAAGACCGCCCACCACAGGGCGACCCCGAGAAACGCGACCTGCACCGCCTGCCCCTGGTCCGCAAGACCGAAGGTCGTCGGGGTCAAGACCATGACGACATTGAGCGCGAACAGCAGCCCGCCCCCCAAGTAGCCGAGGGCGTAAGCGAGCGAGGAGACCCGCTCGTAATCGCCGGGCTCGGCGATATCGGTGATGAGCGCGTCGTTGAAAATGTTGCTCGTCAGGAAGCCCAGCAGCCCCAGCAGATAGAGTGACAGGGCGGCCACCCAATGCCCGGCAGCCAGCCAGAAAAGCCCTCCGGTCGCCAGCACCCCGAGCGACGTAAAGAACAGCAGGAAGCGCTTCTTCGCCCCCAGTTGATCGGCCAGCGCACCGAGCAGGGGCGCCACGCATACCAGGATGAGGCTGGCGGCGCTGCTCGCGTAACCGAGCGCGCGGGTGCTCTCGGTGACGGCCAGATCCGCGGCCCAGAACTGCTTGAAGAACACCGGGAAGAATCCGGCGATGACCACGGTGGCGAAGGCCGAATTGGCCCAGTCATAAAAGGCCCAGGCCAGAATCGGACGGCGTGGACCTTGGCGCTCGATCGGCTTCGCTGTCATAAGATCGCTCACTAAGGAACAGTTCACGAATAAGTTGAATCAATCCGCCATGAAATGCCTTCCGCGCCATGGCTATTTCGTTGTCGTAATCGTTTTCTCGTTCCCACGCTCCAGAGATTGTGAAAGTATTCGCTCCGAACCCGAAAACATCGCAATGCCGTAGGTTGGGGTGAGGAACGAACCCCAACATTTCCGCTTGCCCAAACTCTCCAGCGTGGGAGTGCCGTCCGGCTGCTCCAGCGGCCGGTGGCCCCACGCGACGCCGGAGCGTCGCGACTTGCTCCCACGCTGGAGCGTGGGAGCCAGATCAAGGCTTCAGTTAGCCAGCCTTGGCCGGCCGATCGATTGAATCGTTTTTCCGAATTCGACAACGACAACGACAGTGAGTGCCACTGGGCCACCGACAATCACCCTTCATCCCGCCCCGCGATAAGCACCATGCGTACCAGTTCGGCCAGCGATTCGGCACGCATCTTCTCCATCACCCGCGCGCGATGGGCCTCAACCGTTTTGGGCGTCACCCCCAGTGCGACGGCGATCTCCCGATTGGCCTTACCGTCGGTGACCATGCCCATGACCTCATGTTCGCGCGGGGTCAGGTCCGCCACGCGCGCCAGGATGCCGGCACGGGCCGCGCGGCTGAGGCGCTGACGCTGATCGACTTCCAGCGCCCGCTGGATGCTGCGCAGCAGGTCCTCGTCATGGAAGGGCTTTTCGATAAAGTCCATGGCCCCGGCGCGCATTGCCTTGACCGCCATGCCCACGTCGCCGTGGCCGGTGATGATGATGACCGGGAGCTGATAGCCCTCGCGCGCCAGATAGCTCTGCAGTTCCAGCCCGCTCATACCGGGCATGCGCACGTCGAGTAACAGACAGCCGGCGCGTTCCGGATAAAAGTTGCTCAGGAAGGCGTCGGCCGACTCGAAGGTCTTGACCTGCATCCCGGTGGATTCGATCAGCCATTGCAGGGAGGTGCGCATGGCCTGGTCGTCATCGACGACAAAGACAGTGGGATTGGTGCTCATCGGGTGGTTCCTATGGCAGTGGGCGGCACCGGTTCGGGATCCTCCGCGGCAGGGATCTCCGCAAGCGGCAGCGCGACATGAAAAACGGTGCCCTGACCCGGTTCGGACTCGGCCCAGATACGCCCGTCATGGTTCTCCAGAATGGTCTGACTGATCGGTAGACCCATGCCCATGCCCCCGGATTTGGTGGTGAAAAAAGGGTCGAACCACTGCGCCAGGCGCTCGCCCTCCACGCCGGGGCCGGTGTCCTGCACCGAAACCAGGGCCTGGGCCTTCTGGACCCGCGTATGAATGACCAGCCGCCGCGACGCCTCGGGGGTCTCTTCGAGTGCATCGAGCGCGTTGCGCAGCAGGTTCAGCAAGACCTGTTCGATCTGCACCAGGTCCACATGCACCGGGATGCCCTCGGGAGCCAGGTCCAATTCAATCTGAACGCCAAGCTTCGCCGTCTCGAACTCGACGAAGGTACAGACTTCACGGACCAGATGATTCAGATCCAAATCGGCACGCAACGGCGGCTGCTTGCCGACCAGGGCGCGCAGCCGCCGGATGATCTCACTGGCACGCTTCGCCTGGCTGGTGATCTGGGCCAGGGCGCCGAGCAAATCCTCGGTCTGGCCCTGACCGCTTTGCATCCGGCGGGTACAGCCGTTCGCGTAATTGACGATCGCCGACAAGGGTTGATTTAGCTCATGGGCCATGCCGGTCGCCACCTCGCCCATGGTGCTCAAGCGGCTCACATGCACCAGTTCGGCCTGGTGTTGGCGGGACTCCTGCTCGGCGCGGCGCACGGCGGTGATGTCACGGGCGTAGATGTTGACATAGCCGAGATCCCTGATGGGGGCGAACAGCAAGGCGTAGATCGTCCCCGAGAGATCGGTCTCGCACTCCTGCGGCCCCCCCTGCTCCAGCACGGCCGTCACCTGCGCCGCCCATTCATCCGGCAGGGGTCCACCCTGTTCGGTCGTCCAGGCGAGCAATAGCGGACGACTCGCGTTGTTGGCATAGGCGATCTGTCCGCCGGCGGTCACCCGCAGAATCGGGTTCGGACTCTCGCTGGCCAGCCGCGCCAGGCTCTTGATCTCACGCTCGGCCTGCTTGCGGCTGCTGATGTCATGAATATAAACGGTGTAAAAGCGCTCGGCCTCCAGGTCGATCGGCACGATGGAGATCTCCACCGGGATCTCCGAACCGTCGCCCTTGAGGGCCACCAGCTCACCGCGGCCCTTGGGTTCCAGCCCGTCGTGGCGCGAGCGATCGAGCAGCCGCCGGAACGCGGTCCGCGCCACCTCGGGCAACAGCCGCTCGCCGAACGGGCTGCCGATGACCTCCTGGCGCCGCAGCCCGAACATCCGCTCGGCGGCCGGATTGACCTCGCTGATACAGCCCGCATGATTGAGGGTCACGATGGCATCCAGCGCCGCCTCCATCACCGCCGCCTTGAGTGCCTCGCTCTCACGCATTTCCGCCTGATGGCGGAGGCTCATCTCCTCGCGTGCCTTGAGCACCAGTTGGGTGAAGTGCGCGATCCATTCCTCCAGCAGCAGCAATTGATTGCCGGCCCGCTGAAAGCCGGGTTCCTTGATCCCCAAGGCCCGTTGCGAAAACCGGGTCATGCGCTTCAACACCCGATTGAGCCGCGCCGAGACCAGATAGATCACCCAGGTGAACACCAGGATGAAGGCCGCGGCGGCGAAGAAGCGCTGCCGCCGCTCGAAGATGCGCACATGACGAGACATGCGCTCCAGGTTGCCCTGGGTGACCAGGGTGGCGAACAGCAGGTTGGCGTCCGCACCCTCGTACTCCGGCAGCGACTGGGAAGTGACCAGATAGCTGTCACTCAGCGTCGTAAGTGTCGTTCCGGGGGGCAACTCGGCCGAGTCCACGCTCGCCAGGATGCGCTGATCGTCCCCGTCCACCAGGGCCACCGCCACCCGACTCAGGTCCACACCGCGCTGGGAGGCGGTCAGGAAGGCGTCATCGATGGGGACCAGGACCACCAGAAACCCCATGTGATAGCCGCCCGAATCCTCAACCGCGTCGCTGACCAGCAGGTACAGCACCTCACCGAGCTTGACCGGGACCGTCCGCACCGCGCTGGTATCCAATGACTGGGCCGGGAGACTGGCCGCCAGTTCAACCGGCAGCGGGTCGGACCCGGCCTGATAGACCTCCCGCACCCGGCCCTGGGGATCGGTCAGCAGGACATGACTGGGCGGGCGCAGTGCATCCCGCGCGAAGAAATCGGGCAGCCAGTAAGGACGGAACTCCAGGTAGACCACTGGCCGCACGACATCGCTCTCGGACCAGAACAGCGGCTCCAGGTATTCCGCCAGACGGCGATGATTGGCCAGCAAACGCGTGGTCATGCCATACCCGGCCAGGTAGCGGTCGAAGCGGATCAGGCTCTCGCGGGCCTGGACATCGAGTTGATTGCGCAGTTCCTGGCCGAAGATCTTGCCCACCTGACGGGTCTGGATCTGATCCAGGATGCCCCATACGCCAAGTCCCGCGATCAATCCGACCAGGATCGCGATCAACGGCATGGGGACACGCCGCAACAAGCGCGTCAGGATCGGTTTGACTGGGATGCGGTGCACGTGCCTGGGTTTGCCTGGGAGACCCGGCCGGCGGTCAGCCACCAGCCGTCAGATCGGAGTGGATTGGAAAATGCTCTGGGAACGCGTCCAGGGCGCCGCGCGGTGACCTGACAAGCGCTGCGCCCGGTCACGGAAATCAGCAAGAGCGCACGCCTTATAGCCGTCGGACGTGATAACCGGACGTAGGGGCGGGTTTCAAACCCGCCCCTACACCAAGGGTCTGTCCGGATATAAGGTACGAAGGCTACAACACGGCTGATCGTTGGCCGCGCCTTGCAGTGTCACCGAGTCGGCACTTGAGGCGCAAGAACTTCCGACACCACCGGCGAACACCCTGCTTGCCGGGCGTTGCCGGGCACATCAGGCACTGGCGAGCCCGGACTACGACTTCACATAATATTTATCTGCGATCCCTTGACATCCGTGCCCCCAGGATCTATTTTACATAACACAGGCGCTCGATAGAGGCCTGCAGGTGACGCGGTTCGTAAGAACGCATCGATCCATATTGCTCATCGTGAGGATATGTCCATGACGACGATTGACTTTTCGCCCCTGTTCCGGTCCATGATCGGGTTTGACCGCTTCTCCAATGCGCTGGAGACCGCGTATCGTTCCGAGCCCGGCGGCTACCCGCCCTACAACGTCGAGGTCAGCGGTGAGAATGATTACCGCGTGACCATGGCGGTGGCCGGCTTCGCTGACAAGGACCTGTCCATCGAGGTCAAGGAAAACATTCTGACCGTCTCCGGCGCCCGCGGCGATGAGGAGGAAACGGCCGAAACCCGCTATCTCTACCGCGGCATTGCCAACCGCAGCTTCGAGCGTAAGTTCCAGTTGGCGGACTATGTGCGGGTGGTGGATGCGCGGCTGGAGAACGGCCTGCTGCATGTCGATCTGCGGCGCGAAGTGCCCGAGGCGATGAAGCCTCGCAAGGTCGAAATCCGCACCGACCAGAGCCGGCTGATCGAGTCCGAGAAGCTGCGCGCGGTTGCATAAGCGCGGGCTGACTGACGGGTAGAACGGAGGCCGGGCGCAAGCCCGGCCTTTTTTTGGGAAGGGTCGGCCGTTCTTCTCGCAGCCTCCGGATTGCCTCCCAGCCCTGGCGCCGCCATATCGGCCCCATGGTTATTTTGGAATCCAGACCCATGAGGCACACACACCGAATCCTGTCCCGCTCACTGGTCCTGGCGCTGGCCGCGGCCCTGCTTGGCGGCGGACTGCCGGCACAGGCTGCCCTGCCCGCGGCGGTTGACGGCCAAGCCCTGCCGACGCTGGCCCCGATGCTGGAGCGGGCCATGCCCGCGGTGGTCAACATCTCGACCGTCACCCGCATCGAGCAAGCCGACCATCCGCTGCTGCGCGACCCTTTCTTCCGTCACTTTTTCGACATCCCGCAACAGCGTGAGCGGCAGGACAGCAGCCTGGGTTCCGGCGTCATCGTCGACGCGAAACAAGGTCTGGTCCTCACCAATCACCATGTCATCGCCAAGGCCGACGAGATCCGCGTGACCCTGGGCGACGGCCGCACCTTGAAGGCCGACCTGGTGGGCGCCGATCCGGACACGGACGTCGCGGTACTGCGCATTCCTTCCCAGGGGCTGACCGCCCTCGCGCTGGCGGACTCGGATCGGCTCAAGGTCGGCGACTTCGTGGTCGCCGTCGGCAACCCCTTCGGCCTGAGCCAGACGGTGACCTCCGGCATCGTCAGCGGACTGGGCCGCGCCGGATTGGGAATCGAGGGGTACGAAAGCTTTATCCAGACCGACGCCTCGATCAACCCCGGCAACTCCGGCGGCCCCTTGGTCAACCTGCGCGGCGAATTGGTGGGGATCAACACCGCCATCCTGGCCCCCGGCGGCGGCAACATCGGCATCGGCTTCGCCATCCCGATCAACATGGCCCGTTCGATCATGGACCAAATCCTGGATCACGGAGCGGTGCGGCGGGGCCAGTTCGGGGTGGCCGTGCAGGACCTGACCCCGGACCTGGCGAACGCCATGGGCGTCGAGCGCCGCGGCGTGCTCATCTCAGCCGTCGAGCCCGATTCGGCCGCCGCCGCGGCCGGCCTGCGGGAAGGGGATCTGATCCTGCGCCTGGATGGCCGCCCGGTGACCAGCGCCGCCGATGTCAGGAACCAGTTCGGACTGCTGCGGGTGGGCGCGCGCGTGCAGCTCGACATTCTGCGCGACGGCAAACCCCGAACCCTGACCGGCGAGATCGCCGATCCCTATCGCGACTTCACCCGCGGCGACAAGCTCGCCGCCACCCTGGCCGGTGCCCTGCTGGGCGACACCCCCGGACGCCCCGCCGGGGTCGCCGTGGGCACCGTCACCGCCAACAGTCCGGCCTGGCAATCCGGCCTGCGCGAAGGCGACCTGATCCGCCAGGCCAACGGCATCCCGATCACTGGGGTCCGCGATCTGACCAAGGTCCTGCGCCAATCCGGCGGCGTGCGGAGCCTGCATGTGCAGCGGGGGGGGCAGTTGATTTTGTTGGCGCGGCGATAGGCGCCGATTGTTGGTGTTTGGCGTGCCGGATCAGGCCGAGGGCGAACCGGAGTCGCCCCCTCGACGGTGCTGGAGCGAAACCAGAATCAACTGGTGCAAACCATGACCGAACACTCCCACCGCCGCTCGCCGGGACGGCCAGCGACGGCAGGCTGGAACGGACGTGATGCGCCTCCTGGGGCGCGCGGCCGAACTGGAGGCCCAGGGGCGTTCCATCGTCTACCTGGAACTGGCCGAGCCCGATTTTCCCACCCCCGAACCCATCGTCGAGGCCGGCCGGCGCGCCCTGGCCGAGGGGCGCACGCGCTACACGCCGGCCCGCGGACTCGCGGCGCTGCGCGAGGACCTCGCCGGCTATTACGCCGGGCGCTACGGCGTGCAGGTCGACCCGGCGTGCATCCTGGTCACCCCCGGGGCCTCGGGCGCCCTGCAACTGGTCTTTCAGGCGGTCCTGGAGCCGGGCGACCGGGTGCTCCTCTGCGATCCGTCCTATCCCTGCTACCGCCAGGTGCTCCGACTACTGAGCGTGGAGCCGGTCGCGGTCCCGGTCGGGCCGCAGACCAACTATCAACTGACCGTCGACCTGGCCGCCGAAGCTTGGGTCCCCGGAGTGCGCGCAGTCGTCGTCGCCTCGCCGTCCAATCCCACCGGGTCATCGCTCGACCCCGCCGTCATGGCCGGGCTCTGCCGGGAGCGTGGCGCGGCTTTCATCGTCGATGAGATCTACCAGGGCCTGACCTACGAGGCACCCGACCGGACCGCGCTGGCGCTCGGTTCGGAGGACCTTTACGTGATCAACAGCTTTTCGAAATACTTCGGGATGACGGGCTGGCGCCTGGGTTGGTTGGTCGGACCCGCCGACGCGGTGTCGGTGATGGATCGCATGGCTCAGAACCTCTTCCTCGCGGCCAATACGCCGGCGCAGTATGCCGCGCGGGCAGCCCTGGCACCTGCCACCCGCCCCATCCTGGACGGGCGGGCACTGGCCTTCCGGCAGCGGCGCGACCGGCATCGATCTTTTTGTAAACTTTGCTACACCAGCACCGGTCGGTCTATGCGGACCGGTTCGGGCGTTATGAGGCAAGATCGCCTCATAACGCGTAAACGGTGCGAGTCCGAGCGCGGCACCCCTGCCGGTGCCTCTAAACACCCTGAGCATTTGCCGAGAAAGGCACTTCACAAGATTGCTTTTTCTCCTATTCTCTTGTCAGAATCACGCGGGCATCCCCCGGTTTATGCGGTGTACCTTCGATCCGTTCGTGGGATATGAGGCAACCTTGCCTCATATCGCACGAACGGTGCAGCGAGGAACTGCGCGCAAGAGCTTGACACTCGTGAAAAATCCTGATCCAATCCTAAAAAGACGACGCGTTATGGGGTAGTTCGTCTGCCGAAATCTAGCTAGGATTCACCCTTCGTGTATACATGCAAAGTTCTGTGTCGTTCGAATTGCAGCGCAAAATTTGTGGATGAAAAAATTCAGGATTCGTGATATTCAGCGGGAGCG
>NZ_CAIZIZ010000564.1 GCF_903933125.1 uncultured Lamprocystis sp. | reverse complement strand
CGAGGGCAATGACGTCAACTCGCTTGCCGATCAGGATCAGGTGGTAATCTCCCGCCCAGACTGGGAGCGCGTGCTCGCGCAGTTGGCCGCGACCGCCTGAGCGGCCTCGCGCGGCGCTCCGCGCCGCCGCGCCAGGGCCGCCCGCGGCCTGACGGGTTGGTTCCGTGGTCCGGACCCGCTCCCCGCGATTGCCGGTTGCGGCTGGCACGATGATCGAGATCGCCTAAAATGGCCAAAGTCGAGGAGACCTGAACGCCGGAATTTAACCCCTCGTAAATTTTTTGCTCCTCATAACCTTTTGATATTCATGTTATTTACGGCCAGGAGAAATGGCCAAAGTCGAGTACCAGGAAACCTACGCGATAAACGTTTGTTGGACTCATTCGATCTTGGCACGGTGCCCGCTACGGGCGGGGTCTTCTTTAGAGAGAGGGGATTGTATCCCCGATCCCGGGGTTGCCGGCAGGTTCCGGGCGGCACATCAACACTTAGGCGACGGTCAAATCGGCGCAAAGCGGGCATTCGAGGGGGCCGCGGGGCCGACAAGATGAGCGCTTGCGGATCGATTGTAGACCATATTCTGGCGTGTGGGCGAGGCGCGCACAGGGTTTCGAGGTGCCGTCAACCGCCGTCGCTGGGGACGAACGCGGTCCGCACTGGGCCGCTCTGTCGGGTTGCGCTACGCCGCCCCGCGCAGGGCAAAGTCCGCGCGGATCTCCGCAAACGGAACGCATAGCCGGCCGTCCGCGTCGGCCTCGATCAGCCCGGTCTCCAAGAGCACCTGGCAGTCCGCGTCGACACGTTTTGCATCCCGACCCAAGGCGCGGGCCAGGGCAGGCATCTCCAGGGGACCGATGAATTGAAGCCGCTCGATCAGTCCCCAGCGATTCGGTGTCAGCACTCTAAACAGTGCGCCCGGCGACTCGAAGACAAAGACCTCACCCTGATAGTCCCCGTGATGCCAGGCCGCCAGGAAGCGCCTGCGCAGATCGGCCAAGACCGCGTCGGTCTCCCGCTGCACGCGAATCACCGCGGTTCTGGTCATGGGCGTTGCCTCCGAACCTCTGCAAAAAAGTCGTCGATCAGTCGCTCGGGGTGGTGAACCCCATCCCCCCATGTTTGGGTTGGGCTTTTCGGTAGGATGGGCAAAGCGAGAGCGATGCCCATCCTCAAGCGTCGCGGTGGCCGGATGGGCATCGCTCTCGCTCTGCCCATCCTACGCGCGTCTGCAACTACATCACTTTGGACCGCACCCGCCGACGGCCGAAACGATGATCAAGCCCGCCAGCCGTGCTATGCTCTGCGCCGTCTTTGGGGAGTAGCCGCCTTCCGCGCCCGCGAGAAGGGTTTGCATCAACAGACTTGGTCTGACCGCGGGGTCGGGCCATGGTGCAGACAGCCCGATGTGCCTGGCGAGACCTTTGACTGCGGCGCGCCTGCCGGGCTGGCGACGTTCCGTGGTCATTGGCTTTTCTTCGCCGGCCCCCGGAGTCTCTGTTTGGAAGCCTTCCTTGTCTCGACCGGTATTGTCGCTCTCGCTGAGATCGGCGATAAGACGCAACTGCTCGCACTCTGTCTCGCCGCGCGCTTTCGCAAGCCCTGGCCCATCGTTTGGGGGATTCTCATCGCCACGCTCGCCAACCATGGGTTGGCCGCAGCCGTCGGTCAATGGGTTACGGTCTATGTTGGGCCGGATGTCATGCGCTGGATTCTCGGTCTCTCCTTTATCGCGATGGCTTTGTGGATGCTGGTGCCGGATGAACTGGACGCGGATGCGGCGCCGGTCGGGCGCACGCTCGGTGTGTTCGGCGCGACGCTGGTTGCTTTCTTCCTGGCCGAAATGGGCGACAAGACTCAGGTCGCCACGGTCGCTCTGGCCGCGCAGTTCGGCAGTTATTTCTGGGTGGTCGCCGGCACCACGCTCGGGATGTTGCTGGCCAATGTGCCGGTGGTGTTTTTCGGCGACCGGATCACCGCCTGGATACCGACGCGTGTCGTCCATGGCACCGCGGCGGCGACCTTCATTGTGCTGGGGGTGCTGGCGCTGATCGGGTTTGGTCAATGAGCCTGACGCAGCGTGAATGATGCGGTTCGTGCCTGACACTGGTGGCGAATTCTCCCGACCGCGAAGTCTGGAAAGAACCTATCTCACGCCAAGCCCGTAGGTTGGGGTGAGGAACGAACCCCAACGATTGGCGGCCGGGATGTTGGGG
>NZ_CAIZIZ010000563.1 GCF_903933125.1 uncultured Lamprocystis sp. | reverse complement strand
GAGACCACCTTCATCGCCTACCGCCGCGACAAATACCTGCGGCGCTTCCAGCAGCACTTCACCGAACTGATGCAGCGCATGGTGCAGAGTCAGGGGGTGGTGGGTGAAGAATGAGGTTACACGGCGACCCTGTGGGAGCGGTGCCGCGGAATGCCCTTAGCGCCATTGTCGCGTTGTTCTTATCATTCCAGACAAGGAGCCGGGGCGGGACGCCCCGGCTCCCGTCAACGCAGGATAGCCCGCCACCCACCCCGGCCCGGCAGACACTCTGAACAGAACCGCAGCAGCGCATCGGCCTGTCCGCCGCGCACCAACCGAACCTGGTTGCCGTTGCTCTTGTCGTTGGTGCGGTCAGAGCCGTCGTTGAAGACCAGGATCCACGCAGAGTCGGCACCGTAGGCATAGGGCGAGGAAGACCAGTACCGCCACCTACTCGATCCCAGGTCCGGGAAGTAGTTGGTATCGATGGCCGGATCGACACGACTGCGGTCGACGATGGACTGCAACTCCTTGCGGTTCGGCAGGCGCCAATCAGTGGCGCCACAGAGGCCAGTGCGGTTGACGGCTTGGGTGAAGCCCAGGGTGTCGCAGTCGATCTCACCGCCGCAGGACCCTGCGTTGCGGTAGCTGGCCGCGCCGCCGTTACTGGTCGCGTCCGGGTTGTACCAGGAATAGGTCCAGTCGCGGTCGCGCAGGCCGGCGTCGTCGGTCTTGACTTCCCAAATCAGTCCGGTGACGTTGTCTCGGACACAGGACCAGGAGGTCGCGCCTGCCGACAGGGCCATGCCATTCGCGTCGAGCTTGGTGAATGAGAAACCGGCGTGACCATCGACGTCATTGTCCTGGGCGGCGTCGCGGCCCTGGCTCGCGTCCTGGCCGGGGTACCCGGCGGGCGCCGCCGCGAGGTTGTTGCGACTCCCATCCGCCCACCAGTCGATCCCGGTGTCGTTGAGCGGCCAGGCGGGTGCCAGTGCGGCCCAGGCCCCGTCGGCCCAGAACAGCGTGAGCAGGATCCCGGCCCAGCGCCACGCCGCCCCGGTGGTCGGTGTCAATGCAGTGGTCGCATCGACCCTGCAGGACTTCCCGTATTCAGCCTGCATTACTGTCCACCCCGCACCAACCGAACCCGGTAGGCGTTGAGCTTGTTGCCGTGGCCGCTACCACCGTAGTAGAAGTACAGGATCCACGCAGAGTCGGTATAGGACGCATCGGGTGAGGAAGACCAATACACAGATCCGGGGGTCGCCGGAAACAGCCCCAGGTCGATGGCCGGAACCTGGCAAGCCTCCTCGACGATGGAGGTCAATTCAGCGATATCAGGCAGACGCCAGTCGTCCTTGCCGGCAAAACTCGGCGTATCCGCCTGCTGCAGGGCCTGCTGCCAAGTATAGCCGGCCGCGGTCCCGCTGCAGGTCCCGCCCGACCAGTCCTGCCCCTCGCTGCAGCGCTTCCATTGGAGCCTGGTCGCCTGGTCAGTCACGGTCCCATCGCCGTGGTCGGTGAAGCGGCTGGCCGAGGCCGTTGCGGGGATACTGTCGTACTTGCAAACCTGGTCCGCGAGCGTGCCGCCCGCGGAGATTGCCAGCAACGGCCAGACGAGCGGAAACCAGAGGCGGCGGTTGACCTTGACCATGGTTGCTCCGTGACGTTGATGGGGTACCCCGGGGCCAAGCCGCGGGGGCCGCTGTCGGGCCGCCACCGCGCCGGATGGTCTGACCGCCTGATCGGGCTCTGGGAAGGTACCGGTCGCGCACTCGCAGTACCTTGCGTGTAACCGGATTGCAGCCTTGCGTCAACGGAGCATTTGAGTTGGCTTTACCATCGCCGCAAGGGTCGACCTCCAGCAATTCCCCCAAGGCACTGCGCGCGCTCAGCCAGCGGTGGGTCGCCCGTTCCGAGCCTGGCGCGGCCATGCGCCAAATGATGGCGCCAACGATCAGCGCCCGTTGTGGACCGCTCAGCCCCAGGTGTTCGAGCAGCGCGACAAAACGCACCTCCGCCATCGCCCACAGCGCCACCGACTCCACCCCGGCGCTGCGCGGGCGGCTCAGTTCCAGCGAGTCGACGTCGACCGCCTGCACATCGCCCCCGTCGGTGCGGCCGGCGAGGGGCGGGGCCACGCCCTGGCGCGCCAACAGCCGGGCGAACAGTCGCTGCGCCTCCCGTTCGACGGGCCCGGAGCCGGCCAGCACGGCGCCCTGGCCGCTGCGTAACGCATCCAGCCGCGCACAGCGTGCCGGCCACTCCTCCTGGGGCAGCGTGAACTGGCGGCCCAGGTTCAACAGGGTGACCTGCCGCACCCGACCGCCCACGCGCTCGGACTGCACCAGGCGGTGGGTGGTGTAGCGCTCCCCGGCGGCGCTGTTCGTGGTGTGGGTGCGACGGATGTACATCCCGGTACTCTAAGACACCCGGCACCGGCTTTACTCTGACCCTATTGAATAACTTTGCACTACATTGCGATTTTTTTGAATCGTGTACATACTAATCAAATGGTTAGATTCCCTCTTGGGGTGTTATCAATGGGGTCATGTTAAAGATAGGTTATGTCTTCGGCTTCACCGGCTCCAGCCGCCTGCGCTCCACCTTCGCCCGCATGGCCCTGGAGCCGGACGCCGTCCTGAGCGCCGCGGATACCGACGTGATCAAAACCTATGTGCGTGAAGGCCTGGGCGGGGGACTGATCGCCACGGTCGCCTATTCGGCGCGCATCGACGCCGACCTGGCGGTCCGCGATCTGAGTCATCTCTTCCCCTGGGAGACCACCTTCATCGCCTACCGCCGCGACAAATACCTGCGGCGCTTCCAGCAGCACTTCACCGAACTGATGCAGCGCATGGTGCAGAGTCAGGG
>NZ_CAIZIZ010000562.1 GCF_903933125.1 uncultured Lamprocystis sp. | reverse complement strand
TTTACCCTGCTGGCCAGTGTCATCGACACCTGTCGGCAACGCCAGCACTCGCCCTGGAACTACCTGGTCAAGGCCATCACTGACCGGCGCCAGGGGTTGTCGCTGGCCCCCCTGCCGCAGGTGAGGGTCTGAACGATTACGCTCGGGCGATCTTTGTCATGATGCCTCTCATCATAAGTCTGATCACCGCAACCCTCTTCTTGATCTTGGCTGGTGCGACCTATGGAGTCGAAGCGCTAGTGACCAACGCCTGGATCCTGATGGTGTTCTGGTGGCTGCTCGCATCCGGGGCCACCGTCTATATCCTGAGCAAGCAGGCGAAGGAGTAATCACCAACAGGGTGACCACGGCAGGCTGAAACATACGGCCTTGTCAGGCCGCACAATGAACAGGGACATAAGCCCATGTGTGCCACCGTACAGAAGGATTCCCACCAAGGGCGTATTTTACTATTTCTACTCACTCACCGGTTTAACATTATGTCTTATGTCTACCCGACTGCGAATAACGAAATCCCAGCCGCCCCGCTAATCACCGATGCGCGCGAGGATCAGGACCAATCCAATCTCAGTGCGGTGGCTTGGAGCGCCGTCTTCGCGGGCGCTGCTACGGCCGCTTCGCTGTGGATGATACTGATGATCCTGGGGGCTGGCCTTGGTCTGTCTTCAGTTCCGCTATGGCGGGACGCGGACATTACAACCAACACCGTCGGTGTCTCCGCCATCGCCTGGTTGGTCTTCAGCACAATCGCCGCCTCGGGCATGGGCGGCTATATTGCCGGGCGCTTTCGCACCCGCTGGTTGGGCGTGCCGCGCGACGAAGTCTGGTTCCGCGATACCGCCCACGGCTTTCTCGCTTGGGCGGTGTCGGCCTTGGTCACAGCCATCCTCCTGACCACCTTACTCGGGTCTGTCGTCAGTAACGGGATAAATGTCGGCGCGGCGTCCGTGGAATCCGCGCCAGGGGCCGATTTGCCGGCGATCCGTGCAAACGGGGGCGTCATGAGCGACCGGCTGTCCTATTACATCGATACGCTCTACCGGACAAACACCACAGACGGGCAGCGCTATGTACCCAGTGCCGCGGCGACCGCAGAAATTGCTAACGTCTTCACCAACGCTTTGCACGAGGGCAACTTGCCGGCGGCGGATATCCGCTATCTCGGGGCGACGGTAGCCGAGCAGACGGGCCTGAGCCAGGACGACGCACAGACCCGCGTGGCGGATACCTTTGCGCAACTCCAGGGCCGGGTCGGACAATTGGATGTGACTGAACGCGCCTTGACGGAGCAGGCCCGCAAGGCTGCTGCCACTACAACCATCTGGCTATTCATCTCATTGTTGTCCGGCGCATTCCTCGCCAGCGTGATGGCGATCTTCGGCGGCCGTCAGCGCGACGAGTTACCCTGCTCGCTTTGATGATCCTCTCGCTGGTGCCCAGAGTCGAGCGTTGGTTGGGTCGGCGGCAGAAGTAGCCTCACCATCCGGGTCCCGGTGATCTTCATCGCATCCGCCCCTTGCTGCCGTGGCATCAGCCGCTTCAGCAAGCGCAGCAGATCTCGACTTTGGCCATTTTTGCCTGAGGCCGGGCGCTGTGCACGGGTGGGCTGGACCAGGGCCGGCGGCTCCTGCGGAGGTGGCGGCAGCGGGAGACCGGCGGTATCGTCTGAAGTCGACCAAAACACCAGCCGTCACC
>NZ_CAIZIZ010000561.1 GCF_903933125.1 uncultured Lamprocystis sp. | reverse complement strand
GTGACGGCTGGTGTTTTGGTCGACTTCAGACGATACCGCCGGTCTCCCGCTGCCGCCACCTCCGCAGGAGCCGCCGGCCCTGGTCCAGCCCACCCGTGCACAGCGCCCGGCCTCAGGCAAAAATGGCCAAAGTCGAGGTAATAACAGCGCGTCCGTCCAGATTCCGGACGTTGCATTGCCCGTGATGACGCTGTTCTCGACGATGAGTTGTGACTCGACACTGATGGCCGAATACGGCGTATACGCGTAGGACGCGCTCACGGCGATCCCCGCGGCCGCGCTTCCTTCGATGATGCTCTCGCGTACCGCAATGACGGCATTCCCCTGGGTGAGGGACGCCTGGATGGCGTCGGCACCCGCGTTGGCCAGCTTCAGCGATGCGATGGACAGGGAATCATCGATCTGAAAGATGCTCGACACCGCACCGCCGTCGATCGTCAGCACATCCTGTCCAGGGCCCTCCAGGGTCAGCGGATCGGTGACGGTGAGCGCCCCGGAGGTCAGCAGGATGGTGCCGGTGACGCGGGAGTCGAACAGGATGGTGTCGGGTCCGGGCGTGGCATTGGCATCGAGCACTGCCTGGCGCAGGCTGCCGGGGCCTGAGTCGTGGTGGTTGGCGACGGTGAAGTCGGAGGCCAGCGCGGGCAGCGGACAGGCCAGCAGCAGCGCCAGGCTGGCCGCTGATGCGACTTGACGGGTGGGCACTGGCCCGAGACAGGCATGGATCGCGTTGGCGAGGGCACGGATCCGGTGCGGCGGTTGGCAGGCAGTCGTGGTGCGGTGAGTCATCGGGGTTCCCTCTCAGGCGGACAGGTGGATTTGGTGTGTGGTCGGTAGACCGGCGCGGGCAAGCGCTGGAACGTCATTTGAACAAGGTGCGTGTCGCGGTGCGACGCGGAGACCTCAGGCGACGATTCCCGAGTGGGCTGTCGGGTGTTGCCGCCAGGCGATGCATGGTATCGACCGGGCGTTTCGTTTCAGCTTGTTATGCGATGTATAGGGTGGTCGTGCGGTTTTCGACCGGCCTTCGCCGAATCGTTTCACAATCTGAGATCTGTGTCACGCCTGGGGCGACGAGCGTTCTGGTATAAGCGACGGTCGGCGCGAGCGCGGTGAGTCGACGGTGGGTGTTACGCGGCGTCGTGCCGACGCCGCGGTTCATTCCAGAAAGGAATTGCCATCGTTTGGGCGCGGCTTGGTGGTCGGCGGGTTCGGGCGAACCGCCGCGGCGGTGCCGGTCTTCTCCCCCTGCGTGTCGGCCGCTCCGGCATTCCCGTCGCCGGGGCCAAGGCCCCCTGCAAACGGCTCCCACCCGATCCGGGTGAATTGCGGCTTGGCCCAGGGACCGGTCATCCGGTATTGGTAGCTGCCTAAACGGTCGATGGCGCCGCCGGAGACACGGTCGAGCAGGTAGACGGCCGCCCCCACCACCGGGCCGCCGGCCACGGTACTCGCCAGGGCGACACTGGTGCCGATGCTGGGTTCGACGGTGACTGTCTGATCAAAGGTGCGGGCGCGCAGGTCGGTGAAGCCGCTGACGCTGATATCGCTGGCCGGGCCATCGATCTCAAAGCGCTCCAGTCGCGCCTGGGCGTCGGCGATGTCGATGCGGCCCAGGATGCTTTCGAAGACGAACCCTTGCTCATAGAGATCACTGAAGTCCAGCGTGAGACGGCGGCCGATCTCACCCAGGTTGAGAAAGCCGAGCACCCGGCCGACGCCGGGCTCGACCGCGAGCAGCCGACCGGGGCCGATATCCAGCTCGATCCGTCCCTGGGAGCGTGTCAGATCGACGGACTCGAAACCGCCCGGCCAGCCGAGGCGCAGGCGTGCGTTGACGGTGGCCGGGCTCAGTCCGGCCGAATAGTCCAGGGCGCGCAGCAGTGGGCCGGTATCCGCGGATGCGAGGTCGAGGGACAGCCGACTGCGGCCACCCGTCGGGCTCTCCATCCAGTCGGCATCTCCTGTCACTTGGGTCTCGCCGAGGCCGTCGAAGCGGATGCGCGGGCAGCGCAGCCCGGCCACGTCGGGTCGCAGGTCCAGGCTCAGCCGGCCGAGCCGGGCCTCGCCCCAGCGCAGGTCCGCCACCCGCAGATCGACCGCGGGCAGGCGGCGGGCCGGGGTTGCGGGGCCGGCATCCTCCGCCGTCCCGGCGGGCAGCAGGGGCTGCAGGTCCAAACGTTCCAGATCCAGATCCAAGGGGGCGGCAGCCCCGGCGACCGGCAGACGGAGGTGCCCCGCTGCTTCCTTGGCGTCCAACCGCAGGTCCCAGTGCGTGTCGGCGGGCTGAGCGGTCTGGATCCGGGTGTCGGTGAGCTGCGCCCCGCCGAGGTCCAGCGCGGCGATGCGCAGATCGACCGACAGCGGGTCCAGGCGCGCTCCGGCGTTCGAGTCCGACTGGGCGCCGAGCGTCGGGGCGACCCGCTCCCACCAGTCGGACCAGGTCGGCAGGCTCAGTTGCGCAACCGCGCCGTCGATGACCAGGCCGCTGGCTGGTGTCGGCGACTGGTCGGTGGCTGACGCCGCCGCGTCCGGCAGCGCGCCCAAGGTCACTCGACCGCGTTCGAGTCGCGGCGCGGCCGGCCCCAAGGCCAGGTCGAGGTCCAGGGTTAGTCCTTCCAGACCTCCCTTGATGGTCAGACCGCGGCTGGGGACCAGCGCGCCGGTCAACGCCAGGGGGCGCGTCTGGTCCGCGATTTTGCCGAATGGCGGCGGCAGGTCCAACCCCAGACCGCGCAGGTCCGAGTGCAGTCGCAGCGCCAGCGGCAGGCTGGGGTCCTGGAGACCGGCGTTGCGCAGATCGACGTCCAGTTCCCAGGCCAGGTCGCCGGAGGCCAGGCGCCAGGCGGTCGTCGGGAACCGAGCGGCCAACTCGGTGACCGGCATCCGGGCGTGCGCACGGATTTCGGTGGTGGCCGATTCAGCCGCGCCCGGGTTGCGGGTGGCGATGGCGACGGTGACCGGCCGTCCCCAGAGCTGCGCGCGGATGGCCTCGGCGTGCAGTGAGTTGCCGGTAAAGCGCAGTTCGCCGGTGAGTTCGCTCAGCGCCACCGGGGTGCCGGTCAGGCTGAGGTTGGCCGGCTCGGGCCAGGACAGACGCCCGTCGACGCCCAGAAGTCCGCCTTTGATCAAAGGGACGTCCAGGTCCAGGACGAGTTGCGAGCGGCCCTGGACCACGAACACGCGGGCGAGCGGTCCCAGGTGTTGTGCCAGCGGGCTTTCACCGAGGAGACGCAGGCCGTCGGCGAAGGGTCCAGCCCCTTCGCCGTGGATCAGCATCCGCGTCGGCTTCCAGAGGTCCGGGATGGCAGTGCGTCCCTCGCTCAAGGCAGTGTCGTAAATGCGCCCACTGTCCATCCGGATATCGAGCCCTTGATTCAGGAACCGCAGTTCCCCGGCGGACGCGACGATGGGCGGCCAGCCGGGCTGGTAGTCGAGCACCAGATCCCGGTAGTCCAGCAGTAACTCGAAGCGCCCCTCCTGCTCACGAAACGGGTATTTCTTGAGCGGGCCGCGGACCAGCAGATCGGCTTGCGGCACCCGTCCCGCCGCCAGCGCCTGAGTGAGCCAGTGGGTGAGTTCCGGTTTGATCACGCCGACCGGCAGATAGCGCCGGACTTTCGCGACATCGGCGTCGGACAGGTGGGCGCGCAGGTCGAGGAAGGGTCCGTTTGCGGGGTCGGCGGCGGGTGCGGGCCAGTCCAGGGCGAGGCGCACGCGCCCGGACAGGTCGACGTTCTCCAGCACCAGATTGCGGCCTTGTACGTGCACGCCGTCGGAGTCGCGCCGCCAGGTCAGGGACCCGCTGAACTGATCCAGATGAATGGGTTGGTCGACCAGTGGCCGCAGGTCCAGGTCGAGCGCGGAGCTGCCGAGTTGCAGGCCGCCGCCGTCTTGATCCGCCTGCAGCCGGGCGCTCAGGCCGGCGAAGCCGGGGATGCGCGCGTGCTGCTCCAGGGCGAGTCCATGGCCCAGGGCCGCCGCCTGCCAGGTCAGCGCCCCCCCCGGCGCGACCGCGAGCCGCAAGGCCAGACCTTTGATTTGGCCGCGGGGGCGCACGGCCGCGAGCAGACCGGGGTTCAGGGGGGACTGCCACGGCAAGGCACGCAGCAGTGTGGTGATGGTTGCCAGTTCGAGCGCTGCGGCAGTCAGATCCAAGGCCCGCAGGCCGCCCTGAGCGGACAGTCGCAGGTCGAGGTCCAGGTCGTGCAGCGCGGCCCCGTCGACCCGCAGTTCCAGGTCGGCCACCCCGATCTGCCAGCCGTCGGCCAGTGGAGCGACGCGGATCAGACCGCCGAGTTGCTCCAGGGTGACCGCTGTCGATGGCGCCGCGGACCGGCGCGCGGAATCAGCAGGCGCTGGCGCCGGATCCGCGTCCATGCGGGTCGCTGCGGGGGCCGTCAGCGTGAGGCCGCTGACGTCGATGCGGTTGATGCTTTCCGTGAGCGCGCCCGCGCGTAGCTGGCTCCAACTCTCCAGCCGGACGCCGGCGGTGTGAATCCGATCCGGATCGACCAGCGTCCAGGGTAGCCAGGCGGCCAGATCCGTTGCCGCCAGGTTGACATAGACGCGACCACCCCAGCCGCCCAAGTCCCGCGCGTCTCCTTGCAAGTCGGCGAGCACCTGCACGCGGGTGGCGCGCGGACGCGCCGCGCCGGAGTCCGCGGTCGCGGCCGGTGCCTGGGCAATCAATTCCAGTTGGTGGGTTAACCCCGTGTTGTGCAGACGCAGCCGCACATCAGTGAGACGAATCGCCTCGCTCCCCAGTGCGTCGTCGCGAATCAGGACCTCGCTCTCGGTGAGATTGAGTCGTCCCTGGTCCAGGAACAGTTCCAGGGCCCGCGGGTCATCGGTGTTGAGCGCGCCGAGTCCAGCCACGCTGATCCGCCCGTCCGGTTTGCGCTCGATGATGAGCCGTGCGCCCACCAGGGTCAGCGAGCGAATCTGGGGCTTGCCGGTGCGTAACGACGCAATGGGTTCCAGGTCCAGTTCCAGGGCCTGAAGACGCAGCAGGTCGCTGCCGTTCTCCGGGCAGGTGAGCACCGCGTTGCCGAGCACCAGCCGGGGAAACCAACCGGACAGGCGCAGGGTCAGCGTCTCGACCCGCAGCGGATAACCGAGCCGCTGCGACAGCGTTTGTATGATCGCGTCGCGATAGTGATCGGTGACCGGCAGTGCCAGGCGCAAGGTCGTCATCAGCAGCGCGAGCAGGATCAGGCCGATCGTACCGATCCACGCGAGTCGGGTGAGCAAGTGGTCAGTGAGGCGCATCATCGGGGCGGGTCGCAGTTCATCACCGTGCGGTGTCGGGTGGCCGGGAGGTCCATCATCAATGGGTACCGCGCGCCTCATCAATAGTCGAAATTCCAGTCGACGCGGCGCTCGACCGGGTCCAGGAGGACGCGTTTGGCCCCCGCGTTCTCCAGCGGGCCGGACCCCACAACCAGTTGAATATCGGCACGCCGCGCGAACCAGCGCGTCAGTTCGCCGGGGGCCGGCAGGCTGATCCGTCGTTCCGCGCGTGCAATCAGCGCCAGCAGTTCATGGCGGGCAGCGTCATCGGGCTGCGCGGCCAGGGTGTGGGCAATCGGTTGCGGGCAGAGCAGGAACAAGCCGGCCGCGACGCGGTCCAGCGCGAGACGGGTGATCAGGCGTGCGCCGGGCTCGGCGAGGGTGGCGGAAAATACCAGCGTACGATCCGGATAACGCGCGGCCAGCCGGTCCAGCACCTGCTCGGCCAAGCGCTGCAAGGCACCAGCGGCGAGGGCATCAGCGGGGAGCGCCGTGTTCGGTTCGGTGATACCCAGGATCAGCATGCGCACCACCCCGAGTGCCGAGCGGGCGAGCAGGGTCGGTACCCCGCGCACCGCGAACCGGTCCAGATCCTTCATGGGTTCGCTGAGATCCCGATAGGGGATCAATTGCGGGTGGTGTTTACGGGCGTTATCACGCACCGGGGCATAGCTCCAGCCGTCCAGGTGGCGATCCGCGGCCCAGCGCAGATGCTCGATGACCGCCAGCCGCTCGGCCTCCAATGGAGCGAAGGCAAAGGACCCGCCCCGTTCTTCGGGCACGGCGCGGCAGTCCATCACGGCGAGTTTTGCCCAAATATGATCTGCCTGATGCCGATTGGCCTCCCGATAGGAGGCGGTCAGTGCGGGCCAGGGTCGGCCGGCGGGCTCGCGCTCCGGATCGCGTCCCTGAGCGGCAATGCTGTCGGTGTAGTGTTCGTGGATGCTCTGGGCGAGCGCGTCGCCGCGACCGTCCAGGAGCACCTGGGGGCGGCAGGCCTCGGTGAGATAGGAAAAGGGAAAGGTCTGCCCGTCCCAGTCCGCCAGGGTGCCGTCCGGGATCGCGTCCCCGACCTCCAGCAGGATCGGCGGGGAAACCCCCTGATCCGCGGCGAGCCGCTGGGCGAGAGCGATGGCGTCGTCCGGTCCGGCGCACACCAGGACTTGGGTGACCGGCGGCAGTGCGGCGAGCCCTCCCAGGTCCGCACCGATCCAGCGCAGGTCAGCCACCTGGCCGGCCTGCGGATAGGCACCGGCAAAACGTGCCTGGACAGCGGGGTCAATGCCGGTGATGGTAATCGCGGGCCGCTCCTCGCCGTAGGGGATCAGCCGCAGCGCCTGGACCACCAGAGCGCGCGCCGGGGGCGCGAACCCGGCGACCAGCAGGTGAGGGCGCTGGTCGAAGCAGGGGTCCAGACCGCAGTGCAGGGGCCAGCGCTCCAGCAGCACCCGCGCGGCCCGATCTTCGATGGCGAAGGTCTCCAGCGAGATCGGTCCGGCGGGGTCCAGATCCGGCAAGGGCGGCGGCGGGTCGGCCTGAACCATGAGGATCAGCCGCAGCGGGGCGGTCCGGCGACCGCGTCCGCGGCTGCCACCCAGGCGTTGGATCAGGCCGGCGACCAGGCGTCCCGGTGCCGGCGGATCGGCCAGGATCAGGGTCCGGCAGGCGCCTGGTTTGAGATCGGCCAGCTCGGCGAGGGCGACGACGCGGACACGCCGCCCCGCGCGGCGCAGACTGTCGAACACGCGGCCGACCAGGGGCGAGGCGCCGGCGACCCACACCGGCGCCTCACCGAAACACTGAAAGAACTTCATTCTGTTGGCTTGGTGTTGCGGTGTGTCGCGTCTTCAACACCCGCCGACAGTGGCGCGGTGACCTGGGGCATGGCCGCGGCTGGTCGGCGGGGGCGGTTCTTGGCGTCGCGGGTGCCGCGCACACCAGCCGCACGGTAGGAGTTGGGGTCGGCGGCGAAGGTGCGCCAATCGCCGCCCGGGATCACCTGACGATGGCGGCGCCGGCCACGGTAGAGATAGATCCAGGCGCGGCCATAGGGGGTCGCGATCAATTGGCGGTCGTAGAGTCTGGGGTATTCCTCCAGCCGGTCGAGCCGACCGAGTCCGGCGGTGTCGATGCGAAAGACCTCGCCCAGGATCGCGCTGCCGCCCCGCACCGCGCCCGGATAGGCGCCGACGCGCAGCAGGGTGAAGCAGGGTGCGGTGCGGTGCAGGCCAAGCCAGGTGCAGTTGTCGAGCAAGTGGTGGTTGACCTCACCGCGCAGCAGGGTGCCATAGACGAAAACTTGGTGATCCAAATCAGGTCTCGATACGCGTGCCCAGGACCTCCAGGAACTTGCGCATCCACTCGGGGTGGGCCGGCCAGGCCGGGGCGGTGACCAGGCGGCCGTCCGTATAGGCGTTGGAGAAGGTCTCGTTGACCTCGCACCAGAGCGCACCGGCGCGCTCTACGTCGGGGCGCACGGCCGGGTAGGCGGTACAGCGCTTGCCGTCCAGGACCCCGGCCGCGGCGAGGATCTGTTGGCCATGGCAGACCGAGGCAATCGGCTTGTCGGCGGCGGCGAAATGACGCACGATTTCAATGACTCGTGGGTTCAGCCGCAAATATTCGGGGGCACGGCCGCCGGGGATGACGAGTGCGTCATACCGTGCCGGATCGACCAGCGAGAAGTCCGTATTGATCGCGAACAGGTGTCCAGGTTTCTCGCTGTAGGTCTGGTCGCCCTCGAAGTCGTGGATAGCGGTGCGGACCCGGTCGCCCGGCTGCTTATCGGGACAAACCGTGTGGACCTTGTGTCCGACCATCTGCAGCATCTGGAAAGGGACCATCGCCTCGTAGTCCTCGACGAAGTCACCGACCAGCATCAATATCGTTTTCGCCGCCATGGGACTGTCCTCCGGATTGCTTGGGATTTGGTTACAGCGAAACTATAGCATTGCCTCCCGTCCTCACGCTGGATCGGCGCAGGCCGCCGTCGGCAGCGCGGCTGATGGTGGATGCGCTGCGCTTATCCACCCTACGAAACCAGCTCCGCTGTAGGGTGGATAAGGCGCGCCGCTCGGTGTCATAGACCCGGCACGTCGGTCGCGCGCGCCGCATCCACCTAGGGGTCGCGCGATGCTGCCCAAATGTGGAATTGCCGGCGCCCGTTGCAGCGCCTTGTAGACCGTTCGGATGAGGCGTAACATGGTCGCGGATTATGGGGTCAGTTATATGATTTAATTAATATTTATAAGAGGCAGCACCTGAGTGAGCACGCCGCACAAGTCCCGGAAGAGCGAGCGCCCGCTGCGGGTCGACGGCGCGTTTTGGCTCGACGTAAATGATGTTGCTTTCCTTGGGGAAGAACGCATCGCTCTCCTAGAGCAGATCGGTGAACGCGGTTCCATCACCCAGGCGGCCAAGGGTGTCGGCGTCAGCTACAAGGCCGCCTGGGACGCCGTGGACGCGATCAACAACGCCTCCCCCAAGCCCTTGGTGGAGACCGCCACCGGCGGCCGCGGCGGCGGCGGGGCCCGGCTGACCGACGAGGGCCGGCGCCTGATCGCGGCCTATCGCACCATTGCCGGCGAGTACCGGCGCTTTCTGGACGGCATCAACGCGGCCATGGGCGACTCGGGCGCGGCGCTCGACCTGCTGCGGCGCCTCGCCATGCGCACCAGCGCCCGTAACCAGTTGTTCGGCCGGATCGTCGCGGTGACCGCGCGCACCGTGGATGCGCAGATCGAGATCGAGATTCAGGGCGGCGACCGTCTCAGCGCCGGGGTCACCAACGAGAGCGTCGAAGCCCTGAGCCTGCGCCCCGGACGCGCGGTCTGGGCGCTGATCAAGGCGGTTGCCGTCGGCATCGGCCGCGAGCCGGACCCGCAGGCCCGGCCCGGCACCAATACCCTGTGCGGCCTGGTTCAGCGCATCACCCGCGGTGACGGGCCGGCCGAGGTCGTCATCGCCATGCCGTCCGGTGTCACGGTCCGCGGGGTGATCGCCGCGGATCTGCTCGACCGCCTGGCAATCGCCGAGCACACCCCAGCCTGCGCCATCTTCCCGGCCTCCAGTGTCATCGTTGGGGTGGACAACTGAGGTTGCTGCTCCGGATGGCGAGTGCCCCCGTCCGTCCTCCCGGACCCGGAGGCTGACCGCGCGGCTGCAATCCACATTGCATATCGCTCGACGGATAAGCCGGGTCGGACTGAAGAAAAACCTTGCGCGAGGTGCCCGACTGAATAAAAGTTTGGCCCTGTCAAGAAAATTCCGTTCCGATCGCCGTGACTGAGTCATGAACAGCCCCCTGCATCCCCCGCGGACCCCGACCGGCCCGGTCGGCTACGCCTGGGTGGCGGACCGATTGGGTGCGCCGGTCTTCCCTGGTACGCCGGGTGGTCGATCTCCACAATGCCGTGGTCAACAACCCACTGGCGCTGGCCTCTGCGTTCCGCACCGAGCAAAACCGGCTCCAAAAAGGCGGCATTCCCGGTCCTGCGGGCGTGTCATACGTGCCCCCGGCGCCGAAACTGTGCGCCGAGCTCATGGACGCGCTACTGCATCTGGCCAACCGGCCGCCGGCCGGCCTCGACCCGCTCGTACTTGCCGGAATCGTCTCCTTTCCAACCTCACTCTTTTCGCTTTCCAGAACCGAGGGCTGTCCAAGCGTCGGCGCAAGCAAAGCGCTGGGATCGCTGGAAAGAGAGCCAATCCCAACCAGGATAGCGCTGCTGATCCAGAACGGAAATCAAGCATTCGTCGCACACCTGGTTTGATTCTTGTATCGTTTTTGGTCGGCTGCGGTCGGCGACTGACCGCCGCGGCGTCCTGCAACACGCGTACAGCGATGCGCTGGTGGTTGCGTCGCGTACGGTGTTGTCGCACCTGAGCACGGTGCGGTTTGCGCGCGCAGTGCGCCCGGTCAGCCGCTGTCGCGGGGCGGCCAACAACCAACGTCATTGAGGTCAAGACCCCATGGAATTCCAAGCGCGAGCAACCGGGTTCGTCAGTCTTCCCGCGCGGACGTCTTCCACGACGGCTGCCGACCCGACCCTTGAGCCCGCGCCCGATTGGGCTGCGGCGCCCTCAGTCGGTGCACATCCGTCGATGCCGGGTGATCAGACCCTGCTGCGGGTTGCCCGCGACCCGACGGACCCGCTGACCCTGGCCTTTGCGGGCGTGATCGGACGGGCCCTGGCCGCCGGTCAGTGTCCATTGATCCGCGGATTGCCGGAGTCGGATTTTCGCCGACTGCTGGACGCCTACTTCCCGGCGACCGAACTGACGAATGGCGATCCCGGCCGCGACGCTGCCTCGTTGGACGAACTTCAGGATCTCCTGGATCTGCTGATGGAGTTCCGGCGGGAGCCGAGCGAGCGGCTCACCTGGCTCAGTCACGCGATTGCGTCCGCGGCCATGCGCGACAATCACCTGTGGCAGGATATGGGGCTGCCGAACCGGCCCTTGTTGACCCGACTGATGACGGAGCACTTTCCGGAGCTGGCAAAGCGCAACGTCGGGGATATGAAATGGAAGAAGTTTTTCTACCGTCAACTGTGCGAGCGTGCCGAGGTGCCGATCTGCAAGTCGCCCAATTGTGCGGACTGCGTCGATTATCAGGCGTGTTTCGGCCATGAGCATGACCCTAACTGAACCGGGCTGTCAGCGCTGAAAGGAGCATCAGCCACCCACGAAGATGAATGTCCCTCGTGGGAGCGGCGTCCCGCCGCGATGCGGTGCCGCGGTGACCTCTAACGCTTCGGCGACGCGCCCGGCCCCGTCGCGGCGGGACGCCGCTCCCACAGGGTCGCAGCGCGACTTTCACGGTCAAGCCTCGATATCCAGTCTTTTTGCGGCGGGAACAACGAAGTCCCCAATAGCGAACTGTGCTTGCGCCGAGAAACCGCGATAATCGCCGACAGGATCGGCCTGGTCCGCTCAACCATGCGGGAATCGAGGTATGCGATCATCCCATCGCGTTTACGCGCGTTCATGCGCGGCTAAACGTGCTTCATCCGGTGTTCAGGTGCATTTTGTCGGAGGTCGTATGCGACTGTCGGGACTGCTGCGGACCAAATCGATCAACGCGGATCACAGCCTGGGCGGGCCGGCGCTGCGCCCGGTGCTCGGTCCGGTGGACCTGACCCTGCTCGGGATCGGTGCCATCATCGGCGCCGGCATCTTCGTGCTGACCGGGGTGGCCGCGGCGACTCAGGCCGGACCGGCCATCATCCTGTCCTATCTGGTGGCGGGAACGGCCTGTGCCTTCAGCGCCCTGGCCTACGCGGAACTGGCCGCGTCCATCGGCGGCTGCGGCAGTGCCTATGGCTACAGTTACGCGGGCCTGGGCGAGATCGTGGCCTGGATGATCGGCTGGGACCTGATCCTGGAATATTCGGTCGCGACCTCGGCGGTCGCCATCGGCTGGTCGGCCTATGCCGATAATGCACTGGAGGCGGTCGGGCTGGCGCTCCCTCTGGTCCTGCAGCAAGGTCCGCTGGAGGGCGGTTGGATCAACCTGCCGGCCGCACTGATCGTGCTGACGCTGGGTGTGCTGCTGAGCATCGGGGTGCGGGAAAGCGCGCGGGTCAATGCGGTGATGGTGTTGGTCAAGCTGTCCGCCATCGCGGTGTTCGTCATCGTCGCCGCATCCCATGTGGAGCCGGCCAACTGGAGTCCCTTCATGCCTTTCGGCTGGAGCGGCGTGATGGGCGGGGCAGCGCTGATTTTCTTTGCCTATATCGGCTTCGATGCGGTCTCGACCGCGGCCGAAGAGGCGCGCAATCCCCAGCGTGACCTGCCGATCGGCATTCTTGTCTCGCTCGCGGTGTGCACGGTGATCTATATCCTGGTCGCCGGACTGCTGACCCTGGTGGTCGCCTACCCCTCGCTGAACGTCGGCTCACCGGTGGCGGATGTGATGCTGCGCCTCGGCTATCCCTGGGCGGCCGGGGTGATCGCGGCCGGGGCCATTGCCGGATTGACCACGGTGATGCTGGTGCTCTATTACGGGCTGACACGGGTGTTTCTGGCCATGTCGCGCGATGGGCTCCTGCCCCCGGTCTTTGCCCGGGTTCACCCGCGTACCGCGACTCCGGTCCGCGTGATCCTGATCAGTGGGTTGTTGATGGCGGCCATCGCGGGGTTCACCCCGATCGGGCAGGTGGCCGAGTTGGTCAATATCGGCACCCTGGCCGCGTTCTTTCTGGTGTGCCTGGGCGTGATCTGGCTGCGTTATACCCATCCGGACCTGCCGCGCCCCTTCCGCACTCCCTGGTCGCCGCTGATCCCGCTGCTCGGCGCCGCCGCCTGTCTGTACCTGGCGTTGCAACTGCCGCTGATCACCTGGCTGCGCTTCGGTCTGTGGTTGCTGCTGGGGTTGGTCATCTACTTCGCGTACTCGCGCCGGCATAGCGCGCTGGCGGTGGCGGAGTCGGGCGCGTAGAGCCGTCGTACCTGATATCCGGACAGTCCCTGACACTGGTGGCGAATTGCGCTCAAACGGGCGTATCCGCCGCACCGGCTTGACTCAGTTCCGGAATGTCTCACGCCAAGGCGCCAAGACGCCAAGGTTCTTCAAGCGCTATCGAAACCGGAGGCGCTCGCGGGGTGACGGGGGTCACCGCAGGATTGCGCTTTTCTTGGCGTGCTTGGCGCCTTGGCGCGAGATACGTTCTTTCCAGGCTCCGCGGTCGGGAGAATTCGCCACCAGTGTCAGTCTCTCGGTGTAGGGGCGGGTTTGAAGCCCGCCCCTACGGCCGCAACGACGATCGCGGCCGCCGCGAGGACGCCATCACCCCGCGCTTTACCGCGACCGCGCCCTGAGTCCATCATCGCCGCTTGGCGCTGGGTCGGCCGCGCGGAGCGGCCCCGCGCAATCCCTTTCGACCTCAAGAACATCTGGAGAATCCGTATGCTGGACAAGAATCTGCTGGAGATACTGGTGTGCCCCGTGACCAAGGGGCCGCTGATTTATGACAAGGCGCGCTCGGAGCTGATCTCGTGTTCCGGCCGTCTGGCCTATCCGGTGCGCGACGATATCCCGGTGATGCTCGAAGAAGAGGCGCGTCCGCTGACCGCCGAGGAGGCGGAAGCGTATCGCAAGGGTGGGGTCGCCGAGGCGGGTTGAGGGCGCGGCCGCACAAAGCGCTGAATGGGGCCTTGTCGGCATCCGGACTGCCATAACGGCCGTGTCGGATGTGGCCTCCTCAATGCACGGTACAGACCATGCAGGGATCGAATGACCGCACGATATGTTGGACGCTGATGGGGGTGCGTTCCCCTGGGCGCACCGGGGCGCCGACCAGGGCTTGTTCGAGCGCGCCGGGGATGTTCCCCCGGTCGCGGGGTGAGAAATTCCAGGTGGTGGGGGCGATGATCTGATAGGTGTGGATGCGCCCCTTGCGCACCCGCAGCCAGTGACCCAGGCTGCCGCGGGCGGCCTCCACCAGACCGGCGCCCTCCGCCTCATCGGGCAATTCGCCGTGGCTGCAGAAGGGTTCGCCCGGCACCAGCCGACGTATCCAGTCGTCCATGGCCAGAGTCACCCGGGCCGTTTCCAGCAGGCGTGCGATCACGCGATTCTGCACATTGCCGCCACTGTGTGCCACCAGATCGCGGATCAGGGGATGCCCGTCGACCATCTGGCGGGCCAGGGCGCCGACCTCGACCACCTGCCCATCCAGACGCGGCGCCTTGCACCAGGTGTAGCCATCCGGACGGTCCAAGTCCGGCAGAGTGACCCCCTGGGACGGATGCAGGGGCGCCTCGCCGCCCAGCATCCGGCTGTGGCTCAGATCTTCGGTGATGGTCGCGAGATCCAGGTGCCGGGGGCCCTGGTGGTCCCACAGGCCGTAGCGCAAGAGCCGCCGGGCGCCGATCAGATAGTTCCCGAAGCTCATGAAGCGGTCGGTCGCACGGCCGAGCCGATCCAGGCCGAGCTGGTGCGAACAGTGCAGGAAATGTCTGAAGTCGCTGCTGTGCGGCGGCCGGGCGGCAGTCCAGCGTCCCAGGGCCGCGCCGCTGTCCAGGGCGACGATGGCGTCGAGGGTGTCGCCGAAGGTCCGGGTCTCCAGGAACCGGCGGAAGGCACCGAGGATGGCCAGCAGCCGCAGCCGCTCCTGGGCCTGGATCGGCCGGGCGGAGCCGCCCGGTTGCAGGCTCAGCGAGTGCGGCCACTTGCCGGCCAGGAGGCCCATCAGGTGCAGGAATTGCGCGCGTGCGGGCGGCCACTCGCGGGCGGCTGTCCCGGTATGGGCGCGGAAGCGTGCCGCCGCTGGTCCGTACCAGGGCTCGGCGGCATAGACCGCGCGCGCGAAGTCCGGCATGAAGAAAAGATAGAAATGGGTGAGATGATCGGCCAGGTTCTCGGCAGCCAGCATGAGATTGGTGGCCAGGTCGCCGTTGGGCGGCATTTGCAGGTTCTGCGCATCGGCCAGGGCGTAGGCGGCGGCCATGGACTGGGAGACGGAGCAGATGCCGCACAGGCGCGGGGTCAGCACCAGGGCGTCGCGCGGGTCCTTGCCTTGCAGGATCTGCTCGAAGCCCCGGTACAGCGGCGCGTTGGCCCAGGCTTGGGTGACCTGCCCGTCGGTGATCTCAAGCCGGACCTCCAGGTCCCCTTCGACGCGGTTGAAGGGTCCGACGGTGATCAATGCCACGCGGGATCACCGTGATGGCGCGGTTTGTCCATTAGGGACCGCCTTTGGTGTCTTGGTCGTAATCGAGTTTATCGCAGCGCCAAGGATGCTCTCGCAGGCGTTTATCATCGTTGTGACCCGTGTTCGGGCGTCGTATAAGATGTCGAGGCTTGACGATGAAAGTCGCGCAGCGACCCTGTGGGAGCGGCGTCCCGCCGCGATGGGGCCGGGCGCTTAGCCCTACCGTTCGAGGTCTCCGCAGCACCCATCGCGGCGGGACGCCGCTCCCATGGGGGACATTCATCTTACTCGTTGCGGGCGCCGCCGTGGTGGACCAGGTCGTCCGCGGTCAGGCCGTTCAGGGCCAGTGCCGAGAGTCTCGACCTGAGATCGCACCAGAGCAGGTCAGCCCCTTTCACCATACTGCGAAACAGCCCCGACCGGGCACGAACCGCCCTCCTTGGTCTTGCAGTATCTCGCCTGTCGATATATTGACAGTGCCACTGTTTGATGTATAGTTAAGCCCATGACTGACCCACTCGACATCAACACCCTCAGCCGCGAGACCGGCGTCCCCGTGCGCACCATCCGCTACTACCTGGCGGAGAAACTGCTGCCGGCGTCGGCGGGGCGGGGGCCGGCCGCGAGCTATGGCGCCGGCCACCGCGACCGCCTGCGGCTGATCCGGCGCTTGCAGGAGGCCCACCAGCCGCTGGCCACGATTCGGGCGCAGTTGGAGGCCCTCGATGATGCCGGTGTGGCCGCGGCGCTGGTCGAACCGGGCGCCGTGCCGGATGCTCCCGCGACGGCCTACGACTATGTGCGCCAGGTGTTGGGCAAGCCCGCCCGGCATGGCGAACCGCCCGCCGGTGCCGCGCGACCGGAACCCGCGGCCGCGCCTGCACCACCGCCGATCGCACGGCCACCGCACCGCAGCACGTGGGAGCGCATCACCCTGCACCCGGATATCGAGTTGCATGTGCGTCGACCGCTCGCCCGCGCCGACCAGCGTCGGCTCGACGCCCTGCTGGAGCAGGCGGAGCGGCTGTTCAGCACCGCGCCCTGACCAGGACTCCACCCACCAAGACCCAACCGGGCAGGCGCCGACCCCAGCAGTCCCCGTCCGCCGCTACGACAACCTGAAGGAGACGCCCATGTCCGCCATTGCCGAGAGCCTGTCACGCGTCGTCGTCGGAAACGTCCGGATCACGGCCGACGCTGACGGCGCCGACGCGCCGAACCCTGAGGCCCGCGACCGGCTGGGGCTCACGCTGGACACCGACCGCCGACTGATCCGCGCGGCCGGTCTGAGCGAACGCTTTCTGCACCTGCGACTGCGCGTCCCGCGCCTCAGCGGCGAGCGCGCCCCGGTCGACCTGGCCTTGGCGCTCGACCGCTCGGGGTCGATGGGCGGTGACAAGTGGCCGCGCGCCCGTGAGACCGCCCTGGCGGCTATCGACCGTCTCGGACCCCGTGACCGGATCGCCTTGGTGGTCTTCGACGACCGCATCAAGACCGTCCTGCCACTGACTCATGCGGGTGCCGATGTCCGGACCGCGGCCAGCGCGGCACTCAGCCAAGTTGGTCCTCGCGGGACCACCAATCTTGGCGAGGGTTGGCTTACCGCCTGCGGTCTGATCGGCCGCGAGCCCCCGAACGAGCGTCTGCGCCGCTGCTTCGTGCTCACTGACGGTCAGGCCAATGTCGGCATCGTCGATCCCGCTGAGCTTGCCGTTCACGCTGCGCAACTGCTTGCGCTTGGCGTCCGTACCAGCACCTTCGGCGTCGGCGACGACTACAACGAGTCACTGCTCGGGCCGCTGGCGGATGCCGGCGGTGGTGCCTTCCATGACATCGCCAGTGCCGAGGATATCGCGGGCGTCATCGGGCGAGAACTCGGGGACGCACTCGCCGTGGTCTGCGCCGATCCCCACGTGCACCTGTCATGGGACGGGAGCCTTAAGGTGAAGGCCCTGGGCGCCTGGCGTACCAAGACCGGGGACCATGCCCTCAGCATCCATCCCGGCGACCTGGTGAGCGGACAGGTACTCGACCTGCTGGTCAGCGTCCGCTTCCCGCCGGGCGCCATGAACGCCGATTGCCCGCTGCGAGTGCAGGTCAACGACGGCGACCGCTCCCTGGCTGCGGCCGACTTCCGCTGGACCTGGGTCGACGATGCCGCCCGCAAGTCCCAGCCCCGCCAGGTCGAGGTCGAGCGTCGGGTCGCCGAGCACCTGGCCCATCAGGCACGTTACGACACCGCGTCGGCCAACCGCGAGGGCGATCTCAAGCGGGCACGCACGATCCTGCGCGATGCCGCCAAGCGGATTCGCGACTATGGCGGCAAAGACCCGGTGCTGTTGGATCTGGCCGCCGCGCTGGAGTCCGAGGTCGAGCGCCATCGCCAGGCCCTGGGCAGCCGGGGCGCCAAGGAGGCCGTCTATGGATCGGGCAATGTCCTGCGTGGCCGCGGAGCGCGCGGGGAGCGCATCCGGGATCAGGCGGGACCGGCGCAACGCGATGCCGCCCGGTTGGCGTATCTCCCCTGTCAGGACGGCCCGGAACGCGCCGAACGCTGCCGCACGCTGAGCAAGATCCCGCGCGAACAGGCCGCGGCCCTGGGACAGTCGGCACTGGCCGCGATTGCGGCGGGGACCTATCCGAACGCGGCCGTGCAGCCCGTGCACTGGGGTGCCGCCGTGGCCGCGGCCGTCGCTGCCAAACTCAGCCTGTCGGCGGATGCCGTTCTGCCCCAGGAGGGGCCGCTGGGGTTCACCGTCACCCAAGTCCAGGTCGTCAACGAGAGCACGCTCGCCACCGCGCGGCGCCTCACGGCGACGGCCCGGCGCGTGCTGGTACTCAATTTCGCCAACGGACTCCACCCCGGCGGCGGCTTCCAGCAAGGCAACCGGGGTCAGGAAAGTCTGCTGTGCCGCTCCAGCGCGCTCTTCGCCACCCTGGCCGGCGATCCCATGTACACGGCTCACGCCGCGAGACCCCTGCCGGACTCGACTGACTGGGCGATCCTCTCCCCGGACGTGCCGATCTTCCGCGCCGATGACGGCACGCCGCTGGATCAGCCCTGGCCGCTCGGTATCCTGACCTGTGCCGCGCCCTACGCGCCCAAGCTGGGCCAGGAGGCCGCTGCCGACCAGATGCAGCCCCGCATCCGCCGCGTGTTGGCCATCGCGCGCGCTTTCGGCTACACCGGGCTGGTCCTCGGCGCCTGGGGCTGCAGGACCTACGGTAACGACCCGGCCCGCATCGCGGCCATCTTCCATGAGGCGCTCCAGGAACAGGCCGGCGCCTTCCAGTCAGTGGTTTTCGCCATCGCTGACTGGTCGCCGGAGCGCCGCTTCCTGGCCCCCTTCGCCGCGG
>NZ_CAIZIZ010000560.1 GCF_903933125.1 uncultured Lamprocystis sp. | reverse complement strand
GTGAGGAACGAACCCCAACATCCCCGGCCACCAATCGTTGGGGTTCCTTCGTCACCCCAACCTACGGACCTGTGGAGCCCGGCCGGTGTAGGTTGGGGTGAGGAACGAACCCCAACATCCCCGGCCACCAATCGTTGGGGTTCGCAAGCTCACCCCAACCTACGGTCCTTTCCGCCGAGAGTTTGAGGTGGCATTCCCTTCTTTACATTATTCAGATCCTTCAGAACTGGCTTGAGATCTACGGCAGTGTCAGCGATAGCGTTTGCCATATCACCGACCCCCTTCGCTGTAAACAGAATGGTTGCAACAATCGGATCAAAAATGGCAACAACAATATGGGCTCCTGTTTCAATTAGTTTGTCTCTTGCTGCGTGATCTTCCTGCGCCGCCTCGGAAGATAAGCCCGTGCGGTCTATGTTTACGACTGGATTGCAAGAGGAATAGGCGTACGAATAAAGGAGTCGCGGATCATAACTTGCGTAATCCCCTGGCCCGAGGAATCTCGGGCCCAGCGCAACCCTATTTCCAGCGACGCTTAACGTTGGTATCAGACTGTTCGCCTTGCCCTGTGCTAAGTGAGGCGGAGCGCTATTGATTGGATAATCCTCTCTGGAATGCTCTGCAATGTCTTTGCCGTTAGATCCTTCAGCATTAGATGCGTCCTCTTTTCGCAGCCCAGCATAAAGCGGGTCAACGCTGACAAACCGCCCGGTTAAAGCGTCAAGATACCTCGCCCCAAAATAATGCAGCCCAGTCTCCCCATCCAACTCCTTCCCAGTAAACCGATACTCGCTCTCATACTCTCCGGTCCGCACCCGATCCTTCCCATAGGGATAAAACACCGACTCCTCCAACACGCCCCCAGCGGTATCCGCCACCACGCTGGCGCTCCCCAAATGATCAGGGACATAGAAGACGGTCTCTTGAGTCGCAGGCCGCGGCAACTGGCCAACCGCGTGCACCGCCTGGGCCATGGTGGCGAAGGGCAGCCGGTTCGGGTTGGTCTCCCGCCCCTGGGCATAGACGCGCAGGGCCGCCGCCGCATCCGCGGGCTCGACGACGCCGGGGTCGGACCCTAGGCCGCGGATCTCCGCCAGGCTGATGACGCCGTCCCGCGGGTTGACATCCAGGTCGTCCAGGTCCGGCGGGGGCGCCCAGCCGGCCAACATGGCGGGGTCGAAGGGGGCCGTCGTCACTCGCGCCACCAGCCGGTCCCCGGCGAAGACCTGCTTGATGAGCCGGTCGCCGCGCAGTTCGGTGTAGCGGTCCACATAGAGGGTGGTCTGGGACTCACCGCCCAGGGTAACGGTCTTGCGCTTGCGGTCGAAGCCGGAGTCGTAGGCGTAGTCGATGACGGCGCCGTCGCCCACGCCGTTCCCGGCGCGGTCCACCCGGGCCAGCCGGTCGCGGTAGTCGAAACGATAGCCGAACCCCTGTTTGGCGGCGAGGTTGCCGTTGGCGTCGTAGCCGTAGTCGATGCCGGCGGCGCGGGTCAGGGCGTGGGGCCCGGCGCTGCCGGCACCGTAGGTCATGACCCCCAGGTCGGACTTGAAAGTCATGTTGCCGATGCTGTCGTAGGCGTAGGTCTCGGTCCAGGCGGGGGCGGTGGCGCTGGTGAGGCGGTAGAGGTCGTCGTAGCCGTAGTCGCCGGTACGGTCCTCCGGGGTCTTGACCGGGCGCTGATCCGCAATACGGACGATGTTGCTGGCCCCGTCGTAGCTGTAGCGCAGGTCCTGCAAGAACTGGCTGCCGGGGCCTTCGGTGCGCAGCCGGTCGAGGCGCTGGCGGCCATCGTAGTCGTAGCGGCTCGCCAGTGCGTTGGCGTAGCGCAAGGTCGACTTCTGGCCGGTGGGGGCATAGTCGATGGCTTCCACATAGCCCGGCACGGACTCCAACTGACCCATGGCGTTGTACTGGTAACTGATCTGGCTGCCGTCCGGGTAGGTGAGCCGGGTCAGGCGGTCCATGGCGTCCCAGTCCGTGCCGGTGATGAAGTCCAGCCCGTCGAGACGGCGGACTTGGCGGGCGACCTTGCCGCGGGTGTCGTAGGAGTAGCTCTGCCGGCCGGCCTGGTCCTCCACCCAGGCAAGGCGCCCCAGGGTGTTCTCCAGGGCCGGGCCGCCCGGCGGCAAGTCGGCATCGTAGTGGTAGCGGACCTTGACGCCATCGCCCGCCACCGCCTCCGTCAGGGTCCGATTGGCCGGCTCGTAGGTATAGATGACGGTCTGGCCCTTGGCATCGGTGGCTTGCAGCAGGTTGCCGGCGTCGTCGTAGCCGTAGGTCATGAGGCCCTTGTCCGGGTCCTCCATGCGGGTCTTGCGGCCCAGGCCGTCGAACCGCAGGGTCTTGAGATTGCCCTGATGGTCCAGAATGCGGGTGAGGTTATCCAGGCCGTCGTAGCCATACCGGGTGACATAGGTCTCCACGCCGTTGCGCTCGCGGACCTCGACCAGGCGCTTGCGCCCGTCACTGATGGAGGTGTGGGGGGTATCGGCATGGGGGCCGCCAGGGAGGTTGTCCTCCTCGTCGGACTTGATCTCGGTCAGGGGCAGGTACCGGGTCGTGCGGAAGGTCGCGTCCGGGTTGGTCTCGCGGATGGAGCGCCCGCGGGCGTCGTACTGGATGTCGGTATGGGCCAGGGCCGGGTCGGGATCGGCGTAATCCGAAGAGGGGGCGAAGTGGGGCAGCCACTGGCGGGCCAGGCCGCGGCGCTGGTTGAAGACCGCAGCGTCCTTCACCACCCAGTCGCCGTTCTCCCCCTCGGAGCGGGTCTGGAGCTTGCGGCCCAGGCCGTCGAACCAGGTGAGGCTGTCGTAGGTGCCGGGCTGGCCTGAGACCTCGCGGCTCTTGGTGGCGATGGCGCTCACCGGGTCGCCGAGACGGTACTCGAAGGTCTGGGTGGGCAGGGCAGCGGTGTCGCCGGGTTTGATGATGCGGGTCAGGCGCCCGAAGGTGTCGTAGCCGAAGCCGGTGGTGTGGCCGTTGGGGTCGGTGAAGGCGGTCATGAGCCCCAGGCCCAGGTCGTAGGTCGCCGTCATGCTCAGCCCCAGGTCCCCGATGGTCTCCGTGATCGGGAAGGCATGAAAGGTCGGATCGTAGTCCAGGCGGCGCCAGTGGCCGTTGGCGTCGGTGACCTTGACGATGTTGCCGTAGCCGTCGTAGTCGTTGCGGGTCACCGCGATGAAGCGGGTCCCGTCCGGCGAGCGCTCGTCGACCTTGAGGTTCCCGTTGGTGTCGTAGGTCAGGCGTTGCAGACTGACGAAGCCGCCGATTCGATCGGTCTTGCTCACCCGGCTCGGGAGGTTGACGATCCAGCGCGCCGTGTCGATGCGGTAGTCGGTGCGGGTCAGCACCTCATCCTGCCCGGCACCGAGGTCGGTCCCTACGACGATGCCGTAGTCGAGGTCCGCGATGACGTTGCCATAGCCGTCCTGGTCCCAGGCGCGACGCAGCGCCACCGGCTGGGCGGTGCCCTCGTAGATTCGGGTATCGGTCTGATGGGTGAAGGAATAGGTGACCGGGACCCCGTTGGTACCGGTGGCCAGGGTCCGCGTGGTCAGGCGGTGGTCGGCCGCCTCGAAGAGCCCGACAGGCGGGGTTTGGGTCCCGCCCTCCACCATGACCGCCTGGGCGAGCGGCATCCCCTTGCGGCTCTCCTGGGTATCGCCCACGTCGAAGCTATGGCGGGTGAGCAGGCTGGGGGCGCCGGGGCCGCCGTGCTCCAGTTTTTCCACCTGGGCGAAGCCGCGGAACTCCTTCTCGGCGCCGTCGTAATAGCCGTCCCGATACCGGTAATCGGTCACGTACTCCTGACCGCTGTTGTTGTCCCGCACCGTCACCCGGCTGACCACATGGACCGGGAAGGGCAGCTTGCGCGTCCAGGGGTTACCCGCGTCGCGGTCGCGCAGGTAGTCCTCGATGGAGGAGCGGTACTCGATGCGGGTCTCTTGGCCCAGGCCGTTGCGGATGCGGGTCAGAAGGTTGGGGTGGACGCCGGCGTTGAAAGAGACGGTTTGGTAGGGATCGCGGGCATCCTGATTGGTGATCAGCAGGTCGCGGAAGCCGTCGCCGTCCAGGTCGGCGAAGCGGAAGGCGCTGTTGCCCGCCGTGCTGGGGGTGTCTTCCAGCAGGTTCTCGGGCTTGTAGGCCCCGTTAGCCCCGTTGAGCCATACCCGGACATGCTCGTTGCCCACCACCACCAGATCGACGAGGCCGTCGTTGTTGATGTCGGTGAGGGTTGCGTCGGCGGGCAGGAGGCCGGTGGGCGGGTTGCCCATCTCCACCTCGCCGTCGAACTCGCCGTTGCCCTTGCTGGGGAAGTAGGACACGCCGTCGGTCCGAACAAAGACCAGATCCTCCATGCGGTCGCCGTTCATGTCGCCCAACTTGGTAGTGGGACTGGTAAAGCCGAGGTGCGCCCCAAGGGGCAGTGTCGTCTCGGCGTCGAACTCAGGGTTCCAGGGCCCTTCGCCGGGATTGAGCCAGACCTGATAGGCAGAGCCATTGTCGCGTAGCACGTCGATGAGTTTGTCGTTGTTGACATCGACCAGCCGGACATTGGCATCCTGGAAGGTAAAGCCAGGCATGGGCGAATAGTCCTTCCAGTCCGTCTCCTCCCAGGCCAGCCGCCCGCGGTTTCGGAAGTAGCCAAAGTCGGAGACGCCGCGGATGAACAGGTCCGCCAGCCCGTCCCCGTCCATGTCCGACATCATCACGCCCTTGGTGTCCAGGTAATACTGGGGTGATCCGGCGGGCGATACCGGGTCGGCCCCCAGGGCGCCCCTACCCCGGTTGAGATAGAAACGGTGGCTGCCGGAGAGACGGTCCGTGTGAACGAGGTCAGGCAGACCGTCGCCATCGATGTCGATGAGATCGACGTTCGGATTGGTGAGCGACACGCCATACGGCGGTGGATTGGTCAGGGTACCGACGATGAAGCTGGTCGGGTCGAAACCGCTGTAACCGAACGCCATCGCCGGCAGGCTGCTAAGGCCGTCGGCGCCGAGTTGCACCACGCTGGCCAACAGGGAGAAGGGGGCACCCGCCTGGTAGTCCAGCCGATACTTGCGAACCAGGACCCCCTGGGAGCGCATCTCCACGGCCGCAAGGCGCCGAGCGGTCAGCACCCGGGAGCGGCTGTGGCAGTCGGTGAAGGCGTCCGGACGATCCTCATATCGAAAATGCACGGACTTGTAGAGGGTCGCCGCCGCCAGGCTATAGCGGATCTCGGAAAGATAGGGCTGGCCACCGTGGGTCTCGTACAGGTACCGGATCTCGTTGCCGTTGGTATCGGTCGATCGCTCCAGGCGCCACTCGAAGCTACCCAGCGGTGTGTCCATCCGGGCGGCGGCGCTGGTGCCGAAGTCCAGGCGGGTGCCGTCCCGCTCCCAGACCTGCCACCCGTCGCCCACCCGCTGAAGGCGGTGGAACGAACCTTCAATCTTGGGCCGAAACAAGCCGGCCCCCAGGGGCACCAGTTCCCCGCCGTCGGAGTGGATGAAGGTGTCCGCATCGGTGTAGGTCGGCAAGCCTTTGTCTGTCTGACGCTGAATCGAGGGCACATTCAGCCGCCAGCCGATTCCCAGGGCGGAGTTACCGTAGCCGCTGTTGTAGAGCAGCGCCAACGCCGGTTGGTGCTTGTTCACACCAGGCGGGACCGCTAACTTCACCTGATACGCGGCGGTGCCGGTATTGAGTTGGGGCTCGAAAGATTCGCCGAGCCCTTCGATAGAACCTGGGCCCTTGGGTAGAGACAGCACCTGGGGCTCGACACCGGACTTGTCCTCGCACCAAAGCACGCCCGGCAAGAGCAGGCTTGCCAGGGCGAGGCACAGTGTAATGGCGCGGTTCATGATCCCGTTCGGCTCCGTGGGGCCCGTTGGCTAGTACTCGGCGATGGTGTCCATGTGAATCGCTATATCCGTAAGCTTGCTGAGATCCGGCGGGACCAAACCCGAGCCGATCTTCCAGCCAGTCAGTTCAAGCTCCCAGTTTGCAGAGGTGATGCTCAGCCCCTTGAACCCCCCGGTCCAGGTGCCTGTTACCTGGGTCCTCGGGTCGGTCGCATTCACAAAACCGGTCACCAATGCCTGTTTGAATGGACTGAAGTCAAGCGCAGGGTCAGATCGAAATTGAAAGTCCCGGATCGGGATAAAGGTCACCAGATCCCCCGCCCAGTCGCGTAGGGACGAGTGCCCACTCTGACGCAGGCGCATGTAGGGGACAAACTTGCTGCTCTGGGAAGTGATCAGATTGACTGTGGTCCCTTGGACCGGGGTCACGAGAGCGGTACAGTCCGCTGGCGCGGGGCCATTCCACAGCTTCATGTTGTACCAATGCTGGTCTGAGAGGAAGGAAGCATTATCCGCAAGCGCAAAAGAGAATTTGAACTTCCCCGGCCCATCCACATGCCCGTTGATGAATGCCTGGACGGCCTCCTTGCGCGCCTGCATAATCGTCTTGCCCTCCGATGCAAAGCCATCCCCGTCCGGGTCGAGGTAACCGTCAGTCAGCCCCAAGATGTGATAGGCGAGGGAAATTACATGGTATTGGGGCTCGACTTTGGCCATTTTTGCCTGAGGCCGGGCGCTGTGCACGGGTGGGCTGGACCAGGGCCGGCGGCTCCTGCGGAGGTGGCGGCAGCGGGAGACCGGCGGTATCGTCTGAAGTCGACCAAAACACCAGCCGTCACC